>CALYAQ010000061.1 GCA_944393615.1 uncultured Clostridia bacterium
GCAAGTAGTGGAAGTACTACAGATAATTACGGAAAAATAGGAGGAGTATATGCTTATGGACACGCAATATATGAAACATCAGCAAGTGCATATATAACAAGTGGAACAAATTGGGCGGGTTGGTATGGCGACATCTCAGCATTCGTTAACTCATCTTATCCGTTCTTGTACCGTGGTGGCGATTGCGCTAATAGCACACAAGTGGGTGCCTTCGGCTTCGATCATTTGGAGTATATCTCCGGCGAGCCTTATGTCGGCGCTTCTTTCCGTATAGTCTTTTGGAATGAATAAGAGATCAATAACAGCGTAAAATTAGCAATTGACAAATATAAAAAAATATATTAAAATATATTATAGTAAGTCAGATAGTCGCATGTGTAAACATGAGGAAAGTCCGGGCACCATAGGGCAGGATGCTGGATAACGTCCAGTGAAGGTGACTTTAAGGAAAGTGCAACAGAAAATAACCGCATTGTGTATACAGTGTAAGGATGAAAAAGTGAGGTAAGAGCTCACTAAGTAGTATGGTAACATATTACTTGTGTAAACCCCATTCGGTGCAACACCAGAAATTAAATATAAAGTGGCCCGCTTATTTTAAGGTAGGTGGCTTGAGCTATATAGTAATATATAGCCTAGATAAATGACTATCAAATACAGAACCCGGCTTATAGATTTGCTAATATATCAAAATACATAGGTAAAAAACTATGTATTTTGTTTTGACAATTGTAAAAAAATAAAGTATAATATATACGTATAATAAATTTATGAAAAATCTTTTGAATTGAGGTAAAAATGAACAACAAAAGTATGGTCGAAATGTTAGCACAAGGCAATCCGGGAGCAATAACATTTGTTAAAAATTGGTTCGCTGAGCATGAAAATGTACAAGAGTATATTGATACATTGAAGCAGTATAATATTGTTGGTTCGAGATTATATATTCTATGGAATGATTGCTGTGGTAGAGATTACGATGTGTTTTTTAAAACAGTTAAAGCAATTAAAGTTGGTATTGTAGACAAAAAAGAAATAGATGCATGCTTAGCAGATGTTAGGCCATGGAGATTAATATAAAATATAGAAGAAATTTCTTCTATATTTTTATGTTTTTTAATACGTTTTCAATTTCACTTTTGTTGTGAATGATTTCAAAATGTGAGCCAAAATTTGCTTCTTTTTTTCCTATATCTTTTAATAATATTATTTTTGGATGCTCAGGAATAACATGTTCTACAGATTCCATTGCTAGTATGTACGTGTTATTTTTATATTCTATTATAGATAATATGCAAAAATCGATATTGTTTACATTTAATATTTTTCCAACTGAATAATTAGCCATACATTACACTTCCTTTTCTTTAAAAAATATATCTAAATTTTTTGATAAATATGAATAATTAATTTTTTCTTTATTATCAATACTATTATTAATGTCATAACATTTATACATAAAGTCTGAACTGGAAATTCCAGTGCTTTTTTCAACGAGCTGTGGTATAGCAGTATTAATTTTAAATTTATTTGAGTTACAAAAAGAACTAGTCCCACATAAATCTAAATAGGCAGAGGAAATAACAACAGATTTTTTAAACTTATCTGTTGATTGGTCAACAAAAAATGGAACAAAAAAACTTTTTTTCCCATATTGATGTTTCAAATCTAGTCCTGATTGTGATATATAGTTTGCAAAATTTTGTATATCACTACAAGTATACATTTTATTTCCTCCTTTAACATATATAGTTATATCAATAAAAGCTCAACTTATCAATAGGTTAACTTAAAATATTCATAATATCATTGGGCGTTGGGCAAGTTATTGTCACTTTTTCTTTATTTATTGGATGTATAAATTTTATTTGTTGACAATGTAAAGCTTGTCTAGATATGTATTTGCTTTTGGTACCATAGAGCCAATCTCCTAGTAAAGGATGCCCAATATGTGAAAAATGAACGCGTATTTGATGTGTTCTACCTGTTTGCAAATAAATTGATAATAGAGAATACTTTTTAGAGTCTAGCTCAAATTCTTTTTCTACAGTATAATTTGTAATTGCAGGTTGTCCGTTTTTATTTACACATCTTTTTATAATACTGTCATTTTCTCTGGCTATAGGTAATGTTATTGTACCATTTTTTTCTGATAATATACCCTGTATGATACAAGAATAATATTTTTTAAATATATGTTGTTGCATTTGTCTAATTAAACTTTCTTGTATATATTGATTTTTGGCAAATACTACTATACCACTAGTGTCTTTATCTAATCTATTAACTGGTCTAATTAATGTGTTTATGTTATTTTCTAAATAATATGCTTTAACATAATTAGATAAGGTATTATTAAAATGTTGCATTGAAGGGTGTGTAGGAACACCAGCGGGTTTATTTACAATTAACATGCTGTCATCTTGATATAGTATGTCTAAATCATTATGCATTGGTACAATATTATCTTCTTGTACAAAATCTATATTTACCTTAATAATGTCATTTAGTTTAACAATGTGGTTTGTATAACATATCTTATCATTACAGTATATTTGATTATATTTCTTTAACTTTATAATTAATCTATTGGATAAATTAAGACTATTTTTCAATATGTCTTTTACAGATTTATTTTCTAATTTACTATCTATACGTATTTGTAAATTCATAAAAACCTCGCTAAATAATGTGATATATATTTATTTATATTATATAATTATATTCTAATTTTGTCAAAAAACAAACAGGGACAATAAAGTTTGTATACAATACGAATTGTTGTTTTTCAATATGCTATTATATAAAAATATTAAATGCATATTCTGCTTTATATGCACTTAATATTCTCCTGTTAATCTAATCGTCTATGTTTTTCAATGCGTATCTACAAGCTTCTATTACAAATGCTGAAAATGTAGAATTTCCTTTTTGCACTTGCTCTTCTATTGCAGTTACTACGTCCATTGGAAAACGTATACATTTAGGCTCCGTGGAAGGAGTCTTTGGAATTATAAATTTTTCCTTACTTTTCTGAGGCATCATATATCACACTCCATAATACAATAGTATAACAAAAGAGTTATTTTTTATGCATCACGTTTGCAATACAAATGTAATACAAAATAATATTTGACACATTATGTAAAATTGTGATATAATATTACTAAATAAAATGTTTGAAAAATATACACGAGATAATTGAGGTGTAAAATGTATCAACGAGCTGAACTTATTCAGGTTATTGACAAACTGTATGAAGACACATTAGATATTGATTTATCAAATGCATTAAAACAGTTTCGTAGTTATGTTTGTACAGGAGAAACAACATGGAGTTATACTTTTTATGACAACCATACATTTCGTACAAAAAAAGTAAAAAAAACTATGGAAAAATTAGAAAAAATGCTTAAGAATATTGAAAGAGTACAAGTGATATGTAGAAAAAAAGAATATTGTGGAAAAATTAATTATCAATATATTGTGAAGTGGTAGAGTAATACATTTTATAATGTTAAAATTTGACATTATATTTTTTTTATATTTTTTTGTTTTTATATGCATAAAAAAGAAAAATTTAACAATAATAAAGATATATAAATGTAAAGGAGGGAATTTATTGAAAGCGACAGGTGTTGTAAGAAGAATAGATGATTTAGGAAGAGTTGTAATACCTAAAGAAATAAGAAAAACATTAAGAATAAGAGAGGGTGATCCTTTGGAAATTTTTACTGATAGAGATGGAGAAGTTATATTAAAAAAATATTCTCCCATTGGCGAACTTAGTGAATTTTCAGGAGAATATGCAGAAATATTGAGTAAGACTACAGGCTTTGCTTGTGTAATAACAGATAAAGATACTGTAGTATCTATTGCGGGAGTTCCAAAAAAAGAATATGTAGATAAGGGAATAAGTAATGAATTAGAAAGAATAATTGAAGATAGAGTATATTTCTTTACAAAAGAAAAAACAGATAAAACTATCCCTATAACTATTTATGATGATAATGCAAAATATAATTCACAAATTGTATACCCAATAATAGCAGACGGGGATACGGTAGGTTCAATTAGTTTAATGTCTATTGAAAATAAAAATAGAATAGGAGATTCTGAAATAAAAATAGTACAGACTGCTTCTATGCTATTAGGTAAACAATTAGAAGGATAAATTAAATATTAGGAGGGCAAATGTTAGTTGTATTTGTACGAACAATAATTGTATATTTCCTAGTCCTTATTATCATGCGTTTAATGGGAAAAAGTGAGATAAGTCAATTTCAACCGTTTGAATTTGTTATTGCTTTAATGTTAGCAGACTTGGCAACAGTGCCTATGCAAGACCCTGATATGTCATTAATAAATGGCTTAATATCAATTGTTGCTTTACTAATTATTCATATAATTATATCCGCACTTAGTATAAAAAGCAAAAGTGTAAATAAATTAACAAGTGGAAGTCCTGCTATGTTAATCAATAAAGGAAAAATAGAAATTTCTCAATTAGAAAAACAACAAATAACAATAAAAGAATTACAAGAAAGATTAAGACAAAATGATTATCCATATATAGAAGATGTATATTACGCAATTTTGGAGACTAGTGGAGATGTATCAATTATTGAAAAGTCTGACAAACCAAAAGTAAAAAATACTAATGGAGAAAGAGGTATTCAAACTAGTATAATAATAAATAAGGAAATTGACGAATCTAATTTGCAAAAAATTGGTAAAGATAGAAAATGGGTTGATGCGAAATTAAAGGCTTTAAATAAAAAGTTAGATGATATAATTCTTCTTTGTGTTGATGAATTAGATAATGTAGTTGTATTTACTTAAATAAAGTGAGGTTAATATGAAAAAGATAATTATAGCCATAGTAGCACTAATCATAGTAGTGAGCTCCTCTTTATATGTGGAAAAACGATTAATAGAGCAATCTAGTAATTTATTAGATGAGGTTAAAGATATAACAAAGGGCATAGAGTCTGAAGAATGGGAAAATGTCGATACTAAATTGAATGATTTGGAGACTAGGTGGGAGAAAATCTCTGATAAACTAGGGGTCATTATAGACCATTCTTTACTTGAAAAAGCTACTGTTTCGTTAAAAAAGTCACACGTGTATTGCACTTTTAGAGAAAAACAGGAGGCTTTGGCAGAAATGAAAGAATTTGAATTTTGCGTAGACCATTTACCTAAAGGTCAAACTATTGAATCTAAAAATATATTATAACTAAAATGCACCTATATAGGTGTGTTTTTTCTATACACGGTTATCCAAAGTTTGATTGGGAATAATTTAAATATAAAACGACATAAAAAGACAGCAAATGCTATAAGTAGATAGTGTTTGCTGTTATATTATTTTGAAAAATATTGTTAAAAAGTATTGACATATTTTAGTAAATATGTTACAATTATTTCCATAATAAAGATATGTGAATATTCATAATATTTAAAATCAATCGTTTAATTATTCGAAAATTATTTGATAAAAATCACAAAGAATATTGCTTAAAAAGCAATAATGTAGTATAATATTAAGGAGAAGATATAAGATATGACAAAAGAAGATAAAAGAGTTTTTATACCAGTTTCAAATGACTATATGTTTCAAAAGATATTTTGCAATTCTGAAAAACCACAATATTTTAAAGATTTCTACGAAAGTATTTTTAAGACGAAAGTAGAAAGTATAAAAATATTAGAAAGCAAAGTAATGGAGAGAAAAAATAGGTATAATAAATTAATTGTGT
>CALYAQ010000062.1 GCA_944393615.1 uncultured Clostridia bacterium
TACTTTTTATTAACAGGTGTTTTAATTATATTCTGGTTAACATAGTTATTTATCATTGTTTTAGTAATAACCTTTTCCTCTGGGTCTAGTGTAAATGGTTTTAAATAGTCTTCTAATAACGTAACTGCTTGATCTAAGTATAGACTTATGTTTGGTATTTCTTCCCATTTAGGTATATAAAAATATTCAATTGCCTGCTCTTTTTTATATTCATTTTTCATATTATCACCGTTCCTACATAAAATATATCATACTTTTTGCATTTAGTCAACCACTTGACAAGTTAATAATTATGTGTTAATCTAGTATCGTCTACTAGATTAACGTATGTTAATAATAAAAGGGGGAAATTAAAACTTATGAAAGACACTCAAAAATTGTACACTCCTATGGAGTATAAAAATTTAAAAGAGTTAATAGATACAGCTATAAAACAATATTCAACAAATATTGCTTTTAGATTAAAGGAAATGGAAAATGGTAAAACTAAATATATTGATATTACATATTCTGATTTCGGAAACGATATTAAATACTTAGGAACCTCACTATATGAGCTTGGACTTCAAGGAAAAAGAATTGCCGTAATTGGCCCTAATAGTTATTATTGGGCAATTACATACTTCGCCACATTAAATAGTGGTAGTATAGTAGTACCTTTAGATAAAGGCTTGCCACCACAAGAAATCGAGTCTTTATTAAAAAGAAGTTATGCAGATGCTGTGGTATTTGCAAAAGAATATGAAAAACAAATGCTTGATATTATGAATAATAATTCTACTTCAGTGAAAAATTTTATTTGTATGCAAGAAACTTCAATACAAGGGTTTGAAGCTTTAAAAAATTATTTACAGCTAGGGAAAGAATTTATAGAAAAAGGCGATATTAGATTTGAAAATAGTAAAATAGATGATAATGCTATGAGTATAATTTTGTTCACTTCTGGAACAACATCTCTATCTAAAGCAGTTATGCTTTCACATAGAAATCTAGCGTCTAATATATACGCTTTTTCTTCAATTGTAAAAATGTATGAAACAGATGTACACATGGCTTTTTTACCTTTTCATCATTGTTTCGGTTCAATGGCTCTAATATTCTTATTAGCTTCAGGGGCTGTAAATGTATTTTGTGATGGGTTAAGACATATACAAAAAAATTTAGAAGAATACAAAGTTTCTGTTTTTATATGCGTTCCATTGCTTATAGAAGCAATGCATAAAAAAATTATGCAAGAAGTTGAAAAACAAGGCAAAACAAAAGTTATTAAATTCGGTAGTAATTTAAGCAATTTACTGCTTAAATTTGGTATAGACATTAGAAGAAAAATGTTCAAACAAATATTAGATAAATTAGGTGGCAATCTACGTTTAATAGTATCAGGTGCGGCTGCAATTGATAAAAAAGTGGCAAAAGATTTTAATACATTTGGAATATTAACAATACAAGGTTATGGTCTAACAGAAACATCTCCTGTATTATGTGCAGAAAATTATAAACATATACGTTACGGTTCTATAGGTATTCCAATGTGTAATGTTGAAATGAAAATATTTGAACCTAATAACGAAGGTATAGGGGAAATAATTGCAAAAGGTCCAAATGTAATGCTTGGGTACTATGAAAACGAAGAAGCTACAAATGAAGTTTTAGAAGATGGATGGTTCCATACTGGAGATTTAGGATATATGGATAAAGACGGTTACTTTTTTGTAACAGGCAGAAAGAAAAATGTTGTTGTATTAAAAAACGGTAAAAACATTTATCCAGAAGAAATAGAAATTCTAATTAACAACTTACCTTACATACAAGAAAGTATGGTCTTTGGTCTACCAAAAAGTGACGATTTACTTTTATCTGCAAAAATTGTATATAACAAAGATTATGTAAGTGAACATTATCCTAATATTTCTAACGAAGATTTGAAAGACATGATATGGAATGATATAAAACAAATAAATGGTACTCTAACCACTTATAAACATATAAAAAATATTATTTTAACAGATGAACCTATGATAAAAACCACAACTGCTAAAATTAAAAGATATGAAGAAATAGAAAAAATATTAGCTACAAAATAGATATAAAATTAAAAACAGGCTTTTAAAAGTCTGTTTTAATTTTATATAAATTTTATTTCATTTTTACATTCCTTGCCTTCAAATACCTCTTTAATATTTTGTAATGTATCTAGCGCAATCTTATTTAAAGCCTCACTAGTAAAAAATGCTTGATGTGAAGTTATAAAAACGTTGGGCATTGTTAATAAAGTGGAAAGGTCTTGATCCCTTATATATGAATTAGACATATCATTTAAAAAGAAATTCTTTTCTTCTTCGTAAACGTCCAACCCTAGTCCACCTATTTCTCCTTTTTCTAGTGCATCTATTAAATCTTTTGTTTTAATTAGTTTTCCTCTACTCGTATTTATAATATATACTCCATTTTTCATAAGTGCTATGCTATCTTTATTTATTATATGTTCTGTTGCTTCTGTCAATGGACAATGTAAGGATATTATGTCAGATTCTTTATATAACCTATCTAATTCCACATAATCATACTGCATTTGTTTTGCATAATCATAATCAGGATATACATCATACGCAAGTACATTCGCTCCAAAACCTTTCATTATTTTAATAAATATTTTTCCTATTTTTCCCGTTCCTATAACGCCAACTGTTTTTCCGTTTATATCAAAACCCAATAATCCATTTAATGAAAAATTATATTTTTTTGTTCTTTGATATGCTTTATACAATTTTCTATTTAGTCCTAATAATAGTGCAACAGCATGTTCAGCAACTGCATAAGGAGAATATTCAGGTACACGTACAACGCAAATCTTCTCATTTGCATATTTTATATCCACATTATTATATCCTGCACATCTTAAAGCTATTAACTTTACATTATTTTGGACCAAACAATCAATTGTTTCCTTATTAACTTCATCATTAACAAAAACACAAACCGCGTCGTACCCATTTGCCAACGGTGCTGTTTCGTGATTTAACTTGGTTTCGAAAAACTTAAATTCATATCCATATTCTTTATTATATTTTTCGAATAACTCCTTATCATATTCTTTTGTATCAAAAAATGCTATTTTCATATTCCACCTCTTGTATATTCTTAACTAAATTTTCAAATTTATTCTAGCATACAAAAACATCAAATGCAAGATTTTTAAAAATGATTATGAAAAAGCAATCACGTTTTTATAAATATGATTGCTTACTAACAACTCAACTTTAATTGATTGATAAACTAATTTTCAACGCATTACTTGTTCTTTATATCTACTACCGTTCGAAATATATTCTGCACATCTACATTTTTGGAATTAAATATACAGCTTATATCCTACACATCGTAATCTAGTTCTTACATTTATTTTCCTTTTCTAATTACTTTTTATAATTCATTTTTTCATTTTCAATTCCTAACACCATAACATATCCACTTCAACTAGCTAGGAATAAAAGTTAAAACATTATTGAGCGAACACTACAGAAAGTATAGGTCGTTGTATGGTATCCTTCACTATTAATATACAATCTTAGAAGTATATTCGCACGAATGTCTCGAATAAACATGTGAACCCATGTAGTATGTGTCGCAAACCGGACAACCACCGTGTCCCTGCATTAGCGTGTACACCCCCACTCTTTCTTCACAATATGAACACGTGTATACTGAAATACTAGGATTAGTATATTCACATATATTGTTTGTATGTGTCTTTTTAATAATTGATACACTTTTTACATTCGATGCTATATTTCCATTTCCCAAACTATCTGTACATACATTTGCTGGTACACTTACGCTTTGTGTTCCTACACTACCACCCGTTACTGTTAAACTATATGTTGTTCCACTTCCGCTAAAGCTTCCTTTTGTTCCATTTGATACTGTTATATCATATAATGCAAAACCTGTTATTGGTTCACTAAATGTTATTGTATTTATTACATTTTTTTCTGATACGCGAGCTGTTATTGTACATGTTGGTGCTGCTCTATCTATTACAATTGATGTTGTATTAGATACTATATTTGTATTTCCTGCACTATCTGTACATACTCCTGCTCCTACTTTTACTGTTTGGGTATTGTTTTGATTTGCACTTGTTGTTACTGTTAATGTATAATTTGCTCCACTGCCACTTAATGTTCCTTTCGTTCCATTTGTTACTGTTATATCGCTTGCTGTAAAACCTGTTACATTTTTACTAAACTTTATTGTATATGTTAACGTACTTGCATTTGTTGGACTTGCCTTATCACACGTTATTGTACACGTTGGTGCTACTCTATTTATTGCAATTGATGTTGTATTAGATACTATATTTGTATTTCCTGCACCATCTGTACATACTCCCGCTCCTACTTTTACTGTTTGTGTATTGTTTTGATTTGCACTTGTTGTTACTATTAATGTGTAATTTGCTCCACTTCCGCTTAATGTTCCTTTTGTTCCATTCGTTACTGTTATATCACTTGCCGTAAAACCTGTTACATTTTTACTAAACTTTATTGTATATGTTAACGTACTTGCATTTGTTGGACTTGCCTTATTACACGTTATTGTACATGTCGGTTGTGTATTATCAAATATGAATGGGTTACTTGTTACTGCCTCACTATAGTTGCCTGCTATATCATATATTTGTTTTGTATGTATATAGTATGTACCATTTAGTCCTGTTCCTATTGTTATTGCTTGTCCACTTGTATAATCTTGCCATGTTTCATTGCCTTGTAATGTTTCATTTGTTGTTAAACAATATTTATATTCGTTATCTGCTCTTAATTCATTTACTCCACTTGCTGTTATTGTTACATTTATTTCTTTTGTTGCACCACTTCCATTTGGAGATATTACTACTGTTGGTACTGTCCTATTTATATTTATTTCTTTACTTCCTTGTATATTTTCAGTATTTGATATATCAGTACATACTCCTTCGGCTACTATTACTGTTTGTATACAGTCTATATCATTTGTTACTACTATTGTATATGTTGTTTTATTTATTTTTGTAAATTCGCCCTTTGTTCCATTATTTACTGTTATATCTTCTATTGTAAAGCCTATTACTGCCTCACTAAATTCTATTGTATATTTTATACTATCCACATTTGTTATATCTGTTGTATCTGCTGTTATTCTTACAGTTGGTCTTGTTATATCTCCTATTATTTCTTTGTCTGTTCCTTCACTTG
>CALYAQ010000063.1 GCA_944393615.1 uncultured Clostridia bacterium
CGTACAATTGTTAATAACTCCAATATTAATGAATTGTTTTAATACAATATATGTTACATCTATACTTGCTAATATTTTTGTTGTACCACTATCTGGCTTGTTGATTATACTATCTATAATTTTTGCATTAATATATAACATACCTTTTGTATCTGAAATGTTTATTTTTGCAATAAATACTATAACTCAATTAATTGTACATATTTCACAGTTTTTTAATATTTTACCATTATCTAAAATATTAGTATCGCCTTTAAATTTTTTTGAAATGTTAGTATACTATTTTTCTATTTATTCAATATTTTTCTCGAAAAAGTATTATGTTTTGTTAAAAAATATGTTAAAAAAGATTAAAAGAAAAGCTATTTTACTAATTGTATTAGTTGTCATATTGGGTGTTATATATGTAGGGAATTATATAAAACTATCTATACAATTTATAGATGTAGGACAAGGCGATTGTACTTTAATACAGACTAATGGAAAAAACATTTTAATTGATGGTGGGGGGAGTACAAGTAAAGAATTTGATGTAGGGCAAAGAGTAGTGTTACCATATTTGTTATACAAAAGAGTAAAAAAAATTGACTATATGTTTGTATCACATTTTGACAATGATCACTTTGCCGGTTTGAAAGCTGTAGTAAATAATATAGATGTGAGAAATTTAGTTATTGCCAAACAAGAGGATATATCAAAAGACTTTTTAGAGTTTATGATGTTAATACAAGAAAAAGGAATAAATGTTTTAACAGTAGAAAAAGGGGAAAGAATAGGAATAACAGAAGATATATATATAGATATACTTTTCCCTGATAATGTATATATTCCAAACAATATAAATAATAATTCGATTGTTATGAAATTTATATACTATAACGTTGAGTTATTGTTTACTGGTGATATTGAAAAGGAAGTGGAGAAATATTTAATTGATAATAATATAAATGTTAAAGCTGATATTTTAAAGGTGGGACATCATGGTTCTAAAACTAGTAGTACAATGCAATTTTTAGAAAGAATTAACCCTATTATTGGGATAATTGGAGTTGGTAAAAAGAATAGTTTTGGACATCCAAGTCAAGAAGTTATTTCACGATTACATGGTCTGAATTGTAAAGTGTATAGAACAGACATCAATGGAGAAATAGTAATTGAAAAATACAAGAATAGACTTTTCAACATAAGAACAATGTTTTGAAATTGTGTATAAAAAACATTTTTTGGTAAATAATAGGTAAAAAGGATAAAATGAGGAGATAAAATATGAAAAGATTAAAAATGATTTCATTTGTAATAGGTGTTGTATGTCTTACTATATCAGCGGTAGCAATTTTTAATAATACAAGTAATCAAGAAAATAATAATTTGAATAATATTAATGGTATAGAAACTATAAACAAGGAGTATAAGATTGGGATAAATACACAATTCTATATTATAACTGAATATAAATTATGTAATCATACAATAGAAGAAAAAAAGGAAATCACAAAAGATATGATTAATTTAACTTATGATGATATTGTTACTAGATATAGTGGTTATGAAATTATAGAATTTGATGTAGATAAAGTTGTGTTGAAACGCAGTATTAATGAGTTTTGTGGTGAACATTATTTGGTAAAAGAAGTAGATAAAAAAATAGGGATATATAAAATATTAGATGATAGTACAATTGAACTTTTACAGGTATTAGATATTAACATTGATACATTAAGACAATCAGATAGATATATGTTTCAAACTACAGGTGTAACTGTTAATGGTAAGGAAAATTTGTATAAATTCCTAGAAGACTATGATAGTTGACGTAATAATCAAAATATGCTATAATTGATGCATGACAGACGAATTTATTAGTGAATCTGAGCTCAATGCTCATATTAAAACGTATAGAAAAACGAGTTTTGACTTAACCAAGTATGAAAGAAAATTAGCTTGGGGCTTTACGTTAGCATCATTTGTATATATATTTATATCTTTTGCGTATTACAATTTTTACGACAAAACCTATGGTTATACTTTAGTAGCTGTTGCTATAATATTATGCTTAATAACATGGTATTTTGTGATTAGATATATATATCATAATGATAGGAAGTATCTTATAGAGTGTACCATTCTACAAATTGTATCTGCTATATTTTTAACAAATGCATTATGTAGTTTAATAAATTTAATTTTTTCTTAAAATTAGGAGATATTTGAAATGAGTAATGAACAAAATGATTTTGAAAAGAATGTTAAAACGTATTCGAAGTTTGGTAAAAATTTGAACAGTGCACTATTTAATGAAATCCAAGAAATGAGTGCAAAAGCAATTAAAGAAAAGAACGAAGAAGAAAGAAAACAAAAAGAAGAAAAAAAAGAAAGAGAACAGCATGAATTTCATGAACGGTTTATTTGCGAACTCGAGAGTTCTGTTTTAGGAAGTTATTATAAAGGTGAAAAAAGTTTATTAACAGGATATAAAGAAATTCCTGAATTAAATGAAACTAAACAACATTTTATTAATTATGGGTTTGAATGTAAAATTTCAAAAGGAATTTTTGGATATAAAATTCATATATCTTGGAAAGGACGAGAAGACTGTATTGAAAAGCTTGAAGCAAAATTAATTGATTTGGTTGTGTTTGAAGAAGTGTATTCTAAAATTTGTGCCGAATTAAAGTCTGAAGAGGCTCTATTAGCAAGAAGATTACGTACTGGTTATGGCTGGTTAGCTTATCTTGATGACTGGAGTGCA
This sequence comes from uncultured Clostridia bacterium, assembly GCA_944393615.1. Taxonomy (GTDB): domain Bacteria; phylum Bacillota; class Clostridia; order TANB77; family SIG350; genus CALYAQ01. Next base: position 2,750 of record CALYAQ010000063.1, read on the forward strand.
TATACTATACTTCCATATCTACTAATGGAAAAATTGAGATTTACTTTTAAAAATGAGGGATTTAATGCAGAATATATTACATACGCAGATATAGTATGTGTACATATATTGGAAATCAAATGGTAACACTATTTTTTAGAAAGAATTTATTCTTTCTTTTTTTTTCTTGCTTTTTTCAAGCACAAAGATATATAATATGAATGTAGATAAAGTGAATAATATTATAAATTTGTACAATAATATATATATCTAAATTTAGGAGTGATTTATTTGGTAAATATAGGTATATTTGATGGTACAAACTATAATTATATTATTAATTATTTAAGAGAAGTTCACAAAATAAATATTGTAAATGATTTTAAATTGTATAATGCTTTTTTTTTATATATTATAACAAATTATTATTATATATTACTATTTGTAACTAATTTTACATATCAAAATTATAACAATATAAAATAAGTTATAACAAAGTATAAAATATTAA
>CALYAQ010000064.1 GCA_944393615.1 uncultured Clostridia bacterium
CCATTTAATAAAGGTTTAAAAAATGCTAGTAATAATATAAAAAGCTCTGGGATAGAAAGTTCATTAAAGAAAATAGGAAAAGCTGCAATAGCTGCTTTTTCAGTTAAAGCAGTAGTAGATTTTACCAAAAGTTGCCTAGAATTAGGCTCTAATCTATCAGAAGTACAAAATGTTGTAGATGTTACATTTGGTAATTTAAATGGAGAAGTTGATAAATTTGCTCAAAATGCAATAACACAATTTGGATTAGGACAAACAGTAACTAAAAAATATGTCGGAACTTTTGGAGCAATGGCTAAGGCGTTTGATTTTAATAATCAAGCGGCCTTAGAAATGTCAGAAACATTAACAGGATTAACAGGAGACGTTGCATCTTTTTACAACATGTCCAGCGACGAAGCATTTACAAAATTAAAGTCTGTTTTTACAGGAGAAACAGAAACATTAAAGGACCTTGGGGTTGTAATGACACAAAATGCACTTGACCAATACGCGTTAGCAAATGGATTTGGAAAAACAACAAGTGCAATGACAGAGCAAGAAAAGACAGCATTAAGATACCAATTTGTTTTAGATAAATTAAGTTTAGCACAAGGAGATTTTGCAAGAACTAGTGATAGTTGGGCAAACCAAACAAGAGTCTTAAGCTTGAGATTTGACGAATTTAAAGCAACATTAGGACAAGGATTTATTAACCTTTTTACGCCGATTGTTCAGGGGATAAATTGGGTATTATCTAAATTACAAGTTCTTGCAGATGCTTTTAAATCATTTACTGAATTCATTACAGGTAAAAAATCCGATAGCTCTAGTGGAGTTGGAAGCATTGCGACAGATTTAACAGACGTGACAAATTCTGCAGATACCGCATCCGAAGCTGTTTCAGGAATTGGAAGTAGTGCGAAAAAAGCTTCAAACAATTTAGCGGCTTTTGATAATTTAAATGTATTACAAGAAAGTGATAGTTCTTCTGGAAGCGGAGGAGCAGGAACAAGCTCAGCAAGTTTAGATTTTGGAAATTCTTTAAGCGATACTATGGAAGAAGCAAACAACGAAATGAATTCTTTCATGGGAAAAACTTCAGAATTAATAAGTTTATTTAAACAAGGATTTTCAGAAGGATTTGGAGCTTTTGATTTTAGTAGTATTACAAATTCAATTGAAGGTATAAAAAACAATTTAATAGGTATTTTTACTGCACCAGAAGTTGTAAACGCAGCAAATAATTGGGTTAATTCAGTTATTTTAAACTTAGGCAGAGTAATAGGTAGTGTTACTAGTATTGGAATAACGATAGCAGACAACTTATTAGGTGGAATAAATTTATTTTTTGAACAGAATAAACAAAGCTTACAAGATCATTTAGTAAGACTGTTTGATATTAGTGCTAGAGATAAAGAAATTACAGGACAGCTATGGATGGCAATTGCTGATATTTTTAGTGTATTCAGAGGAGATACAGCAAAACAAATATCAGCAGATATAATAGCTATTTTTACAGAAGGCTTTTTAGGAGCAATAGAAGTAGTTGGCACTTTAGTAAATGATTTAAGATATATAATAACACAACCATTCATAGACAATAAAGATTTAATAAAAGAAACTTTACAAGCAATGCTAGAGCCAATATCAAGTGTGCTGGGAACTATTAAACAAGGAATACAAGATACATTTGCTAAGTTCTGGGAAGTATATGATATATACATTGCACCGGCTGTAGAAAACATAAAAAATGGTTTTAGTTCTATTTTAGAAACATTGTTAATTGTATGGAATGAAAACATAAAGCCAATCTTAGACGAATGGGCAGAAAAATTTGATATTTTATGGCAAGAACATATACAACCAATGGTTGATAGTTTCTTAGAATTTGTAGGAAAAATAGTAAACGGTTTATCAGAAATTTGGAATACATGGTTAGTACCTATAATAAATTGGATAATTGAAAATGTTGTGCCCGTAATATCACCTATATTAGAAGCAATAGGAAATCAATTCATGAATGTTTTTGGATTTATTGGAGACATTTTAAACGGACTTTGGACAACTTTAGGTGGATTGATAGACTTTATTGTTGGTGTATTTACAGGAGATTGGGAAAAAGCATGGAATGGTATAAAAGAAATATTTTCAGGAATATGGACAGCAATTGAAGGCTTTCTTGAATACATATGGAATTCTATTAAAAATATTGTAGAAGCTGCGATAGAAACTGTATCAGCAATAATTGAGTCAGTTTTAAATACTATTGAGAATATTTGGAATAATATATGGAATTGGATAAAAGATACTGTATCTAATATTTGGGATGGTATAACTACGACAATAAGTAATGTAATTAACGGGATAAGAGATACAATATCTAATGTATTAGATACAATAAGTACAGTTTGGAATAATATCTGGGAAGGAATGAAGAACACAGTAACAAACATTTTCGATAGTATATGGAATGCTATAAAAGGTGTCATAAATTCAATACTCGGAGGAATTGAAAGTATGGCCAATGGAGTAATAAGCGGAATAAATGGGATAATAAGAGTTTTAAATAATTTAAGTTTTAAAATACCTGATTGGGTTCCAGGTTGGGGAGGAAGACGATTTGGATTTAACATTTCTCAATTAAGTAGAATTAGCTTACCTCGTTTGGCGGAAGGTGGATATGTAAAAGCAAATACACCTCAACTTGCGATGATTGGAGATAATAAAACTCAAGGAGAAATCGTAGCACCAGAAGGAAAAATGCTTGATATGATATTGACTGCTTTAAAACTATTCAATCAACAAAATAATAAAACACAAAATAATAACTCTCAAGCAAATACTATTAACATAAAATTTGAGGGCACATTGGCACAATTAGTGAGATTATTAAAAATTGAACTTGACAAAGAAAGCAAAAGACGAGGCAACAAACTGGTTCTAGGAGGTATAAAATAATGACAGAAAAATATGACTTTTTGGAAATTGACGGAGAAAAATATAACATTGGAGTATATGCAGATGTAAAAGAAACAGCTGATTTCCTTGACAAATATGCAAATAGAGTAGAGTCTGGAATTCTAAAACGAGAATTGATAGGAGTATATTTTAATTTTTCTGATATCAAATTTGAACCTCAAACTGATGATAATTACGACGAATATGAAAGGCTATGGAATAAACTTACAGAACCAGAAGAATTTCATAATATAAAAATTGCTAATTTTGAATTTTCAGCATACTTTAATAATGTGTCAAGAGTAATATACGGATTTAAGCAAAATAAAGCATATAGAAAAGAAATGACTGTTAATTTTACAGCAGAAAAACCGGCAAGGAGTTGAAATAAATGAAAACTAGAGCACAAATTGCATTTGAGTTGGTTGATGTTACAGCAAAACAAGATAGTCAACTTTCCGTTAATAATAAGCAAAATTTTGTTG
>CALYAQ010000065.1 GCA_944393615.1 uncultured Clostridia bacterium
TACTGTACTATTTGTATTATCAAATATGTTATTATTCATTGTTGACAATATTATTGTTCCTGTTAATATTATCAACACCACTATTGTTATTACTAACGCCACTAAACTAATTCCTTTTTTCATTTTCCATACCTCTTTCTTGATTTTTTATCTTTTCTTTTTTTAGACAACATATTTTTATTTATGTTTTCTTGGTTATATTTTTTATTGCATGCTAAAACTAGGTTATTCTTTGTTAACCTTGTTTGTAAATTATATCCAATTGTGTGTAGAGCCCAAGCGTTCTAGCGTTTTTTGACATTTTATTTTTCTCCTCCTATGCTATTTATTTTATTACTATTATCTTAATATGTTATCATTTTTATATAAAATCTATACTGTTATTTTCCAAACCTCTAATTGCATTATTTATCTTTTCTCTTGCCTCTAATTCACTTTGATTATTTTGTATATACTCAACTATACTATGTTGTTGTTGCTTATTTAAACTCGCATAATATTGCATTGCTTGCGAATTAGCTGATAACTTCATTGCAAAACCAATTGGTAATTCTTTAGCCATTTTATACATAACATCACCCCTTCAATTAAAGAAAATCAATATTATTATTTTCTAGTCCTCGTATAGCACTATCAACTTTTTCTTTAGCTTCCATTCCTGTTTTATTATTTTGCACATATTTAACTATATCAGTTTGCTGTTGCAACGATAAGCCAGAATAATATTGCATTGCTTGTGGATGCATAGATAATGACATAGCAAAACCTACTGGCATTTCTCCAGGTAATTTATACATACTTATCACTCCTTTTACACTTATTATTAACAAGTATTTAAGGAATAATACATATACACTATTTTATTTGTATGTATTCTTCATCAGTTATTGCATATTGTTTTACATCATAATATTTTCCTTTTATATATACCGACTTTTTTTCTACTCCTTCAAAACTCATTCCCGACTTTTTCATAACTGTTTCAGATGCTATATTAGAAATTATACATTTAGCATATACTCTAACAAGCCCTAATTCATTAAATGCATAATCTAATACTCTTTTTAAACATTCTGTCATATATCCTCTATTCCAATATTCTCTATTCAATACATAACCCGCTTCTGCTTTTTTATCTTTATCACATATATTACATAAATCTATTGAACCAATAACTTTTTTACTATACTTTTCAACTATCGCCCAACATAGCATCTTTTCTTGTGCATACTTAGCTTGCAAAAAGTCAATTCTATCTTGTGCTGTTTCTATGTTTTCGTATGTTTCAAATATGAGATATTTTGTTACTTCTGGGTCTTTGCAATATTCGTATAAATCATCTGCATCGTTATTATTAAATTTTCGTAATACAAGGCGTTCTGTTTCTAGTACAGGTACATCATTAATTAACTCCTTGATTTTCATTACACCATCTCCTATACATGTCTTTTTATTTATTATTCTATAAACAATTATATCATATTATAGAAAAAGTTATCAATATTGTAAAAAAAAATAGACCCATAGGTCTTAGTATATTTTATTCTTCCCTTGCATCTTCCTTCTTTTCCTTTTTCGGCTTATTAAAAGAAATATAGTCACATTTCACTTGTGCATTATCATTGTTATTTTCGCAAATATAATATTTTCTTTTCTTTTTACTCTTTTTAACTAATATAGCACCACCACATTTAGGACAAGGAATATCTAATTTCTCAATAATAGGCTTTGCATTTTTACATTCTGGGAAACCAGGACATGCAAGAAATTTTCCAAATCTTCCATATTTATATACCATTGTTCTTCCACACAATTCACATTCAACATCAGACTCTTCATGCTTTAATTCTACATGTTCTAGTTCTTTTTCCACAATCTCTAATTTTTTCGAAAATGGCGGATAAAAATCTCTAATTACCTTTTTCCATTCAATCTTTCCTTCTTCCACTTCATCCAATTCGTTTTCCATTTGGGCAGTAAACTCAACATCAACTATATTACTAAAATTATTAACTAATAGAGTTGTTACTATTTTCCCAAGCTCAGTAGCATATAGTTTCTTTTCTGATTTTTCAGCATACCTTCTATCTAAAATTGTATTTATTGTTGGTGCATAAGTACTTGGTCTCCCAATTCCTTTTTCTTCCAAAGCTTTTACTAAACTAGCCTCCGTATATCTTGGAGGTGGTTCTGTAAAATGTTGTTCATGTTCTAACTTATCTAATTTTAGTTCCTGTCCTTTTTCTACTATTGGCAACATTTTTTCTTTTTCTTCTTCCTCGTCTTTATTCTCAATATATACAATCATAAAGCCAGGGAATTTAATATTTGAACCTGTAGCTCTAAACAGATATTTATTTGCATCAACATCAATAGTTATTGTATCAAATATTGCACTTGACATTTGACTTGCCAAAAATCTAGTATATATTAAATTATATAATTTATATTGCTCTTTTGTTAAATCATCTTTCACATCACTTGGTTCTAATTCCGGATGCGCAGGTCTAATTGCCTCATGCCCATCTTGGCTATTAGCTTTTGTTTTGTAATAAGTGCCCGAATAGTATTCTTTTCCATATTTCGTTAGTATAATATCTTTTGCCATACCTCTTGCCTCTTCAGACAAACGTACAGAATCAGTTCTCATATAAGTTATAAGTCCACTAACTTTTCCATTAACCTTTATACCTTCATATAATTGTTGTGCAACTGCCATTGTCTTTTTTAGCGTAAAACCTAATTTTCTTGATGCCTCTTGTTGTAACGTAGAGGTCGTAAATGGTGGTACAGGATGTCTTTTTCTTGTACCAAGTTTCACATCAGAAACAATATATTTGCTATTATTTAATTGAGATATAGCATTGTCCACATCATTTTTTGTATTAATCTGTATTTTCTTTCCATTATATTGTATTAACTTTGCATCAATTTTTTTCTTGCTTTTTGTATCTAGCAATTTTGCAAGTAATGACCAGTATTCTTCAGGGTTAAATTTCTCTATTTCTTCTTCTCTTTCTACTATCATTCTTGTAGCAACAGATTGTACCCTACCAGCACTCAACCCCTTTTGAACCTTTTTCCATAAAAGAGGACTTATCTTATATCCTACAATTCTATCTAAAACTCTTCTTGCTTGTTGAGCATCAATTAGTGTCATATCTAGAGTTCTTGGTTCTTTTATTGCTTTTGTAACAGCTTCTTTAGTTATTTCATTAAATGTTACTCTACACTTTGTATTGGTATCCACACCTAAAATATATGCTAAATGCCAAGCAATAGCCTCTCCCTCACGGTCAGGGTCAGTCGCAAGTATAATTTTCTTCATACCTTTTGCATCTAACTTTAATTGTTTAATTATTTTACTTTTATCTCTCATATTTATATATTTAGGTTCAAAATCGTTATCAACATCTACACCCAATTGACTCTTTGGTAAATCTCTTACATGTCCCATAGATGCAACAACCTTGTATTTACTTCCTAAAAACTTTTTAATTGTATTAGCCTTTGCAGGTGACTCTACTATTAATAAATAATCTGCCATTTTGCTCTCCTTTATATTATTATAATTTCTTTATCACAAGAAGTAAGAATTTCAACTCCGTTGTTTAGTAACTAAAATAGTATCCTCTATCCTTATACCATATTCATTTTCAAAATATATACCCGGTTCTACTGTCACTACCATTTTTTCACTAAACCCTAACTCCTTATTGTTACTATATATTATAGGCACTTCATGTATATCCATTCCGACACCATGCCCCGTAGTATGTATAAATTTATTCTCCAGGTTATATTGTTTGAAATCTTGTACAATCATATCATGAATACTGCCAACTTTAACACCAGCCTTTATACTATTTACACCCTGTATTTGTGCATTTAGAACAATATTATATCTATTTATCATTTCATCAGTTGGCGTTCCTACAAAAATTGTCCTTGACATATCACTACAATAGTCTTCATATTTCGCTCCAAAATCTAAAAGTATAATATCATTTTTCTGTATTATCCTATCACTAACAACAGCATGTGGGTTACTACTATTTTCTCCACTTGCCACAATTGTATCAAACGCTAAAGCTTGTGCCCCATTATCTAGCATATACCTATTAAGTTCATTACATATTTGTTTTTCAGTTTGACCAGGCTTAATATATTTAATAATATAATTAAAAGCTTTGCACGTAACCTCACATGCTTTTTTAATTTTTTCAATTTCTTCATTAGATTTTATCATTCTAATATTTTCTATTAAATTTTGTGTATCAACTATTTTTTTTACACGATAATCATTGGTCAATTTTCTTTCATTAAAAACAGTTAAATCTTTAGCCTCTATGCCTATAGTTTTATCTTTTAATAAACCAAGTATTTCTTCCTTGCTAGATAAATCTGACACATTGATTATACTCGTATCATTAGAATTAATCAACCCTTTTGCCTCATTTATATATATACTTCCAACCATAATATATACTTTTTCTAAAGTAATATATATCCTATCTGCAATATCTTTAGTAATTATATATTTTAAATTTATCTTATTTGTTATATACATTCCATCCAAATTATTGTCTTTTATATATGTTCTAACTTTATCAATTACATGTTGATTAATCACTTTTTCCCCCTATTTAAACACCAAATTCAGCTATATAGTAGTAAAACTCATAATATACTTTTTCAAATTGCTCTTTTTGTTCTACTAATTTATCATAATTTTTCTTGTCTATCAAACCATTCAAGTCAGTTCCAACTGTTTTTAATTGTTCTAATACCGATTTTATAGTATTATATGTTTCGTCATTATATTGCTCTACCCTTTGTATTAAAGTATCAATTCCTTCAATATCTATTTTTGATAAATCTTCCTCTTTGATATATCCTAATTCTTTGTATTCATCAAAATATATCAACATATCAATTTGTCCAAATATAGCATTTAAACCATCTAATACATTATCTTGTGCTAATATTAAATACTTTTTGACTAAGCCATTAACTTGTGACAATGTCGCATTTTCAATTTGTGCATTCTCTATTCTATATTTATATGAAAAATCTTGCGTATCTTTAAAATCTCCTAACACCAAATCTCCGGTAACATATACTGGATAATTAGAATATTCAATAATTTTATTATCTTTTGAATAAACTGCTATACTATTAAATGTTCCTTCTTTAAAAACATCTGTTGCATACGGCTTACTACTTAAATATATGTATGAAGCCCCATAAGCTGAATTAGGCGACATATATCCTAATATTTTTACCTTTTTACCTTTTAAATCTTGTATATCACTCATATTATTTAATTGACTAAAAGATATTTCATTTACTTTTCTAAAATCAAATTCAAAATTTGATTCTTTTACTAATAATATTGTTAATATGACTATAGGAATTAAAATTATTATCCCTATTGTTAACTTTCTTCTTGTGTTACTCTTCATCTATTATCTCCTTACTTAACTAACATATTCAAATACCAATCTACAAAAAACCCCGCTGGAACAAACATAAGCATAAATGTTGCAATACATATAAATGGTCCAAATGGTATATATTCCTTCATTGATTTAACTTTTGATATAATTAGGCCTATGCATATAACTGCACTTAGTACAAATGATATTAAAGTTAACACTAGTATACTCTTTATACCAAATATTAAACCTAATCCAAGCATCAATTTAATATCTCCAAACCCCATACCTTCTTGTCTATATATTAATAAAGATATTAAAGCAAGTAGCAAAAATATTCCGCCACCTATAACTCCACCAAGTATATGGTTTATAGCTAAACTAGTTTGTGCTGATATAAATAGATATACTATGTATATAACTCCTAGTGCTCCAACAAATAGATTCAACTTATCAGGTATTATATAGTGCTTATAATCTACTGCTATTATAGGTACTAACGCTATAGATAATAAAGCGAATATATAAAATTCTATTGTAAAACCATATTTTAAATATAGTAATGGAAATACTATCATTGTAGGCAAACCAAATAATAGACTAAATGGATATTTAAAGTTTTCTTTTCTAAAAACTGGTTTTTCCTTTTCGTCGTCAGCACAAGGTAACACCTCATAACAGACCTTTCCAATTTGTCCTAACATTAATCCTAAAAGTTGTAGTAAAATTAGTACCATTGCATCAACAAAAATATTCATTATTTTATTCCTTCCTTTTTTAAATATTTATTAACTATTTTTCTTTCTAAAGGCCTTTTAAGTGCTGTTGTTATACTACAGTCTTCAGGATTTATAGGGTATACATATATTGTATACATTCCCATTTTATTCCCACCTAAAACATCTGTAAATATTTGGTCACCAATAGTGCATATTTGGTTTGGTTGTAGATTAAATAGTTTTATACACTTTTTGAAACCTCTTTTTAACGGTTTGGTTGCAAACATAAAATATGGTATCCCCAATTGTTTTGATACATATTGTATCTTTTCTTTTTTTAAAGTATTTGATAATATACATACTTTTATATTATTTTCTATAACCAACTTAACCCATTTTATTTTTGCATCAGATAAAACTTGTGTAGTTTTATCTATTAGAGTATTATCAACATCTAGTATTACACCTTTTATATTATTATTTATTAATTTTTCAACACTTACATCTTCTAGTTTATCATATATTTCATTAGGATATAGCATATATTTTCTCTCCTTTAGTTATATATATTATACTATTTTCTCTAATTTGTCTATTATATGTATAAAAAAAGTCAAAAACAATGTAATAAAACGTTACATTGTTTTTGTTAAAATATAGAAAAAATTAATATGCATGATATACACCACCGCTATTATGAGAACAATACTTATGTGCTGAATATTTGCCATGTCCACAAGCTATAGTATGAGAAGTTGTCCAACCATGTGGACAATAAGAAGCAATAGGGCCATAGCAAGAATAATCATCATATATATATGCACCATTGTTATTCCAACACCCAATACAGGTTCCACATATATTGCAATAATGATCTGTCCACGAATGTCCGGGAATAGGCATATCAGCCCAGTAATCACCACCATCTTTTTTACAATGGTGATTTTGCGTCGAATAATTTCCACATGTTGCACAAAGTCTAGCACCAGAACATTCAGCAAAAGTAGAACAACTACCTGTCTGTCCTGTACATATATTAACACTTCCATAATTTGTATTACCCACATTATCTTTTACATGTAGATATACTTTTCCTGTATTTGTTGTTGCTACACTTGCATTCCAAGATGTTGTTGTATCTACTGTATTCCAACTACTTGGGGTTGTTGCACTCGTTGTTATCGCATATCCAGTTACCCCTATAGTATCTGTAACTGTGCTTTTTAACGTTATATTTGATGTTGTTCCACTTCCTGTTATTGCTCCTATTGTCGGTGCTGTATTATCAAATATATATGGGTTGCTTGTTACAGCCTCACTTTCATTTCCTATTACATCAT
>CALYAQ010000066.1 GCA_944393615.1 uncultured Clostridia bacterium
TTAGAAGTGAATTCTTGGGAAAATAGGTCTTCGCCAGTTTTTATATATTCCTCAATAGCTCAGTCGGTAGAGCATGCGGCTGTTAACCGCAGGGTCGTAAGTTCGAGTCTTACTTGAGGAGCCATTTTATTAATTGGTATGCAAATTTATTGTATACCAATTTTTTGTAGAGGGGGATTAATATGTGGATTGTATTTGCAGCTTTAACTGTACTATTATGGGGAACATCAGAAACAATATTTAAAAAGGTTTCTAATTCTGATAAGGATAGTGTTTTAAAGTTAATATCATATAATGGTATTATTTTAGGTTCAGCAGGATTAGTTTTTATGTTCATTACAAAGACTGAAATTACTCTAGATGTAATATTAACATACTTACCAAATGCATTAATATTTATAACTTCTATGTTTTGTACTTATGCAGCGATGAAGTTTACGAAAGTTTCAATAACTTCACCATTGCAAAATTCTTCTTGTGCAATAACAACGATATTATGTATTTTGGTGTTACATCAACAAGTTGCTTGGTATCAAGCATTAGCTGTAGTAGCTATATTAATAGGTTTAATTTTAATTTCAATTAACAAAGATGAAAGTTTAAAAGAGGATACTGAAGAAAAGCAAAAATGTTCAAGAAGAGTATATTTAACAGGTGTTGCTTTTGCTTTAGGTTATTGGATGTTAGATGGTATGGGTTCGTTTATGGATGATTATCTTTTAACAGATACATTAACAGATGATCAGTTATTTATAGCTTATGGCATTATATATATGTGTATAGGTATTATTTGTGCAATAATATATAATGTTAAAAAGTATATTCAAAATGCTAAATTAAAAGCAAGTGGACAAGTTATAGAAAAGAAAAAATTTACTTTTGATAAGTATAAATTAATTGGTACATTAATAGAAACAACAGGTCAATTTACATATACAAAAGCATATTTCTTAGGCGATGGTGCATTGGTTTCACCTTTTATTGCATCATATTGTATAGTTACAATGATATTATCTAGAATTTTCTTAAAAGAAAAATTAACGAAATATCAATACATATTAATAGCGATAATATTAACATCTTTGATAGTATTATCATTAGAATAACAAACATGAAAAATAAATTTTTAATATGAGCACCTTGGGGGGTGCTCTTTTTATAAAGATGTTGTATTTAAGTTTTTACTAATTTAAAATATATTAGGCAACCCTTTTCTTTATTGGGCGTTGTTCTCGACCATTATCCATCGCAGTTTCTTGGTTAGAACTATTAGCTTTTATCATGATATTTAAACTTCCATTTATATCTGCATTTATTTTCTTTTTCTTATTTGTTACAAACAAACCTCGGCTTCCCCTTCTTTTTTTATTGTAATTTTCTTTTGTTACCTCTTCTTTATCTAGTGCACTTACTCCTGATGTATAACTTTGAATTTCTATATTTTCATCTTTTGTTTTACATCTTTTATATCCCCTATTACATTTATTTTTTACTGCACATCTAATTACTTCCCTTGATATATTATGCAAATATGTTTCAATATAATTATTTCGTTTTTGATATATTTGTAGATTTGCAAAACTTTTTTAAGCTATTGTATAAAAGAAAAAATAGGTGTCTATATGATACCTATTTTCGTTATCTAATTAATAGTTTTCTGGTTTTACTTCAAAGTATGCTTGAGGATGATCACATACTGGACATACTTGAGGTGCTTTTTTTCCAACATATATATGACCACAATTTCTGCACATCCAAACAGTGATTCCGGCTTTTGCAAATACTTGTGCAGTTTCCATATTTTGTGCTAATTTTAAATATCTTTCTTCATGTTCTTTTTCAATTTTAGCAACTTCTTCAAATAGAAAAGCAATTTTATCAAAGCCTTCTTCTTTAGCAACTTGTGCAAAACCTGCATACATATCTGTCCATTCATAATTTTCGCCTGCAGCTGCATCTTTTAAATTAGTTAATGTGTCAGGAACAGCACCATCATGTAATAGTTTAAACCATATTTTTGCATGTTCTTTTTCATTGTTTGCTGTTTCTTCAAATATTGCGGCTATTTGCTCAAAACCGTCCTTTTTAGCTTTTGATGCATAGTATGAATATTTATTTCTTGCTTGGCTTTCACCAGCAAATGCGGCCATTAAATTAGCCTCTGTTCTACTTCCTTTTAAATCCATAATATTTACCTCCTAATTATTTTGATTTAGATTTACAATTTTTGCATATTCCTTCGATTGTAACGCAATCTAAAAAAGTTTCTATTGGTGTTTGCTTTTGTATTTCATCTTTTATTCTTTGTGTATTAAAGTTATATTCAAAATCATATACTTTACCACAAATGTTACAAATAGCATGATTGTGGTTAGTGTGTATATAGTCATATTTATCTGGTCTTCCTACTACAGATATTTTAATAATCTGTTTATTATTAACTAATATATTAATGTTTCTATAAACAGTACTTTTACTAATAGTAGGATGATTTTTATGTACCAATGCATATAGTTCTTGTGCAGTAGGATGACTATAAGTGTTTTTAAGAACTTCTAAGATTTGCTCTCGTTGTTTAGAATAATAATTCATAAATCTTCCTTTCTAAAATTAAGAATAGTTCCTAATTTTTAATATATATTATCATAATATTATTTATATTGCAATAGCAAAAGAAAAAAATGTTACCATTTATATGAAATTGGGTATATTTTTTGTATAATATTATTTCTAAAAAAGTATTGACAACCGAACTAATGTTAGGTATAATTCATATACATTAACACATTTGCTTTTTTTTCATAAAATATGTATGAGGTGATTTTATGATAATACAGTGTATTTTATGGACTTTAGCGATATATGGTTTTCTTAATATTTGCATTAATGCTACATTAAGATATATATATAAAGATGTGGAAGTTACAGTAAAAATAAAGAAGGCAAGCTGTTTTGAGTATATAATCAGGTCATTAGATTATAAATTGTGGTATTTAAAAAATGTTACATATATAAATGAGGTAAAAAGTATTACAATAGATAATGTATCAGAAAAGTTAGAACAAGATTATGGCGTTAGAATTATTAAAGAAGAATGAAAGGAAAACTATGGAGGAAATAGGAAAAGTTGTAAATATAATTTACTATAACGATAAAAATGGTTATACGATTTTTTTATTAAGAACAAATGAAAAAACTGTTACTTGTGTAGGGTATGTACCATACATAAAGGTTAGGGATAGTTTAACTGTTCAAGGAGAATATGTTACACATAGTGTTTATGGAAAGCAATTTAAGATAGCGACCTTTGAAAAAAATGTTCCTACATCAGATGAAGAACTGTTGGAATATCTATCCTCCGGAGTTATAAAAGGGCTGGGAGAGAAAACGGCACAAAGAATTATTGATAAATTTGGACAAGATAGTATAGAAATAATTAAAAACGAACCTGAAAAATTGGCAGATATAAAGGGGGTAAGCTTAAAAAAAGCAAAAGAGTTACAAACTATAGTAAATAGTGATTGGTATTTTTTAAAGTTAGCACAGTTTTTAAATCCGTATGGAATAGGGGCTACCAATATTAAAAAGGTTTTTCAAGCTTTAGGAGAAAATTCACTAAATTTAATATACGAGGATCCGTATATGTTATTAGATATTGTATATGGTGTTGAATTTAGCTATATTGATAAAATTGCATCAGATTTGAATTTTGAAAAGGATAATGTTAAGAGAATTAGAAGTGGCGTAAAATATTGCTTGTTAAATTCTTTATACAAAGGAAATACTTGTGCAAAATATTTAGATTTAATAGAGGCAGTAGTAAATTTTTTAAACGTACCAGTCGAAGCAGTAGAGAATTGTATAATACAAATGATAAATCAAAAGGACATTGTTATTGAGTATAGAGATAAAGAAGATATATACAAAGATAGATTTGTGTATTTGTATAATATATATAATATGGAACAAGATATAGCTGATATAGTTAGAACAAAAAGTAATGAATTTGCAAGTGGAAAAGATGTAAAGAATAGGTTGGAGAAAATACAAAAAAGGTTAGGAATAGAATTAACACAAATACAAAAAGATGCAATAATCATGGCTTACAGTTATAACTTAAGCGTTATTACTGGAGGACCAGGAACGGGTAAAACTACAATTATACAATGCTTATTAAAATTATTCCAACAAGATAATCAAGAAGTGGCGTTATGTGCGCCTACTGGACGTGCTGCAAAAAGAATAACAGAAGTAACAGGAGCAAAAGCTAAAACCATACATAGATTACTTGAATTAAATAGAATTGAGGAAAATATGGACAGGGTAACAGTTGAAGTTAATGAGATTTATAAGGATGTTGTGATTGTAGATGAGGCATCAATGTTAGATACAGTGCTATTTTGCCATATTTTAAAAGCAATACAGCCACACACCAAACTTATATTGATTGGTGATGCTGACCAATTGCCTTCAGTTGGGGCAGGAGATATTTTACGTAACCTTATTGGATATGATAAGATAAAATATATATATTTAAGTGAAATATTTAGACAAGCCAAAGAAAGTTTAATTGTAGTAAATGCGCATCAGATAAATAAAGGGCAGATGCCTAACTTATTTGATAGGTCAAAAGATTTCTTTTTTATACCATTAACCAATCAACAGGATGTAGCAAACGAAATAGTAGAATTATGCGAAAAAAGGTTAAAGGAATATGGCAACTATGATGTACTAAAAGATATACAAGTTATATCACCAACCAAAAAAGGTATAGCAGGTACAAAAGAGCTAAATAAATTATTACAAGAACGCCTAAATAAAAAAACAGAATATAAACCGGAAAAAACCTACGGACAAACAACTTTCAGAGTTGGCGATAAGGTAATGCATATAAAGAATAATTATGAAATAGAATGGAAAAAGGGAGATTTTGAAGGTAAGGGAATATTTAATGGAGATATGGGCTTTATTACAGACTATAACGAATTAGAAGGATTACTAGAAGTGACTTTTGATGATGATAGGATAGCACAGTATACATCAAATAATATTGAAGAGTTAGAACATGCTTATGCTATTACAGTACATAAAAGTCAAGGAAGTGAATTTGAAGTAGTTGTTATGCCAATTGTAAATGGTCCTCCTATGCTATATACTAGAAATTTGCTATATACAGCAATTACAAGAGCTAAAAAACTTTTAGTTATTGTAGGCGATGAATATCAGGTAAAGAAAATGATTGACAATGTTCAGTCTAAAAAAAGACATACAGGCTTAGAATATAAGCTAAATAATTAAAACGAATTATACATATATTGTTGATAATATTTCTATTATAGCGAAAATATATAATGAGTAAACTCTAAAAAAGTAATACTAGTACAACAAATATGAGAAAAATAGAATGGATAAAAAAGCTAAAACAGTTGAGAAAGTATGCACATATATGCAATAAAAAAATGTTTATTAGTATAGGTTAATAAAATTTAACTAAGTTTTAGTATGCAATAAAAAATATATAGAAGAATATAACCAAGAAAACATCTAAAAAAGGGAATTGGTTTGGTGGGATTAGTAACAACATTTATTACGATTTATAAACAAGAGTATTAGCTTGTAAATGCAATTAGAACATCAACATATAGTAGTTGGGTAGAAGGAACAGACGGTTATCCAAAATTTGATTGGGAATAATTTAAGTATAAAACGACATAAAAAGACAGCAAATGCTATAAGCAGATAGTGTTTGCTGTTATATTATTTGGTCAACTGAAAAAGTAAATGCAATTCTGTAAAGTAAATGCAAGTTGTAAGAAAAAATGCAATAAAAAAAGCAATATAAAAAAAAAAATGCAATAAAAAAAGCAATATTTTAACAAAAAGTATTGCTTTTTTTTGAAAATAGTGTAAAATTAAAGTAGATACCAAGAAAAATAGACATAATGAACCGAGTCAAATTGTATTTAAATTTT
>CALYAQ010000067.1 GCA_944393615.1 uncultured Clostridia bacterium
AGGAGCCTTTGCTGGAGATAAAAAAGACCTTATATTAACCATAATTGATGATGCTTCATATGTTATTGTAGCTTTAATAGTAATAGTATTCTTAATATTTGTATATAGATTTTATAAAAAAAGATCCAAAAACAAGAAATCTTAAAAAATACCACCTGATTAGGTGGTATTCTATTATTGTACAGAAAAAAGCAAAGATTTTTGCTATTTGGCAAGGTTAGATTACTTTTGGCTGTGCATATTCGCGAAGACACTTTTCATATATGGTAATTATTAAATTTCTTATAGTATTATCCCATATACTAAAATTCCTTCGTTATCTTTATAAATCTCATTAAATTGTGAAATTGATAGAGGGTTTACACCAATGCCTGCTTCTATAGTGTAACTAGGTCTATTGTAATTTTGTATAAACCAGTCTTTGTACCCTGCAAAACTAGAATTATATGCTGTTTGAGTTAAATTATAGCCACTCACTCTTGCAAATTCCTCTCCTATTTCGTATCCCCTTGGAGGATTAATATTTTGAAAATCCCAATAAATTTCCTTTCCTTGCGTATGATAAGAAATTGTAAGATAAAAATTATGCGATAATGTAAAATTATAGATTGCTAAAGCCTCTGGTTCTGTTAGTGGTCCTTCACCCACAAAATCTCTAGGAGCTGGCTTAGTATATCCTTGCTCAAATTTTATTTTTCTTGCTTCACTCCAGCCTGCTGGAAATTGTAAATTTAAATCCACACCATTAAAGTTTGCTTTCCAGCCATCTGGAAAACTTATCCTTGGAAAATTTTTAGCTATATTTTCATAATTTCTATACACTCTACTTTTTTTATCTACATTACCTGTTACTAGGTCAACCCCATCAGGGTTAACCATTGGCACTATGTATAGAGACACTTGATTAAATAGATTTTGTGCAGAATATCCATAAATATTTGTATTAAAAATATATGCCCTACAAAAATTTTCTATAAACTTCATTAAAACTACACTTGTAATCCACTCATTTCCATGAATACTTGCATGATATAAAATTTCTTTTGCACCATTTCCAATTCTTATATAAGGAATTTCCTTGCCTAACACGCTATATCCAATATTTCCAATTTCTAAAAAAGGATATGCTCTTTTAAGTTCATTAATATTATTTTTAAGTATATCATAATTATAGCTTTTATTTGTAGGAACAATATTTATTAAATCAATTTCATTTTCTTCCATGACAATCACCCATTTATCCCTTGTATTCTCCGCCATTTACATGCATAACTTGCCCTGTTACATATGATGCATCATCACTAGCTAGATATACAAACATTGGCGCTATTTCATATGGATGACCAGCCCTTCCCATTGGAGCATCTGAACCCAATGTAGGAATTTTTTCTGCTTCCCAGCATGAAGGTTGTATTGGAGTCCAGAAAACTCCTGGTGCCACAGCATTTACTCTAATATTTTTATCAGCCAAATTAGTTGCAAGTGACCTTGTAAAACCAACTATTGCCCCTTTGCTTGTAACATAATCTATAAGTTCTGGCTCCCCTTTAAATGTTGTTATTGATGTTACATTTATAATACTTGCACCTGGTAACATATGTTTTAAAGCCCTTTTGGTTAAATAAAACATTGAGTATATATTTGTTCTCATTGTCAAATCAAATTGTTCATCTGATATATCTAATAAGCTTTTTTGTTGATATTGAACACCTGCATTATTTACTAAAATGTCAATTCTGCCAAATTTACTCATGGTTTCTTTTACAATAGTGTCACAAAAACTTGTATCTTTTATGTCCCCTGCTAATAATATGCATGTGCCTCCAATCCTTTCAATACACTGTTTTGTTTCCTCTGCATCGTTTGTTTCATTATAATATGCAATCACTACAGCAGCCCCTTCTTTTGCAAAACTAACAGCTACAGCTCTACCTATTCCAGAATCTCCCCCTGTTATAATAGCAACTTTTCCAATAAGTTTACCTGCAGGTCTATAATATGGATTATTAAATATAGGTCTTGGGTTCATTAAATATTCCATACCAGGTTGTGTGTCTTGATGCTGTGGTGGAAACTCCAATTTGTAATCTTTGCATATCATCCCATAGCCTTGATTATTCACACATTTTAACCCATAATCATCCTGCCCGTTATTGTTTGAGTTATAATATTTATAATTCATTTTTTTCACCTCGATTATTTATATTCTAAATAATCAAAATATGTGAGCAAATTAACTATTTATTTAACAAATATATTGATAAATTTAAATATAATGCAAATAATGTCCATAATAAATATGGAATTTGAAGTAAGCCTGCAGTTTTGTTCTTTTTGTAAAACTCAGCTACCATTAAAATTACCAAAAAAGCCAATAATAAAATCCAAATAAATGCAAATAATCTCCACTTTAATGTAAAGAAAAATATAGACCACAAGGCATTTACAAATAGTTGCACATAATATATTATTTTTGCTCTTGAATCTAATAAATCTTTTGTTTCAAGTAATCCATATGAGACACCCATTAAAATGTACAAAATTGTCCATACAATTGGAAATAGAATACTCGGTGGTACTAAAAATGGTTTTTCTAGTGAATTATAATCAATAGAACCCGAAATAATTAATCCAACTACTCCACCTACAATTACTGGGATTAATATGGATTTTGCATATGTTTTAAAATTTGACATATAAAAAACCTCCTTTTTACTATTTTATCTTAAAGGAGGTAAAAATATACTTTTTTTTGCTTATGTTCTAGTTTTTCTTTCTGTCTAATTTTATTGTCAACTTATTATGTGTCTCAGATAACAGATGTCACATTACAATACTAAAGCAAGGCGAAATGAGTTGTAGCTGTGACTGTCACCGATCGAAGCTGTCATAGAAGAACACCCCCGCGTAGTCACCATCGTTATAGTAGCCTCCACGAGCGAAGAAAGGGCCGACCGAATTCACAAAGTTCGCGTAAGCTGAATGCCAACCGCTTGTTTCATATGTTGCATCTCCGTATTTATATGCTGTACTTTCATCTTCTCCTGTGTATGCTGTTGAGTATGCATCGCTTGTTCCATTTGTGAATGTACTTTCACTATATGAAAAATCACCATCTTTTAAATAACTTGCTACATATTCGTATGCATTTCCTGATAGGTCGTATATTCCATATACATTTCCGGTTGTGCTTTGTGGTGTATTTGTTATATATGCTTTTTCTTCTCCTCCACATTCCCATTTCTCTTGATATATTT
>CALYAQ010000068.1 GCA_944393615.1 uncultured Clostridia bacterium
TGGAATTAAATTAATTCATAAATATGAAAATTCATATGCAAAGGTGATGTAAAGTGAAAAAAGAGTATGCTATAATAGTAGACAATTTATCTGTAAATTATCGTTCTATGAAATCTTTTAGAATTAAAGCAAATATTTTAAAAATATGGAAAAAGAAAGACGTTTTTACAGCATTAAAAAATATTAATTTTAAAATAGAAAAAGGTAGTGTTATTGGAATAATTGGTAGAAATGGTAGTGGAAAAAGTACATTATTAAAAACTATTGCAGGAATATTTTCACCAGATACAGGAACTGTAGATATAAAAGATAATACAGTAGCATTATTATCTATTGGTCTTGGATTCAATGTTGAATTATCAGGATATGAAAATATAATTCTATCAGGACTACTTTTAGGATTTACAAAAGAAGAAATAAATAAAAAGATCGATGAAATTATTGAATTTTCAGAACTGGGAGACTTTATATATAAACCTGTAAGAACATATTCAAGTGGAATGCACTCAAAGCTAGCATTTTCTATTACAACATTATTAGATACTGATATATTACTTATTGACGAAGTTCTTAGCGTAGGAGATATAAGTTTTAGAGAAAAAAGTTATGCTAAAATAAAAGAAATAATTAAAAATAAAGATAAAACCATATTAATAGTTTCGCATAGTTTAAATACAATAAAAGAGATATGTTCTAAAACTATTTGGATAGATAATGGAAATTTAATTGATTTTGATACGACAGAAAAGGTGGTAAATGATTATACCAAATTTATGGAGGAAAAAGGAGCAAAGAAAGCTTAAGCAGAAATATCTAGTAAAAATAGAAATTAATTCACAATAAAGGAGAAACATGAAAAATATTAATAACTATATTCAAAGGGGAAATATTCGTAAAGTGTTAGGAAAATTAAGACATATAAAAACGTCAATTTTTTCCAACAGATTGCCAGCTATTAAAAGAAAAATAATAGTTTGGATAAAAAATGAACCCAAAATAAATATGGATTTTTATAATAATATTGATAATCTAATAAAAAATATTCCTGTTTCAAATGGTTCAAATTATTATAATAAAATTCAACTCAAGATAGGTATAATAACAGATGAATATATGTTTAATTACTACAAAGATGCTGTTGAATTAATGTATATACCATATTCAAATTATAAAGAAATAGTAAGCCAAGTAGATATGGTATTATTTGTTAGTTGTTGGCATGGGATGAATAATAACGACTGGAAAGGGATGACAAGTGAGATAGGTAGAAACAAAGTAATAGAGGTCTTAGAATATGCAAAAAAACAAAATAAAAAAGTAATATTTCAAACAATTGAAGACCCAAGTAATTACGAAGTGTTTTTACCCATTGCAAAACATGCAGATTATATTTTTACTACAGCAAGTGAAATGATTGATAATTATAAAAGAGATACTGAAAATGAAAATGTATTTTTATTGGACTATGGTGTAAATCCACAATTCCATAATCCAATTGGATTTAAAAACACGAAATTAAAAGATGATGTGTTTTTTGCAGGGAGCTGGGCTCCTAGATACAAAGAAAGATGCCATGATACTAAAATCCTATTTGATGGAGTAATAGAGTCAAATAATAATTTAGTATTAGCTGACAGAAATTGCAATATTGTAGGTTATGAATTCCCAATAGAATATAATAAATATATTATACCAGCAATCGACCATGATAAATTACAAAAAGTTCATAAACTTTTTAATTGGGCATTGAATTTAAACAGCATTAAATATAGCCCTACAATGTGTGCAATGAGGGTTTATGAGTTACAAGCAATCGGAAATCTAATGATTTCAAATTATAGTATAGCTGTTAATAATAAATTTCCTAATATCTTTATTGTAAAAAAATCTTATGAAGTTGCTAAAATTCTAAATGCATATAATGAAGTAGAAATTTATAAAATGCAAATAGATGGTATTAGAAATGTCATGTCACATAATACAGTATATGATAAATTAAATTATATTTTTAAATGTATTGAGGAAGAAGAGTATATTATCAAAGATAAAAAAGTATTAGTAGTATGTGATAAACTTACAGATAAATTTGAAAAAACCTATCAAAATCAGACTTACACAAATAAAGATGTTATAGAATTAGAAAAATTAACAAATGAAATTGCAGAGCAATATGATTATATTGCATATATGACAAATGATATTGATTACCAGAGATATTATATAGAAGATATGGTTAATGCATTCAAATACACATCATCTGACTACATAACAATTAGTAGTAGAATTGAGGGTGGAAAAATAGAAGGTATTAATCATGACTATATTGATAAACATTCAGACATAAGAATTTCTATTTTTGACTCAAAGAAATATAATGCAATAAAAACAATTGAAAATAAGTATATTAAAGGTAATGGATATAGTATAGATCCTTTTGGCATAACAAATATTAAATATTCTGAATTCGATACACCAGAATTATCAGTAATAGTTCCAATATATAATAATGGCAAATTTTTGCTTTATAAATGCTTTAATAGTTTGTTACGAAGTTCAATATTCAAGAAAATGGAAATATTATTAATAGATGACGGTTCAACAGATGAAGAAACCATAAATATTATTAATGATATTAAAAACAAATATGCAAATGTAAAAACTTACTCTTTCAAAGATGGAGGTAGTGGTACTGCTTCAAGACCAAGAAATAAAGGTGTTGAACTTGCTACAGCTAAATATGTTACTTATTTAGACCCAGATAATGAAGCAATAAATGATGGATATGCTAGATTATTTGAGACAATAAGTAAAGGAGATTATGATTTTGTTTTTGGAAGCATAATGAAATTAAGTGATAGAGAAGCTACTTTTAATTATTTTTCAGGAGACAAAGAAATTAATAACCCTAAAGAAGAGTTAATAAAAAAAGATTTTAAGACAAATAGTATACAAGCTTGTGTTATAAAAAAAGAATTGATTACTAAAAATAAAATTGAAAATCCAATAGGAGCAGCAGGACAAGATTCATTGTTCTTCCAAGAATTAATGATAAATGCAAAAAAAGCTTATTA
>CALYAQ010000069.1 GCA_944393615.1 uncultured Clostridia bacterium
CGATTTCGCTATTGCTTCTTTTCACGCTCCATTACTAGTTTACGCTTTGCAAGTCGCTATCGAGTTCGCGACAAATACGCCTCTTGGGACTTCCACCCTAGATTTATGACATGCCCGTCATACAGAAGAAGAGAATACTTAAACTTTAAAGTATTCTTTTTATTTTGTCAATTTTTTGTATTGTTCTAAAAAATAATTATCTGTCATTCCTGCAATATAATCTAAAACCTTTCTTTTGTTATTCGTTTGCTTTATATATTTTTTGTCCATATTTAGTAGATATGTAGTATATATATCAGTTTTATTCTCTCCACTTTCTAAATCTGCTAAATAAATTTGATACAGTATTTTGTACATATACTCAATTTCCTTTACCTGCTTACTATTTAATGCAATATTATATATATTTTTATAATTAAATTCTTGTAAATCATTTAACGCATTATACACTTTTGCAGATAAGCACAAATATGTTTTACCATAACTATTTTCTATAACATCTAAAATAAGCTCACTAATTATACTTCCATTTTTATTACCTAATATGTCGATTACGCTTTTAGGTAATTGTTCTCTTTGTATCACACCAATACTAATTGCATCTTCTATATCCCTACCAATATACCCTATAACATCAGCAATTCTAACAACACAACCTTCTAATGTCATTGGTCTTAATTTTTTTATTTGTTCTTTATCCAAATAGCAATTTTCGTACTCTTTAATAAACTGGTTCAAGTCTTTTTTGTAATCAGGTTCATACCTATCTTTTACAAGTTCTCCATTATGACATAATATAGCATCTAATGTTTGTAATGTTAAATTCGAACCCCTACCATCTTTTTCTAAATTTCTAAATACTCTGACACCTTGTACATTGTGAGAAAAATAGCCTTCTTTTTCAGATAAAGAAATTTGCTCTAGTATTTTTTCTCCTTGATGTCCAAATGGAACATGTCCAACATCATGTCCTAAACTAGCTGCTTCTATTAAATCTTCATTAAGATTTAATGCTCTACCTATCGTTCTTGCTATTTTTGATACTAATTGCACATGTATCATTCTTCTACTTATTCTATCATCACTTAATAAAGAAAAAACTTGAGTTTTATCCATATATCTTGTATATGCAAAGCTATGTATTATTCTGTCTACATCCCTTGCGAATTCTGGCCTTATATCACTTTTTTTACTTTTTTTCTCCCTTATAGCCTCAACACTTTTGCATGCATATTGTGCTAAAAATTCTTCCCTATTTATCATATTCTTTTTTACTACATCTATTTTAGTCATTTTTTATCCTTCCAAACAATTTACTTCTAATATCAATTATATATTACATTCTTTTTTTTAATTCGTCAAGGGGAAAAATGTCGAACCCAAATATTTTTGACTTTGAACAAAAATTATGTTATACTCTTACCATGGTTTTTACAACTAGTCATTGGTCAAATAATGCTAAAGATTTAGCACTATTTATTGTTGAAGATGTTATTTATTCTCACATTTATCATTTAGAGCATTTTTCTAGATTCAACACTGAAGATATGAATAAATTGGAGAATATTTTAGTAGACAAAATAGCGTATATTATTGACAACATATTTGTTGATTTTTCTTCACTTGAAAAAAATCAAACTTTAAACCTTAAACTTTTTGTTGGTATATTTCAAACAAAATCTGAAATGGAAAAACAAGTAGAAAATAACTCAAAAAATTTTATTATTACATCTAATTCAGATGTTAGTATAAATTCAAAAGTAAAGATTACCTTAAATATATGTGCTAAAAATAAAGGTTTTTTGAGGAAAAAAAGTATTCTACATGTAAACATGTTAATTACATATTTGTAATTAACATGTTTTTTCTAAATCAATTTAGTTATTCCATAAGGTTATGCGGAAAGTTTCATTTCCATATTCATTACCTGCATAAGTATCAAACGCAAATACTCCTGTACCATTCCCTTGATTATTGTTACCACCTCTAGAGAAAAATGGTTCACTAGAAGATATTCCATATGTCCTATCTTTGTTCCAAGCTCCCGAATCAGAATTGGTACTATTAGAAGTTTCATAAACTGCATCTCCATATATTGTTGCAGAATAATCACTATATTTATTTTTGTACATATTAGCACCATTTAATAAATTAGTACCGTTACTATTTGTTGTACCATTTAAAAGACCTGCAACCTGTTCCCATGAACCTCCTGACATATCAAATACTCCATAACAGTTTCCTGTTGTGCTTTGTAGTACATTGGTATGGGCTGTAGCTCCACTACTACCTCCTGTGTAATAACCAGAATGTGAATTTATCGTAATTTCTGTTTTATTTCTTCCATATTCACTATGTGTTAAATATGCTACTGCTCCCCACTCACTATTTTTGATTAAATGACTATCTAAATTTGCATTACTCAATGAATTTGTATCATAATTCAACGAATTACTAAAAGAATTGCTAATACTAATATATCTCCAAGTTGTTACTCCTGGCTTTGATACTGCTTTTATTGTGCTACTTGTAGTTACATTTCCAATACTTGCACTACTTGTTGTGGTCGCTACTCCATTTGTTTCCATACTCATTTCATATTTTGCTACCCAAAAACCTGATAACTGTGTTCCCGTTGTACTATCTCCGTCATAATAGAATGCGGGGTGTATATTCCAATTACCTTGTCCACTTGCATTTTGATATGTTGTTCTTCCTGTCGTACTTACATTTGTTTTATCTTTCAAAAACTCTACTTCTATTGTTCCTGCTGTACTTGTATGATATCCACTTGTTATACTATATGCATATCTTGGTATCCATACCCAATAACTTCCGTCACTTGTTT
>CALYAQ010000070.1 GCA_944393615.1 uncultured Clostridia bacterium
CTCTCTTGTTAATTTTTTAACAAGCTATTTGCTAGCTCTTATTTTTTCCTTCATTATTGTTCCTTAAAGTACTTTGCTTTAAAGTTTACTTCTTTTTGCATTGTTTAATTTTCAATGTGCTTGTGCCTTCTTCGTCGAGCACTTATATTATTATACTACGTTAAAAATATAATGTCAATACATTTTTTTATTTTTTTTAATAAATATATCATGTAAATTATTCCTGTATTTCCGTAATATGTAATGCATTATTTTCAAACGCTCAAATATATTAACATTTTAAATTGCATTTGTCAACACTTTTTTAAGATTTTTTTAAGTTTTTTTTGAAACCCTTGAAAAATCAAGGGTTTCAGTCTAGTATTTTTTTATAAATTTTATTTTTTATATTCTAAAATAGTGATTTTTCTCGTTGTTCCATATTTTTCCTGAGTGTTATGTATATAAACTGTTTCCAATATTAGGAAACAGTTTATTGCTGTACTTCAACTAAAATTACATCTTCTCCAATCAATTTTATTTTACTCCAAGGAATTACAAGATCGTTGTTATTAAACAAGCCTAATTTTCTGCTATTACCTGGTACTACTATAGCATTTATTTTTCCGTCTTCAAAGCAGGCTTCAACATCAGTAACAAATCCTAATTTTCTACCATTCGTAATGTTAATTACCTCTTTATGTTTAAAATCCAACGCTCTTCCTTCTCCCAACTCACATCACCCCTAGACATATTTTCGTATTCTTTTTAACGCATTTCTTTCCAATCTACTAATTTGTGCTTGAGATATACCTATCTCATCTGCAACTTCAATTTGAGTTTTTCCTTGAAAAAATCTTTTTTCTACTATCAATTTTTCTCTAGGTGTTAATTTTTTAATTGCATTTTGCAAAACAATATTATTAGTACATTTATCTTCTAAATTATTAGTATCTTTTATTTGATCTATAACAAAGAAATTATCATTTTCACTATCATTATATGCATTATCATAAATAGATATAATCTCTTGCATCGAATCTAGTGCAAAAACCACATCTTCCTTTTCTACCCCTAATTCTTTTGCTATATATTCTAGATTAGGTTCTTCTCCATTTTTAAACACATAGCTTTCTTTGATACTTATGGCCTTATATGCCAAATCTTTTAATGTTCTACTTATTCTTAATACACTGTTATCTCTTAAATGCCTTTTTATTTCTCCAATAATCATTGGAACAGCATACGTAGAAAATTTTACATTTTGTTCCATATCAAAATTATCAATTGCTTTTATTAGTCCTACACACCCAATTTGAAAAACATCATCTAAGTTTTCTCCTCTGTTTCTAAATCTTTTTACTATACTTAATACTAACCTTAAATTCGAATTTATAAACTGCTCTTTAGCTTTTTTATCTCCCTGTTTTATTTTTTTCATTAATTCTTCTGCTTGTTGTTCATTCAATATTGGTAATTTTGAAGTATCGACTCCACATATCACAACTTTGTTTATCAAAAAAATTACCTCCTTAATAAAAGTATATATGCTTTCATATATAGTAATTATTAACAGTTATGAATAAATTTATACTTTAAGAAAAAACAAACATACAAGAAGAAAAATATAGAAAAATAAATTCTCTATATTTTTTACAACTCAACTTGATAAGTGATATGCACTATCTAAAATTCCAAAAAATTCTTTAGGAATATCATAAGCATTTAATGATAATTGTTCTAAAAATTCTTTAGGAATTGTATAATAGCTTTCTGCTAAAGCTCCTACCATACACGCAATTGTGTCTGTATCTCCTCCAATTGAAAGAGATTTTTTCATTGCATCTTCAAAATCATTAGATTGTAAAAATACAAATATAGCTTGTGGAACTGTAACTTTACATGTCGGATTAAATGTATTTGTTTTTTGTAACATCTCCAAGTCTAAATCAAGATTATACCTAAACGTAGTTGATATATATGACTTGATTTCTTGTTTGCTAAAGCTATTTCTTGCTAACATAATAGCACTAGCTAATGCTTGTGCGCCTTCAATTGCAGATTTCGAATTATGGCTAGGTAGAGCTGTTTTTGTTGCCTCCACTTGAACACTTTCTAAATTATTAAATAAGTATCCTACAGGAGACACCCGCATTGCAGCCCCATTTCCGTCACTATACCCTTGTGCATTACCGTTTAACCAATTTGTAAAATTAGGGGAAAATGAACGTTCAAAATAGCCCGGTCTTCCTTTGTTAAGATTTAGGTATTTTATACCATACTCCTTTAATTTTACTTCATAAGGAAAATTGTTGACAATTGCATCTGCAATAGCAATAGTTAATACTGTATCATCGCTGAAAAAGCAGTTAGAATTTAACAGCTCATCTGGCGTTTTTTCAAATACAGATAATCTTCTTTCTACATTTATATTGTGATTTAGCATGTCCTGAAACTCAGAATATTCATAAATCGATCCAATTAAATCTCCGATAATTGCTCCTAACATTTTTGTTACCTCAGATAATTATACCTAAAACTTACTTGTAGTGTAAATTTTACATTAACATTATATCATTAGAAAACAAAAATATCAATTAGAAAAAGAAAGGAAAAAAGAAAGAAAAATATGGTGTAAATCAAATTGTGTTTACACCATATAATTTATCTTTTCTTTGGAACATATAAATCTTTTTTTATTAACATTTTCTTTTTGCAAAACGCTATCGAATATAGATAAATTTGTCTTATTCCCTCTTTTTCCATTTGGGTATAATATTCGCGTGCATATATTTGTTTCATTCCTTCTTCTAATGTTTGTTCTAATTTTCTTTCTTTATTACATACTTTAAATTCAAATATCATGCCTACACTTTTATCTTCTTTGTATATTTCGTAATCATCTCTTCCATAGCCCGTTGTTACTTCACTTTTGTATATATATCCTTTTGGTAGGGCTGTTAATGCTATTGCAAACATTCCTTTATAGTATTCTTCACTTGATATATAATAGCTTATATCTTCTAATAGTAGTGTATTCATTGTATCTTCTAGTAGTTTATCGTCTTGATCTATTATTGATTTACAAATTTTATCTATTATACCATATTGATAATTACTACTTAACCATGTAGATTGCATATCTTTCAAAATTATACTTACTTCGCTATTAGGTATTTTAACACTTGCATAATCTGCATTATCTTTTTTATATTGTTTGGCTATTGTTAAATATCCCGAAAAGACTAGTAAATTTATAAACAGTTCGTAATTGCTCATTAAATTATCATATATAGTCTTTTCTTGCTGTCTTACCACTACTGTTTCATTATTCAATAATCTATTTACAGCTTCAATTGCTTGTGCGTTTACATTCTCTTTAGTAACGTTTAACAAATTAGTATTTCCGGTATTTACCCAATATGCTTTTGCTTTTCCTCCATTATCTAAATATTGTAATATACTCCATGGATTAAATATTTCTATATTTCCTATATTATATCCATCATACCATTGTTCTACCTCTTCATACTTATCTGACAAGCTATATTCCTCTAGCATTTGTTTTACTTCTGCTTTAGTAAAACCAAAATATTCACTTGCCTGGTCACTAAACACATTATATATTTTTAGGTTATTCAATTCACTAAATATACTTTGTTGCCCTATTTGTAATACTCCTGTCAGTATTCCTACTTGTAAACACTCATTATCTTTTAATGCAACACTTAAAAACGAACTTATAAAGGTTCGTGACTTTTCTAAAAAACCTTTAGTATATGATGCATTTAATGGTACATCATATTCATCTATTAACAAAATAACTTTTTTGCCATAGTATCTTTGTAAATATTCCGTCATTTTCTTTAGTGAATTTTGATATTCACTTTTATTAGCTTTTCCCTTTAATATATTATAATATTTTTCTTTTTGATAATCTTCTAATATTCCCATAACACATTTATGTTCTTCATATACATTTATTATTATATTTTTAAAATTATCATACATATCGTTCCAATTATCAGCCTTTACTTCTTTTAAAGATAAAGCTATTACTGGATATGCATTTTGATACTCTTTGTATTTTTCTACACTATCTATGTATAACCCTTTAAATAAATCTTTGTTTTCTTCTTTTTTAGTTATATCAAAATATTCCTTTAACATTTGCATATTGGTTGTCTTTCCAAACCTGCGTGGTCTTAAATATAACTTCGTTCCGAAAAAGCTATTTATTATTTCTTTTATAAATGCTGTTTTATCTACATATAAAACATCTTGCGTTATAATTTGCTTAAATGAACTTATACCTATTGGTATTGCTCGCATTTACTTACACTTCCTTCCGCTTTAAATCCTTTTGTTTCCCCATGAATATATTATATACCACACTTAAACTTTTAGCAAGTTATTTTTTAAGCAATTAGTGCTTTTTTGATTAAAAGCCAAACAGTTAATAAAGTACATTTGCAAATAAAAGGAATACTTTTAAATATTCCTTTTTGTTTATTCCTCAGTATACCCAACTGTTCTTGGTTCTTCCTTTATCATTTTTAATATATTTTCATAACTCGAACCATTATGTGTTAAATTCGTATCTCTATCAATAACTATATTTCCATATAATCTTGATATATTTTTATCTTGCAAATTTTCAATATGCTCATTATACCAATTTTGTGCTTTTCCATCTTCTTCAAAAATATACACATTCTCTAAAAAAATCAACTTGTCATCTTTAAAATAGTAATATGTATAGAACTCATAGCCGTTATATTGTTCGCCATTTTCTTGTATTAATTCAGCTTTTATTACCTTATCATAATCTTGTGTACTTACATACTGTACATTATTCACATTAGAATTTACAACATCACTAGCATTATTCTTTTTACCACAACCAGTTAGTATTAAGCTCATTGATAATATTAATATAATTGATAATATGCATATTAATAATTTTTTCATATTCTTCACACTCCTATTATAAAGTATATCTATATTTTTTTAACATATCAATAGTTTTTATATATTTTAAACTATATCTTACTAGTTATATCTTTTTTTAATCTGCTTATAATTTTCTTTTCCAATCTCGAAATATATGATTGAGAAATTTGTAATAAATCTGCTACTTCTTTTTGTGTCTTTTCCTCCCCAGTTATAAAGCCAAATCTTAACTCCATTATATACTTTTCACGCGGTGTCAACTTAACTATAGCCTCTCTTAAAAGCTTTATATCAACCTCATCTTCTATATGTTTACCAACATCGTCATCATCTCCACCTAAAATGTCAGAAAGAAGCATTTCATTACCGTCAGAATCTACGTTTAACGGTTCATCTATTGAAATCTCTGTTTTTATTTTATTATTTCTTCTTAAAAACATAAGTATTTCATTTTCAATACATTTAGATGCATACGTGGCTAATTTAATATTTTTACTTGGATTAAAAGTATTTATAGCCTTCATTAAACCAATAGCACCTATTGAAATTATATCTTCTATACCAATACCAGTTTTTTCATATTTTTTAGCTATGTACACAACTAACCTTAGATTTCTTTCAACAAGTTTTTTTCTTGCTTTTTCTGCCTCTTTTTCATTTTGTAATTTTTCAATTAATTTTTTCTCCTCTTGACTACTAAGTGGAGGTGGCAATATTTCACTTCCTCCAATATATAGTATATTATTATCTTTAATTATTCCCCATTTTCTTAAATATTGTATTACTAACCTTTCAAGTTGCATTCTTCCCATACTCTTTTCCCCCTTTGCAATTCTAACAACTCAATGCTTAATAGAGCATCAAACGAATTTTCATTATTCAAATTCGTTGTATTAATACCTATCAAAGCATTATTTAAAACAATATTTTCCTCTTTAGTTAAATATATTGTAACCTTATCCATTTTATAACCTAACATTAGCCCATTTTGATTACCAACAGATATATATGGTAAAATTCTCACTCTCCTTTCAGTTTCCTTAGATAAATTACCCAAATTATTCAAATTACTTTCACAAACTCTGCATATTTCGCTTGGTAGTATTTCTTTAATAGTATTATAGTTTACCAATAATATTGGTTTACTAGTTATTGGATCTTTTAGTGAATTGCCAGTATCCAAAAAACCTTTTATTATTTTTACCTTCTTATTTAAGCTAATTTCTACACTATATGTAATTTTCCTATACTCCAAATTACACCTAATTTTATATATACTAATTTTTAATAATATAACCATTGTAATTGCCCCAAAAAATATTAACTTTATAGGGTAATAGGGTATGGTTAGTTTGTTAAACACAAAATAGTATAAGCCATACATAACACCTCCAAACACAAATGATATTAGTATAAACTTAAGCAAATCATGTACAAAGCTATATATATCTGTAAACTTAAATGAAATTAGAACTATTAATATTGATAATATAATTTTACATATAGAGTATGATAAAAAGTATGTTTGTGGTAATAATATTGCTATGTAATATAGTGCACCTAATGTAGCACCTATAAAAATACGATATAAACTATTTTTTTTATTGCTAAATATACTTGCACAATAAAGTATGCAAAAATTCATAAATAAATTTTCAAAAAACACTATATCTAAATATACTGTCATTTAACCACCTAATAATATTATATATGTTATATTTATAAAAACTTGTCATATTTGGTTGTAGAAAAAAAAATATAACTACATTATTTGTAGTCTTGTCCTATTAATCGACACTTTTAGAAAAACAAATTAAAATAAAGCAAATCAATTTATGATTGCCTTATTTTAATTTTAAAACTTTATATTTTATTGTTCATTATTTTTTACTTCTGTATTTTCTTCTTTAGCTTCTACTAGCCCTCTTGTTTTTAATAACTCTCTTGATAATAATATACCTATTGGAATTACAATTAATGTATTTAGGAATATAACCATTATTTTAATAATCTCAATTACTATTGTTTCAACATTTAGAATTTCAAGTATTGGTCTTGAATATAGTACAAATATAGTAAATATAGTCATAAATCCACCTAACCATGCTAAGAATACTGTATTTAATTTATTAGGTAATTTTCTAGCAACTTCTTTTAATGTTATACCAAATGCTTTTCCTTGAGAGCCTTTTCTTACTGCACGTATTGACATATCAATTGCAACACCTAAACTCATAATCATTGCGCCTGCTACTAATAAATCTAAATAATCAAATACTAACAGCTTTGCATCAACGCCACTTAAATATGTTGCATATTCAGTTAGACCAATTACAGATAAACAATTATTTAGTAAAGCAAAAATCCCAATTGTAATTATTGTAGATATAACAACAGCTAATATTGATACCCAACTTTCCTTTTTAAACCCACTAATAATTAATACATCTATAATAATTATTGGTATTACTAATGCTAATAACGATAATATATTATTGACACCATTTAAGTATAGTGCAAAAAATGCAACCATTGCAACAACAGTATTAGCCACTACTAGTCCTAATGTTTTCACACCACTCATTGTACCTATTATTAGAAGTACTGCTGCTACTAAAAGACCTGCAATTAATAAGTTTGTGTCTCTCATTTTTTGTACAACATACGCTGATGTTGTTGCTTCGCCTGTTTCTTCATTAGTCCCTTCTTCTACGCCAGCATATACTTTATCGCCAACTTGTAATGGTTTTGCTTCAAATGTTCCATTATAGTCTTGAGTTAAATAATATACACTATCAAATTGTTGACCTGCATATTTTCCCTCTAGCATTTCAACCTTTACTGGTTGTACTTTTATTGTGTACATTCCATAAATTGATTCTTCTTTTACATCACTTACTTCAGTTATTTTTCCTTTCAAATAACCATTTTGCTCTTCTTCAACTTGTTGTGTTGTATCGTCAGTTTGAGTACCATCTTCTCCGTCAGTATGTTCTGCACCTTCATGAACAGTACCATCTTCATGTATATGTGTTTGACCCGATGTAGTAGTCGTATCATCAGTTGGTTCTGTTGCAAATACAGAAACACTCATTATGCTTAACACCATTACTATACTTAATAAAATTGATAAATATTTTTTCATTCTAATTTACTTCCTTCCCAATTAATCTTTTGCCTATATAGTAGGCACTTCCTGGCATTGCTTTAACTCTATGTTTAATTTGAGCTCCCACTTCTGCAATAAGCAAAGGGTCTGATCTTTCCCCTTGTTTTATTGTAACACCAGCTATTGAAATTGATGTTATCGG
>CALYAQ010000071.1 GCA_944393615.1 uncultured Clostridia bacterium
TTATCAACCTTATCACATTTTAACAGGTACAGAAAATGGACAAAACTATATTTGGTTTAAAGGTTACCCTACTAGACCATACAAAGATTTTCTATTTACTAAACAAGGTGCAGAAGGAACAAGGCGAATTGATTTTGATGTATACTCAAAGTGGGTAGGAACACATACTTTTTATGGAGCAGGTTTTCTAGTAAATACAGGTGTTAGTGGAGATGCTATTTCGGGATATTTAGTATATTATCACTTTAATAATAATAAACGACCAAGTATAATAACGTTATATAGAGTAACAGGTTCAGCAAACAGTTTACATAATGGTGGTGGATCTTTGGCACAAGTTGCAACTAAATCACTAAGTGGTTATGATTGGGATATGAATGGTGTAAGTATACAAATTGAGGTTACACAAAATAATATAGAAATAAGGCAAAAGGTAAAAAGTAGTTCTCGGTGGGTATACAACAGTTCTTTCACAACCAATCACACCTACGGGATCTAACGGTTTTGGGCCTTTTGTAAATTATCAATCACATGGGTGTCGTGAACAATCAAGTTTCAAATTTGCTAATATTCGTATGACAAGAATAAGTAATTAAAAAATATACAAGAATTAACATTATGTTAGTTCTTGTTTTTGCATAATTTTTTCCAAAATTATTGAATATTTCAATTTATTAATGTATAATACCAATAATAGGAAGTGATTAAAATTAGTAAAAAGGTATTAGTAATAGATGATGATAAAAATATATGTGAAATTCTAAAAATATATTTAACTAATGAGGGGTATGATGTTTTGTTTGCTTATGACGGTAGCGAAGGTATAAACATAGCAAAAGAACAACAACCTAATTTAATATTGCTTGATATAATGTTACCAGTAATTAGTGGTTGGGAGGTATGTAAATTAATTAGACAATTTACAAATGTCCCTATAATAATGCTTACTGCAATGGATACAATAGAAAATAAGATTGAAGGGTTAAATATTGGTGCTGATGATTATGTTGTAAAGCCTTTTGAACCTAAAGAAGTCATTGCAAGAGTAAATGCACATATTAGAAGACAGGAAAGTGAAGAAACTACATTAGAAAATAACAATGATACAGGATATGTACAGTTTGATAACATATCAATAGATATTGAAAAATATGAAGTTAAATTGAACAATAAGTTAGTTAAAGGACTAAAACCTAAAGAAGTACAATTGATGTATTTTTTACTAACTAATAAAAATCAAGTTCTAACAAGAGAAGTATTATTAGAAAAAGTTTGGGGATATGAATACTTTGGTAGTACAAGAACAGTAGATGTTCATATCAAAAGTGTTCGCGAAAAGTTATTTAGCCAAAATCAAAAATGGGAAATAAAAACCATTTGGAATGTAGGATATAAACTTGAAACAAAAGAATAATTTTTAGTATAGATTTTTAATCTATACTAATTTTTTTGTTTTTTCTTTAATGTCACTTTAAAGTCATATTATATTTATATAATCTAGCTATAGAAATAGGAGGTATATTTTATGGAGATTTTAAAAGTAGAAAACTTGACAAAAATTTATGGAAAAGACGGTAATGAAATAAAAGCTGTTGACCATATATCATTCAATGTGGAAAAAGGAGAATTTATAGCAATAGTAGGTGCTAGTGGAAGTGGCAAATCAACATTATTACATCTATTAGGTGGAGTTGATAGACCAACGGAAGGTAAAGTATATATAGACGGTAAAGATATATATTCATTAGATAATGATAATCTAGCAATATTTAGAAGAAGACAAGTAGGGCTTATATATCAATTCTATAACTTAATACCAATATTGAATGTTATAGAAAATATAACTTTACCATGTGATTTAGATAATAACAAACCTAATGAAAATAGAATTAATGAACTACTATATACATTAAATTTAGAAGATAGAAAAACTCATTTACCTAATGAATTGTCAGGTGGTCAACAGCAAAGGGTATCAATAGGAAGAGCATTAATTACAAATCCAGCTATAATATTAGCAGATGAACCAACTGGTAATTTAGACTCAAAAACTAGTGAAGAAATATTATCATTATTAAAATTATCAAACAAGAAATATAACCAAACTATAATAGTTATTACACATGATCTTGAAATAGCTAAACAAGCCAATAGAGTAATAACAATTGAAGATGGTAAAATTATTAGAGATGAAAGGAATTAGTTATGAATATTTTAAATAGACTTACTGTACGTAATTTAAGACTAAATAAAAAAAGAACACTAGTAACTATAATTGGAATAATCTTATCTACGGCAATGATTTGTGCTGTAGCTGGTATGGTTTCTAGTTTTCAGCAAACATTAATTAATACTTCTATTAAAGAAGACGGAAATTATCATGTTACGTTTAAAAATGTACCACAGGAGGAATTAAAATATATCGAGAATAATAGAGGTGTTGCTTCATATTTTTTAACTCAAGGTGTAGGTTATGCTAAACTTAAAGATAGTCAAAATTTAGCAAAACCATATATATATCTATATGCTTATGATGAAAATGCATTGAAAAATTATGCAGTCAATCTTGTAGAAGGAAGGCTACCTCAAAATAGCAGTGAAATATTAATTTCAGAGCATATTATTACAAATGGAAAGGTTCAATACAAGATAGGCGATAAAATTAATTTAGATATTGGCACACGAATGACTGTTGATGGCTATAAACTTCAACAGAATAATTCTTATGCTAATCTACTAGAAGATGTAAAGGAAAACGAAAGGGAAGATATATATAATACCGAAAGTAGAGAATTTACAATAGTTGGTATAATGGAAAGACCTAATTATTCAACTGAACCTTATTCTGCACCTGGGTATACAGCTATAACATATATGGAGGAAAATTTTACTGGTAATGCTAATATTTCAGTATTATATATTGATCCAAAAAACTATAAAGAAACTACTAATGTTATTAATGGAGTTATTGAAGGAGAAAATGATAATAACGGAAGATATGACACTAAGATTAATAGAGATTTATTAAGGTGGCAAGGTGCAGCACTGAGTGAATCTACAATGCAAGCTATTGTATCTATCGCATCTGTTGTAATAATTATTATAATACTTTCAAGTGTGTTTGTTATTAGAAATAGTTTTAGTATTTCAATTACAGAAAGATATAAGCAATATGGAATGCTTGCAAGTATAGGTGCAACAAGCAAACAAATAAAAAGAAATGTTGTCTTTGAAGGTTTTGTACTAGGGTTAATTGCTATACCACTTGGTATATTATTAGGTATGTTTGCTGTAGCTGTACTTTTATGGCTAGTAAATGTTATACTAGAAGATGCATTGGAGAGTATTAGATTTGTCTACAGTATTCCGCTACTGCCCATAGTTATAAGTGTATTCTTGTCAGGTATTACAATATATTTATCTTCGCTTTTACCTGCAAGGAGAGCTGCAAAAATATCGCCGATTGAAGCTATAAGGAGTAATAACGATATTAAAATTAAGGGAAAAAAATTAAAAACACCTAAAATAATTAAAAGACTATTTAATGTTGGTGGCTCGATTGCATATAAAAATTTGAAAAGAAATAAGAAAAAATATAGAACTACAGTTATATCGTTAGTTGTTAGTGTTGCAATTTTTATAGCATTGTCTTCATTTATAGAATATGGCTTTAAAATATCTAATGTGTATTTTTACGATGTTAGTTATCAAATAGTTGTTAATGATAAAAATAGCAACTTAAATGCTACTATGGATAATGCATATAACAATTTGCTTGATGTATCAAAATTAAATAATGTAGTGTCCAATTCAATACATAAATATACTTTCTTAA
>CALYAQ010000072.1 GCA_944393615.1 uncultured Clostridia bacterium
AACTATCATCTTTTTAAATTCTTCGTCATAACTCTTATTTTTTGCCACTTTGAACACTCCTTTCCAAGCGTATAAAACTATTATATCATCTCTACGCTTTCATGTCCAAAATCTATCTTAACACCAATTCATAATTATCAATCTTTTGCTTTTCTTCAAATAAAATTATTTCAAATAAAGCAGAACCATTGCTTACAAATTTATCATTAGTTCCATATGCAATAACTATACACTTATTTTCTTTTAGGTATGTATTTAATACAAAATTACCTTTATTAATCAAATTTAGAAGTATATTAATTACTAAATCATTATATTTATTAATATGTATATCATTATATAGACCATATCTACCTAAATCTGAATAATATACCTTTCCATTATCTATATTATATGTATTCAAGAAAATTGAACTCTCATTTTTATAATTTGTATAATTATATACATCTTCATTTTTAAATACATTAATATCCGTTTTATGTTTGTATATATATTCATCTTTATAATCGATAACTCTATTTAACAATACCACCGCCTCTGCTCTAGTAATATTATTATTTAATCTTAAAGTATTATCATTGTAACCTTTTAGAATATTTTTATTATACAAATATTGACTAGGTATACTCTCAAATTCTTCAATAGCGTTATATAAGTTCAAAAAATTATATAATATTTGTATTACATCTTTTCTTGTTATATATTGACTATAATTTATTGATTTATTATCAATTAAATTGTTCTGTTTTGCATAAGCAATATATGGCTTTTCCCAATTAGAACTATTTTCTATTATATTATTATCCATGGTTGTAACTACAAGCTTTATAAACTCATTCCACTTTATATAATTATTAGGTCTAAATGTCTTATCAGGATAACCTACAATATACTCATTATTAATACACCTTTTAATATCTGTATAAGCCCAATGATTAGTTATATCGCTAATATTAGCAAAGCAAGTATTACTAACAATAACAAGAATCATTATTAAACATATAATCTTCTTCATATTTACCACCTTTCAACATGTCCAAGTTACTTTTTATTCTAGCGCTAATCGCTACTTTATTTGTATTTAAACATATTACATCTATGGGGTGTATAATTTGCAATAAACTATATACAAAAATTGTACTTGTATTTTTAGTAACAACTAAAATATTAACGCCTTTAAACTTTTTATATTTTTTAATATCATCTGTGGTATTACAATATATAAACAAAATGTCGCCTTTTGTTTTAAGATTATATAATTCAGTTATATTACCTTTTATAACTTCAACATTGTTCTGTTTTACAATATCTTCATATATATATTCTAATTCTTTACTTTCCTCTAATAATATTTTCATATTACAGTTATATTAAAACCTGCCTTTCCCTTAATATAATTAATATATATAGCTTGTTGTTTTGTTACTTCTAAAACAACGCTCTTTATCAAATCATTTTTATTTACTGCTTGTCCATTATCATTTAAAAAACAAACTGGTT
The DNA here is from genome assembly GCA_944393615.1 of uncultured Clostridia bacterium. Taxonomy (GTDB): domain Bacteria; phylum Bacillota; class Clostridia; order TANB77; family SIG350; genus CALYAQ01. The sequence continues at coordinate 1,501 of CALYAQ010000072.1, forward strand.
TGACTTTACTTAAATATAAAAATGTTATAGTATTCTTATCTTCTTTATGTAAAGAAACGCTTTCATATTTAGCAATATCATAAGTCTTATAGTCCTCATTAACACTAACATACACATTTATATATACATTATCATTTAATATATAATTTATAGCATTGTCTAAGTTAGATACTGGAATTACAACCTTTTCTGTTTCTGATTTGCTTACATTAGCCTCTATTTCCTCTTTTTTTATAACATCTTCATTAAACAATATTTTACCTGACTTTAGGTTACCTTTAGCAACAATAGTATCTATATCTTCTATATTATTATAGAATTTATCAGACATAGTATTGCTAGAAAAATATGTAGTCTCTACCATATCTAATGTTATATTATCATGCATATTTACATCTTGATTTAATACGTATGCTTGAACAAGCGTATTCTGGTTTATAATATTCTTTTGAATTACAATTAGTGTAATAAATATTACTACAGATACTATAAATGATATGATTAATATACTATATCTTTTCATTTAACCTCCTGATGCAGAAGTAAATATTACACTGCTATTTTCTGTATACCAATTAGTTACATCGGTAGTAACATCAGTTAATAAGCCTGCAATAGAATCATAGAATATTGTACAAACAAGTACTAAAAATATCGCAGTAACCAATAAAACTTGTACCACCTCTGAACCTCTCTTGCTTTTAAATTTTTTTAAAAAATGTTTCATTGTTTTACTATCCATAATAATTATTATAGACTTTTCTCCTTTCTTACAAATAAAATTTATTTGTATATCTTAAATTTTTTAATTTGTAACAACAACTATTAGTAAAATATATTTGAAAAGCTTTCAGAAAAGGAATTCATAATAGGGTAAAATACTAATAAACTTATATTTAGTAAAGTTACAGTTATACCCATTGTTATAAACACAATTTTCTTTTTGGTATTAAGCTTTATTTGTTCGAGATTTTTCTGTGTTAAAACATTAGAAAGATTCTCAAACAAAGCTATATTATCACCTAATAAAGTTTGTTCTACCAATGCATTACAAAACATATCTACCTCTACTATATCAAATTTTCTTTTTAATTCTAATACTGCCGTTTGTATATTATAACCAGTGTACTCATAAACATTACTCATAGAAACAAGGGCATCTCTAAACACTTTTGTTTTACAAACGTATGATATATCTCTTAATATTTTACTCATGTTGATATTAGAAGCAAGTTGTAAATATACATTATCAACTATATTTGATAAATCTTTTTGTATATTAGAGTATAAGCTTTTTTTGTTTAGAAATATAAGTATGTCTAATAAGAAGAAAGATATTATAGATACAATTAAAATATTAATATAAGACAAATCATTTATTATTGATAATATTAAAAATATCGCCAATAATAAGAATTTTACCACATAAAAGTTTTTACCATTTAAACCATACGGATTACCTAGATTATTTAGTTGTCTTTGTTTGTTACTTATTTTGGAATTTATATCTGCTAGAATTTTTGAATTATAATTTTTACTACGTTTTGGAGTATATGAAATTTGACTTTTAAAAAAATACTTTCTTCTAATTTTGAGTAACTGCACTTGCCTTACTAAATTGTATACAAACAGTAGTATCGAAACAAATAATAGAAGTTCTATTTTTACACCTCCCTTTTGTTAAATTTTGGTATGTTCAGATTATATATTATATTCCAATATTTGTCAATACTTTTTGCAAAAAAATATTAAAATATTTTTTACGATATCAAAAAGTGCTATAAATTGTCGACTTTTAATCGAGTAGAGAATAAATAATAATTTTATTTATTCCCTCTCACACCACCGTACGTGCCGTTCGGCATACGGCGGTTCAATTTATAAGTTCATTTCAAGCTAAATAATAATCTAGGGCAAAGACTA
>CALYAQ010000073.1 GCA_944393615.1 uncultured Clostridia bacterium
TTGTTGTTGTTAACTTTAATATATTATTATTAAATGTTCCATGTTCTTGTATTATCGGTATTATTTCTTCCATTGTTATTGTATATATTCCTTGTATTTCATTCTTTATTCTCTTTTCACGTATCTTTAAACTAATATCTTCTATTATTACCTTTTTGTTATATTCATTTACTGTACTATTCGTATTATCAAATATGTTATTATTCATTGTTGATAATATTATTGTTCCTGTTAATATTATCAAAACCACTATTGTTATTACTAATGCTACCAAACTAATTCCCTTTTTCATTTCTCTACCTCTTTCTTGATTTTTTTAGACAGCAAAAAACCAAGAGAACATATTTTTATTTATGTTTTCTTGGTTATATTTTTTATTGCATGCTAAAACTAGGTTAAATTTTCTTAACCTATATTGGTAATTATATCCAATTGTGTGTGTGTGTGTGTACAGCCTCAACTGTTTTAGCGTTTTTATTCATTTCGTTTTTCTCCTTTTGTATCTTATTATATTTCTTATAGGTTGTCTTTATTTAACTATGTGGCTTTTTCTTATGCTATCACTCTATAACTATAGTAACCTATCCCCTTCAACTTTTCAATATATTTTTTCTAATTTTTCTTTTATACTCTTTTGAAAGGTTTACAAATGTTATTTCAAATATATGCTTACTCTCTCTTTTTTTACTTATTATTAAAATATTATAATCTTACATTTTCATAGAAAAAAGAAATGTTTTTTAACATCCCTCTTGACAATATTCCTTCTATTTAACAAGTTCAAAATCAATTCTTCTCAACTTCTTACTTGCATTTATAACTCTAACATTTACCTTATCCCCAATTACATACTTTATATTACCAACATCACTAGTAGTAGACATCGTCTCTTCATTAAAATTGTAATATCCGTCCATAGTTTCATATCTAACTAAACCTTCTACAGTATTATCCAATTCAATAAACATACCAAATGATGTTAGCCCTGATATTGTTCCTTCGTATTCTTGTCCTATTTTATCCTCCATATATTCACATTTCTTTATTGCCTCTAGCTCACGTTCAGCTTTTTCAGCATTTCTTTCTTGAACAGACGATATATATGAATACTCTGTAGCTTGTTCAATATATTGCTCTTTCGTTTTATTATCAAACATATAGTTATTTTCTATAGCCTTTGTTATCATTCTATGAACAAACAAATCAGGATATCTTCTAATAGGTGAAGTAAAATGGCAATAATATTCATTAGCTAGTCCAAAATGTCCCATATTCTGCTGAGAATATTTAGCCTGTTGCATACTTCTTAGCATCATTGTTGATACCATTTTTGCATTATCATGCATAGAAATATCATTTAATATTTCTTGCATAACCTTTGGCTTTAATGTTTCGTATGTACCCTTAAATTTGATATTCAAATTATTTAATATTTTAGATAACATACTAATTTTTTCTTCTTCTGGCTTTTCATGTATACGATATATAAAAGGAATTTCTTTTTTGCAAAATATCTCTGCAATAGTTTCATTTGCAATTAGCATAAATTCTTCAATAATTTGTTCAGATAAGCCTCTTTGTTTTTTTGCAATATCTATTGCAACATCATTGTCGTCTAGAACAATCTCACTTTCATATAAATCAAACTCTATACTTCCTCTTTTTACCCTTTGGTTCCATAAAACTTCCTCTAGCTCTTTCATAACTTCAATGCTCTCAAGTAAAGGCTTATATTCGTTATATTTAGCATCTGGCTTTTTATCCAATATATCATTTATCTCTGAATATACACCTTTTTTTACTGAATTTATAACTGATTTAGTAACATCATAATTAGTCACTTTTCCTTTATCGTTTATCTCCATTACAATAGATAAAGCTAGCCTATCTTCACCTTCATTCAAACTACATAACCCATTAGATAATTCTTTAGGTAACATTGGTATAACCTTATTTAATAAATATACACTAGTAGCCCTTTGAATTGCCTCTTCATTCAAATGTGTACCTTCCCTAACATAATGACTAACATCTGCAATATGTACGCCTAGCTCATATTTGCCTTGTGCTAATTTTTTCACATGTATAGCATCATCTATATCTTTTGTATCCGCACTATCTATTGTAAATATCAACTCTTTTGTTAAATCTTTTCTCCTTTTTATCTCGTCTTTTGACACATTCATATCCATTTTTGATACTTCTTGTATAGTTTCTTTATCAAAATTTTCTTTAATATCAAACATTCTAACAACAGATACAACATCTAATTTTGGATCTCCATCTTTTCCTAATACTTCTACTATTTTCCCACTAGCCTTTTTATCTGAATCTGGCCATTTCAATACTTTTACAATTACTTTATCATTATCCTTTGCACCCTTCATATTATCTTTAGATACATATATATCATATATTATTTTATTATCGTCAGGCACAACAAAACCAAAGTTTTTAGACAATTCAAATTTACCAATTATTACATTGTTATTTCTCTTTACCACTTTAAAAACTCTACCTTCAGCTTTTCTTCCGTCATCTTCTTTTTGCTTAATTATTTCTACTAGAACTGTATCTCCATTTATAGCACAGTTAGTATTTTCTTTCATAATAAATAAATCATCATCTAAATCAGGCACATTTACAAACCCGAACCCTCTTTCATTAGCAATAAAATTACCTGCATAATACCCAAAATCTTTAGGTAATACAAACTTTCCTTTGCCGTTTCTTAAAATCATACCCTCTTGTTCAAGCTCACTTAAGGCTTGGTCTAATTTTTTTTCATCTTCTTTACTAAACACAGCTAATGCGTTTGCTATTTCCTTAAATCTCATAGATCTCGTTTCAACATTTTGAATTAAGTCTACTATTTTTTGTTTTTCTTCTTCCATTTTACCTCCAATTTTTCATATGAAATATATTATACCATGTATATTTTAAAAAATATAGTGTTTTTTAGAAAAAATTTTTAATTTACCATTGGGTAACTTGAAAAGAAAAATATATGACCAACTACTAAAATGAAAAGATAATAATGGCAAAACAGCTTTGTTAATAGACGGTGCTAGGCGTGTTGGAAAAAGATACATAGTATCCGAATTTGCCAAAAATTCATATAAAAGCTATATGCTAATCGATTGTTGTTATGTATTTGTCTACATATTTTAATACAAAACTTTATCCAAGAGAAAGTTTGATTATTTTTGTTGAAGTACAATTATATCCAAAAGCAAGATCTGCAATAAAAAAACGGTATTACATATTTGCCAGTATATATAACCATGTTATTATAGCTTGAAAAAATACCCTTTTTTAGTAAAAAGGGTATGTCTTATTTTATTATTGTGCCTACATTTTGTCCATTTAAAACATTTATTATATTTTCGGGTTGTTCAATTGCAAAAACATGTATTGGTATGTTATTATCCATACATAAAGAAACTGCTGTCAAGTCTAAAGCTCTTAACTTTTTATTGATAATCTCGCTATATGATATTTCATTATATTTTATCGCCTCTTTATTTTCATTAGGATCCGAATCATATACACCGTCAACATTTTTAGCTAATAATATTGCATCTGCCTCAATTTCAGCTGCTCTTAATGCTGCTGCTGTATCTGTTGTAAAGAATGGATTACCCGTACCTGCTGAAAATATAACTACTCTGCCTTTTTCAAGATGTCTTACAGCTCTCCTTCTAATATACGGTTCTGATATCTGTTTCATTTCAATTGCTGTTTGTAGTCGTGTTTCCACTCCAATTTCTTCTAGTGCTGCTTGCAATGCCACACCATTTATAACTGTTGCTAACATTCCCATATGGTCTGATGCACTTCTATCCATTTTCTTTCCATACTTGCCTCTCCAAATGTTACCACCACCTACTACTACAGCAATTTCAGTTCCCATTTCATTTGCTTTTTTTATGCTTTTAGATATTCCTGTCAAAACATCTTCATTGATACCAAACTCTTTATTACCTGCAAGAGCTTCACCACTAATTTTAATTAATACCCTTTTAAAACTCATACAACATTCCCCCTAGAAATATTTTATTTACAAAAAGGGACAATATAATTGTCCCTAAAATTATCCATTTATTTGTTTCATTACTTCTTCTGCAAAATTCTCTTCTTTTTTCTCTAAACCTTCTCCTCTTTCAAATCTTGCAAACCTTCTAATATTAATATTTTCACCAATTGTAGCTATTTTTGATTTAACTAATTGTTCAACTGTTATATCTGGATCTTTTATGTATGGTTGTTCCATTAAGCAAATTTCAGAATAGAATTTATTAATTCTACCTTGAACCATTTTTTCAGCAATTTCAGCTGGTTTACCTTCGTTCATTGCTTGTGCTTTTAATATTTCCATTTCCTTTTGAACTTCATGTTCTGGAACATCTTCTCTTCTTACATATCTAGGAGCTACTGCTGCAATATGCATAGCAATATCTTTTACAAAAGATTTAAACTCTTCGTTTTTAGCAGCAAAGTCTGTTTCAATATTTACTTCTACTAAAACACCAATTCTACCGTCTCCATGAATATAGCTTTCAACTAAGCCTTCAGCTGCAATTCTTCCTGCTTTTTTACCAGCCTTAGCAATACCTCTTTCACGTAATAGTTCTACACCTTTTTCAATATCTCCATTAGTTTCTTCTAATGCTTTTTTACATTCCATCATTCCAGCGCCAGTCATTTCTCTTAACTCTTTTACCAATTCGGCAGTTATCATTATATATTCCACCTTTCTAAAATTAATTTATTTTAAAGAAACTATTTTGTTTCTTCAACTTCTTGAGTATTTTCAGTTTTTAACAATTCTTCTGTGATGTTTTGAACATCTTCGTCAGTTTCGTCATTAACTGGTACAAAACTTTCACCTTGTTTTGCTTCAATAACAGCATTTGCTATTGCTTCTGCAATTAATTTTACTGATCTTACAGCATCATCATTACCAGGAATAATTATATCAACATCATCTGGGTCACAGTTTGTATCAACTAAACCTACTACTGGTATTTTTAATTTTCTAGCTTCTAATATAGCTATTTTTTCTTTTTTAGGGTCTACTACAAACATTACACCAGGTAATCTTTTCATATCTTTAATACCTGTTAAATATTTAGCTAGCTTATCTCTTTCTAATTTCAATTTGATTACTTCTTTTTTAGGTAATAAATCAAATGTACCTTCTTCTTCCATTTTGTTTAATTCTTCTAATCTGTCAACTCTTTTTCTTATTGTTTTAAAGTTAGTTAAAGTAACACCTAACCATCTTTCATTTACATAGCTCATTCCACATCTTAATGCTTCTTCCTTTACACTGTCTTGAGCTTGTTTTTTAGTACCAACAAATATTACATCTGCATCATTTAAAACACATTCTTTAACAAATGCATACGCATCATCTAAACTCTTTGATACCTTTTGCAAGTCAACAATATGAATACCGTTTCTTGCAGTAAAGATGTATCTTCCCATTTTAGGGTTCCACCTTTTTGTTTGATGTCCAAAATGAACACCTGCCTCTAGTAATTTTTTCATTGCAACTACTGCCATAATATATACCTCCTCTAAGTTTTACATCCACATGATTTCAATCACTAATAGGGACTATTACGCACTTCCTATTAATTAGTCACGTGTGCATTTTACTGCACTATTATATCATGGCAAAAAAACTTATGCAAGTGTTTTTGTAAAAAAAGAAAATCGAGTAGAGAATAAATAATTATTTTATTTATTCCCTCTCACACCACCGTACGTGCCGTTCGGCATACGGCGGTTCAATTTATAAGTTCATTTCAAGCTAAATAATAATCTAGGGCAAAGACT
>CALYAQ010000074.1 GCA_944393615.1 uncultured Clostridia bacterium
CCCCCTGTTTTGTACCCGAGCGCAATCCAGTTTGCCTGATTATTTTCCATTGCATATATTACTATTTACTTTTTGCCTAGCCTCATCAATTGTAAGTAATTCACTAGTAGTTTGTCTATCGTGATGATTATATAAATATCCATTTGCCTCTATTCCAACAACTTCGCCATTATCTAGAGCAATTTTTAACTTAATTAAATCCGGATAAATTATTGTATCATTTTCATAAGCCGCATAATTTATAATTACACTATTTCCTTCATTCATGTGATAAGTTGGTTTCATGTTTGAATATCCGACTTTTTCCAAATATTCCTCTCCGATTTTTTTTGCATTTTCTATATCAATGGTTTGTGCATCGTATGTTCTGTTATATGCTAAATATAGAACCTGTCCTCCTTTTTTAGTAATACTAATCGACATATAATTATCTTCATTTTTTTCATCATTTAATAAGACATTAAAGTTATATACATCTATTGTACCAGATTGTAGTCCATTTGAAGTCACTTCTTTAATATTCGATTTGTCAACAAATTTATTTACCAACTCTTTTGCCTCTTCTTCTGTAAATTCTTTATCTTCTAACCCTTTTGGTTCTACCTGTGTTATATGGTTTGAAAAGGCTCCGTCATATATCAATCCTGCATAATTTTGTAAATCATTATTTACATTATCAACAAAATCAACTTTCACACTATCATAGTCTTGATTAAACATTTTATTACCAGTTCTAGTTATATTATCCCATGTAAATGTACCGGCTTGTAATTCATCTGCCACAGACATAAGTTGGTCTTTTAGTTTGGTTGAATGTTGATATATATTATTCAAATTATCCTTTTGCTCTTGCGTTAATTCTTCTCCAGACATACATGCTCTTGATAAAGAATATGAATAATCACTAACTTGATTTAAGTAATTATTTGCATCTTCCAATAAATTTACATTTATAGGTATCTTACTCAAACTACTTTGAGCAAGGTTTGCCTCTCTCCACACATTAACTAAATTTTGAGCTGTATATTGTGTTGAATTTGATGCCATTGTTTTAGCTAGCATTGTCTCTACATTTTCTGTATAAGTTACTAAATCATAAAATGATTGACTATATTCATTTTGTGCTACTTGTATAAATTGATTTTCCCTATAAAACAAATAGGCTATTAAAAAAACTACAGCTGTTAATAGTATAATCATAAAGCTCATATCTCTAGCTTTATTCCCTCTTTTTTCCACTTCAACATTTTGACGCATTTTTATACCTCCATAAATATTATTTACTATTTTTTTGCATTTAAACATAAAATTTGAATTTTTGATTTTTTTTTGATATAATACAAATATATATATTAGAAATGTATAAAAATTAAATTAGGAGGCAAAAATGAAAGTTTTAATACTATATTCATCTTACGGTGGAGGACATGTAAAAGCTGCGGAAGCATTGAAAGAATACTACGAAAATGAGCATTCAGATTATGAATTAATGTTTATAGATGCTGTTAAATACACAAGTCCTGAACTTAATGCAATGTTTTTAAAGTCGTATGTACAATTATCAAAAAATCTGCCTAAAGCATGGGGAAAAATTTACGATTTAGCTGATAAACATCAATCTATAACAGATTTATCAACATTAGTTAATAAGGCTGTTGCCAAAAAATTCCTGTCACTTGTTACAGATTTCAATCCTGACATTATACTTTGTACACACTCTTTTTCAGTTGATATGTTGGCAAATTTAAAAAGGAAAGGACTTATTAAGTCAAAACTAGGTATGGTTATCACTGACTATTTTGGTCATTCTATATGGGTTACTCAACCAGATATCGTCGATGCATTTTTCGTTGCACAAGATATAATGGTTAACCAATTAGAAGGTTACTCCATACCATCAGATAAAGTCTTTGTAACAGGTATTCCTACAATGAAAGCTTTTAGCATACAACATGATAGAAACGAAATATTAAAAGAATTCGGACTACAAGACAATGTGTTTACAATTTTATTCTTTCCAGGTGGAGAATATGGCTTATCTAAAAATACTGCTATTTTTAAAGACATATTACGTTTAAATAATGTACAAATAATTACTGTTGCAGGGAAAAACGAAAAACTGAAAGAAAAACTTGAAAAATTGTCTGCACACTCAAGTAAAAAAGTAGTGATATTAGGTTACACAAATAAGATACCACAAATATTGTCAGTATCAGATATAGTTGTGTCAAAACCAGGTGGCTTAACTACTACAGAAGCAATTGTAACTTCAACGCCTCTAGTTATTACATCACCTCTTCCAGGACAAGAAGAGCACAATAGCAATTATGTATTAAATAACGGGTTAGGTTATAGATTATTTGACAATACAGATAAACTATTAACATTAAAATCTATCATTGAGAATAAAGAACGAATTCAGCAAGTTAAAACTATGCAAAAAATATTAGCAAAACCTAATGCTGCTAAAGATATTTGTGAAACAATGATTAATTTAACCAAGGAAAAATAAAAGAAAAAATATGATATTTATATAATATTATATTTTTTCTTTTTACCTGCTTTTAAAAAAATCAGGATATTTTAATTAAGTCTTTTATAAGCTTTAATACCAACCATTTCTTCCCAAGATTTAGGGGTATATGGTATAGCTCTCATACCTGGACTTGCACTTGTATTCTGTTTTCTATACGGCTTTTTTTCGGCTTTAAAAAACAAACCCATTTTATCAAATGTTTAATATTAACAGTCTTTCACTGTTCGAGATATTCATCTACGATACTATAAAAAATATTTTTTACAATATATATTGTACCAAACTTTAAAGAAAAAGTCAACACATTATGTAAATATGTTTTTATATATCACAAGTAACAAAGACCTAGTTTTATTAACTAGGCCTCTATTTTATCTAAATTCCTCATTTAATTCCAAATAATCTTTTCCAACTGTTGTAATATCTGTCCATTTTAATAATGTGGCAATTTTAGTAATATTTTTTTCTACTGTTTGTCTTTTCTTTTTTCCAAAAACAGTTTGTGCGACATAACCTTCCACACTATCTAATGGTAATGCTTTTGTTCCCAAAGTACCTTTTGAGGCGTCGCCTTTTAACGCTTTTCCATCTTTTTGTTTTAATATATCTACTGTTGCAAAAAATACATTCCAAGGTAATAATGTTTCTTCACCTTTTGCCGTTTTAAAACAAATTCCACTTTCATCATTTGCGTAACTAATAAACAATTTAGTATTTCCATTTTTAATTTCTGTTTCTCCACCTACATCATTTAATTTCGCTTTTATTTTACATGCTACAATATTATCCCAATTATGAATAGGTATAAATTTTACTTCTCCCATTTTTATCTCCTTTACTTCAATAATATTTATTACAAAATATCATATATATTTTAAAATGTAAATACTTTTAAGAAAAATCTTTCCATTATATTGCTTTTTTTGTATTTTAGGTATATAATGTTTTTATTAAAATATTGGTAATGATTAAGAATAGTAATATTTCAAATATATTATAGAGAGTTGTTGGTAGGTGCAAAACAATATATATTAAATATGAATCCACTTATGAACTTTTAACGAAATAAGTTAAACCTCTAGCATAGGTTACAATGCATATTAAGGTATTATATATATATGTATATAGTATAAATTTAGGTGGCACCGCGAACGACTATATTTCGTCCTATTTAGGAAATATAGTTGTATTTTTTTTGAAAGGAATGATGTAAATGTTAGATATTAAATTTGTAAGAGATAACCCTGAAATTGTAAGAGACAATTTAAGGAAAAAATTTCAAGAACATAAGTTACCATTAATAGAAGAGGTTATAGAGCTTGATAAAAAAAATAGAGAAATAAAGCAAAAAGGCGATGAGTTAAGACAACAAAGAAATACATTAAGTAGTCAAATTGGTAAACTAATTGGACAAGGGCAAAAAGAAGAAGCCGATAAAATAAAAGATGAGGTAAATAAAATTAATACTGAATTAGTTGAAAATGAAGAATTAGAAAAAAAATATGCTGATGATATAAGAAATATTATGATGCGAATTCCAAATATAATTCATGATTCTGTTCCAATTGGTAAAGACGATAGCGAAAATGTCGAAGTACAAAAATATGGAGAACCCATTGTACCTGATTATGAAATACCATATCATACTGATATAATGGAAAAACTAAATGGTATAGATTTAGATTCTGCTCGTAGAGTTGCTGGAAATGGTTTTTATTATTTAATGGGAGATATAGCAAGATTAGAATCAGCCGTATTATCTTATGCTAGAGATTTCATGATAGATAAAGGTTTCACATATTGTATACCACCTTTTATGATAAGAAGTGATGTTGTAACTGGTGTTATGAGTTTTGAAGAAATGGACGCAATGATGTATAAAATAGAAGGCGAAGACTTATACTTAATAGGTACTAGTGAGCATTCTATGATAGGTAAATTTAAAGACCAAATTTTACAAAAGAAAAATTTACCATATACAATGACATCATATTCTCCATGCTTTAGAAAAGAAAAAGGTGCACATGGTATTGAAGAACGAGGTGTTTATCGTATACATCAATTTGAGAAACAAGAAATGATTGTTGTGTGTGAACCAGAACAAAGCTATGAATGGTATAACAAAATGTGGAGTTATACTGTAGAGCTGTTTAGGTCATTAGATATTCCTGTCAGAACATTAGAGTGTTGTTCAGGCGATTTAGCTGACTTAAAATCAAAAAGTGTTGATGTTGAAGCTTGGAGTCCAAGACAGAAAAAATATTTTGAAGTTGGTAGTTGTTCTAACTTAACAGATGCACAAAGTAGACGTTTAGGTATAAGGGTAAAATCTGATGACGGTAATTATTATGCACACACCCTAAACAACACAGTGGCAGCACCTCCTAGAATGTTAATAGCTTTACTTGAAAACAATTATAACCAAGACGGTAGTATAAATATTCCTGTGGTACTTAGACCATATATGGGTGGAAAAGAAAAAATAGAGGTAAAATAGAGAAATGAAAATGAGGCTTACATATATTATGTCATGCCTCATTTTTTAATTACAAAACATTTTTTAAAAGAATTCATTATTTTTAAAAGTATATTTTTTGTAGATATGCAAGAGAGTTTATATCCTTAATTTCATATTCTTTTAAAACCTTTAGATATTTTTCATATACGCACCTCCTTTTTACATTCATAATTATATATTTACAACCTTAAAAAAATATTAAAAAATACAAAAAATTATATTTTTTTACAATTTTTCTATATTTTGTATTTATGTAAATAAAGAGTGTACTTATATATCATTTCAATATTTCTATATTAATTAATCTACCCATAAAACAAATCTAAAATGAGCATATGCATAACCTGGTTGAGGTCTAAACCAATGTGAACCAAATATCCCACTATTCCCTTTAGTAAAAATAGGGTCTGAACCACCTGCAGCAGTTATATATTGTCCAAACCAAGCATAATTTCCATACGAACCACTAGCAATCTCATACATTGAATCTCCATACATCGAGCTTGCGGAATTAAATATTGATACATTATCAACTCCATTATTAGACGGATACACCACCTTATATTGTGCTAAACCATTAGCCAAACTTGATGCATAACTTGTCAAATATGATGAATAATTTATATATGAAGCCGTATGTTGTGTTCTACCGCTCATATCATATATTCCATAAATATTTCCAGTTGTACTTGCTAATTGCCCATTAGCTGATGTATATGAATAATTATTTATATAAGTGCTAGCATCATAGGTATATGTAGTTGTAGAATTATGTGCTGTTGGACCGCTACCAGTTATACTTGAACTACATCTACTTAAAGATACAACTGTACCATTTCTTCCATATTTGCTATGCGCTAGATATGCTGCAGCTCCCCATTCTGTGCTTTTAATTAAATGACTCTTTAAGCTAGTATTATAATTTATTCCCCATGTATACACATCACCAGTCAAATCATGCCTTAAAGCTAATTTATTAGGCTTACTTTCAAATGTAGTAGTTGTACCAGCATCACTTATTGTTGAATTATTTCTACTCATAATATATTTTGACACCCATATACCAGTCAAATTGACATTATTAGAATTCGAGTCTTTAAAGGAAAACGCGGGGTGTATATTCCAGTTTCCTTGTCCACTTGCATTTTGATATGTTGTTCTCCCTGTTGTACTTACATTCGTTTTATCTTTTAAAAATTCTATTTCTATTGTTCCTGCTGTACTTGTATGATAACCACTTGTTATACTATATGCATATCTTGGTATCCATACCCAATAACTTCCGTCACTTGTTTTCGCATTTGCCCATCTACTTGTGCCTCCACTTTCTGTTGTGCTTGTTTGTGCCGTGTAATCATACCATAAGTTATAGTCAAAATTAGGGTCATCTCCTGGGTTTTGACTTGTTACTTCTGTTGTTCCATTCCAATATACCGCTGTCATTCCACTTGCTAATCTTGGACTATTTACCCCCTTACTTGCAT
>CALYAQ010000075.1 GCA_944393615.1 uncultured Clostridia bacterium
CCATTGTTAACGTATATATTCCTTGATTTACTTTCTTTAATTTTTCGGTTTGTATTTTTGTTTGTATATCTTGTATTATTACTTTTTTGTTATATTCATTTACTGCACTTTGCGTATTATCAAACATATTATTATTCAGTGTTGACAATATTATTGTTCCTGTTAATATTATCAACACCACTATTGTTATTACTAATGCTACCAAACTAATTCCTTTTTTCATTTTTTCTTCTCCTTTTCCTTATTTTTACAATATAAAAAACTAAAGTACATACTTTTTATTGTATGTTACTCTAGTTTTATTTCCTCTTTCCTATTTATTTTTTTACATATTAAACCAAGTTCGAATTTTTCTTCAAACTTTATTTGTAAATTATATCCAATTGTGTGTGTGTGTGTGTGTGTACAGCCTCAACCGTTCTAGCGTTTTTATTCATTTTAAATCTTCCCCTTTTTCTCTATATAGGTTATCATATCACTTTTATAATTTCAAGTCTATATTTTTAATTTTTCTTTTATTATATCAACAATTCTATTTACTGTATTTTCTATTGTAGAATTATCGCTATTAACAACAATTGCATCATCTGGTATTTTTAATGCACCATATTTTTTATTCCTATCTAATTCGTCCCTTAATATAATACTATTCATTATTTCCTCATAAGAAACTATTTGCCCCTCGTCTAATGCTTGTGCATATCCTCTTTTTGATCTTTCTTCTACACTAGCATCAAGGAAAATCTTTAAATCGGCATTAGGGAATACAACTGTGCCTATATCTCTTCCTTCCATAACAATATCATATTGCTTTGCAATACTATGTTCATACTCAAAAACTTTATCTCTAACCTCTTTTATTGTTGACACTTGTGAAACAAGTTTAGTAACTTCTTTTGTTGTTAAAATTTTAGTTATATTCTCTCCTTCTAATATACTAATTTGTTGTTCCTTGTTATATTCAAACCTTAAATCTAAATTACTTAAAACTTTCTTTACCGCTTCTACATCTTCTATATCAACACTATTCTTAATTAGCATATATGTTATACTTCTAAACATTTCACCTGTCTTTACATATACAAAACCTATTCTATTTGCAACTAATCTACTAATTGTACTTTTACCAGAACCCGCCGGTCCGTCAATTGCAATTATTTTAAACCCCATGTTTAATTCCCCTTTCTTACTAATTTAGCAATAAAGAAACCATCAAAATTTTGTATATATGGTAATGACTTTATATATTTTTCCTTTAAGCAGTTATTTTCTAGTACATTTGAAATATCAACAACTTCAAAATGAGAATTTTCTTTTAAAAACCTTTCTATCATATCTTCGTTTTCCTGCTTTAATATTGTACAAGTACTATATACTAATATTCCATTAGGCTTAACATATTTACTTGCGTTATTTAAAATATTCCATTGAATATTAGTTATATCAGTTAAATCTTGTATTTGTTTTTGGTACTTAATATCAATTTTTCTTCTTATAACTCCTAAGCCAGAACATGGAACATCTGCTAATACCCTATCAAACTTTGCAATAAAATCTTTATTTAATTTTGTAGCATCATTTGGTAATGTTTGAATAATATTAACACCTAACCTTTTAGCAGTTTCTTTAACAAGATTTAATCTATGTTCATAAATATCACAAGCAATGATTAAGCCTTTATTATCCATTAATTGTCCAATATGTGTTGTCTTTCCACCAGGTGCACTACAAATATCCAAAATTTCTTCATTAGGCTTTGCATCTACAATTTGACCCACTAAAGTTGCCATAGCATCTTGAATAGTAAAATATCCTTGTTTAAATAGCTTATTATTTACAATATCTGATAAATTGTTTATCTGTAATACATTATCAATACCATTTACTCTTTTTGTATCTATATTACTTTCTTGCAAACTTTTTTCTAACTGTTCAATGTTAGTCTTTAATGTATTTACTCTAATAAACACAGGTGCCTCTATATTATTATATTCACATATTTTTCTAACACTTTCAATATCATATTCAGATAATAGCACTTCTAATAACCATTTAGGGTGTGAAGTTAGAATAGATATTTTATCTAGTTCATTTTCAAATACCAACGTATCTAGTTCATTTGGTTCTATCTTTTTTAATATAGCATTAACAAAACCACTTGAAGCTTTATGACCATATTTTTTAGCTAGTTCAACACTTTCATTAACAATAGCACTTTTAGGTATCTTATCCAAATATATTATTTGATATATACCCATTCTCAAAATATCCAATATCCAAGGAGAAATTTTTTTCATCTTAATATTTGAATATTTAGAAATAACATAGTCTAAAGTAATTAAATATGTTAATGTACCATATACCAATTTAGTAAGCAAAGCCTTATCTCTCTTATCAATTTTTTTATTATATTTTTCTATTTCATCATCTAATATAATATTTGCATAACCAGCTTGAGTATTTATTTTATACAATATTTTTAATGCAATTTCTCTAACATTAT
This sequence comes from uncultured Clostridia bacterium, assembly GCA_944393615.1. GTDB lineage: Bacteria > Bacillota > Clostridia > TANB77 > SIG350 > CALYAQ01. The sequence goes on from CALYAQ010000075.1 coordinate 2,504, forward strand.
TCTTTATTTTCTCCATTAACACTTTCTTCCTTTTTAACTAACGTCTTTATATTTAATTCCTTTAATTGTTTTTCGTCAACTAAAGAAGGGGCATCTGTTAAAGGACAAGAAGAATTTTGTACTTTAGGAAATGCAATAACATCTCTAATACTGTCTGCACCTAGCATTAGCATACATAATCTATCTAATCCATAAGCCATACCTCCATGTGGTGGTACACCATACTTAAAGGCATTTAATAGAAAGCCAAATCTTTCTTGTGCAGTTTCATTATCTATTCCTATTACCTCAAACATTTTTTCTTGAATTTGAGAATTATATATTCTCATACTTCCACCGCCTAATTCAGTGCCATTTAAAACAACATCATAAGCTTTAGCTCTAACAGCACCAGGGTTAGTATCTAAAAGTTCTAAATCTTCATCCATAGGCATTGTAAATGGATGGTGCATTGCTTGATATCTTTTTTCGTCATCATTGTATTCTAATAATGGGAATTCGGTTACCCATAAGAAGTTATACTCATTTTTATCAAGCATATTCATTCTTCTAGCTATTTCTAATCTTAAATTTCCCAATACATCATATACAACTTTATTTCTATCAGCAGCAAATAGTATAAGGTCGCCATCTTGTGCATTCATAGCTTTCAAAATATTGTTTACCTCTTCTTCTTTTAAGAACTTAGTTATAGCTGATTTTATTTCTCCACCTTGCATTTGTATCCAAGCCATACCTTTTGCACCATATATTTTTGTAAATTCTCCTAATGAGTCAATATCTCTTCTACTAAATTTTTCAGCTAATCCTTTAGCATTTATAGCTCTTACACTTCCACCATTTTTTATAGCTTCACTAAACACTTTAAATTCGCAATTCTTTACAATATCAGTTAAATCAACTAATTCAATACCAAATCTCATATCAGGTTTATCAGAACCAAATCTATCCATAGCCTCTTTATATGTTAATCTTTTAAATGGTGTTTGTATATCTACATTTAAAACTTCTTTAAATACTCTTTTTAGAAAACCTTCATTTAAAGTCATTACATCTTCCTCATTTACAAAAGACATCTCCAAGTCAATTTGTGTAAATTCAGGTTGTCTATCAGCTCTTAAATCTTCATCCCTAAAGCACTTTGCAATTTGCATATATCTATCATAGCCTGATACCATTAATAGTTGTTTAAATAATTGTGGTGATTGAGGAAGTGCAAAAAACGTTCCTTGAATTACTCTACTTGGAACTAAATAGTCTCTTGCTCCTTCAGGTGTAGACTTATTTAATATTGGTGTTTCTATTTCAATGAATCCATTATTATCAAAATAGTCTCTAGCAATTTTGGCTATTCTATGTCTTACAATTAAATTATTTTTCATATCCGGTCTACGCAAGTCTAAATATCTATATTTCAATCTTGTATATTCATTTACGTTTGTTTGTTCTTCTATTTGAAATGGTAATACTTCTGATTTACTAAATATTCTAAGTTCAGATACCATAACTTCAATTTCTCCTGTTGGAATATTGGGATTAATTGTTTCTTCTGCTCTTTTAATAACTTTACCAACTATACCAATTACATATTCATTTCTTAAAGCCTCTGCTTTTTCCATAATGTCACTAGATACATTAGAACTATTTATTACAACTTGAATTTTTCCGCTTCTATCTCTCAAATCGATAAAAATTATTCCTCCCATATCTCTTCTAGTATCAACCCAACCCATTAGTGTCACTTCACTATCAAGGTCATTTATCGATACCTCTGAACACATTTTTGTTCTTGTCATACCTTTCATAAATTCTGTTTTCATTTTAAATTCCTCCTTAAAAATAAAAATATCTCTAATACAATTAATGTATTAGGGACGATTATATACCGTGGTGCCACCCAAGTTTATAGGTACATTATACCTATCTCTACACTTTTAACGCAAGCTAAACGCAATTACTTTTAATAATTGAACTCTAAAGTTGTTATACATATTATATCAAATAAAGATATTTACAGTTGATATATCTTCTCCCTTGATTTGATTTTTTTAATATGTACTTCTTTTTCACAGTTTTTAATATACATATATATTACTACTATTATTATCTTTTGTCAATTATTTTATTTCAAAAAAATCGAGTAGAGAATAAATAATAATTTTATTTATTCCCTCTCACACCACCGTACGTGCCGTTCGGCATACGGCGGTTCAATTTATAAGTTCATTTCAAGCTAAATAATAATCTAGGGCAAAGACT
>CALYAQ010000076.1 GCA_944393615.1 uncultured Clostridia bacterium
TTTTTGTCATCTTCCTTTCTAAATAATTTTTAACTATATGGTAATAGTTTTTTTACATTTTCGCTATCAGCTTTACTAACATAAGTTGGTGCATTAAAACTAGATTTTTGTCTTTTAGTTTTAGTTAATAATCTATGTCTGCAGTTAGCTGAACCTCTCTTAATAGTACCTTTACTATTAACTTTAAATCTTTTCTTTGAACTACTATTTGTTTTTAACTTTGGCATATTTTTTCCCCCTTTTGTTTTTATTTAGGTGCAACAATAATAAACATATTCCTACCTTCTAGAAATGGCTTTTTTTCGACAATAGAAATATCTGCCAAATCTTCTATAAATTTGTTTAATACCTTTTCACCCATTGCAGAGTTATTTACTTCTCTTCCTCTGAATCTTACAGTTATTTTAACCTTATCTCCAGACTGCAAAAATTTCCTAGTATTTTTAGCTTTAAACTCATAATCGTGAACATCAATGTTAGGAGTAACTCTAATTTCCTTTAAGTCAGCATTTTTTTGATTTTTCTTTGCTTCCTTCTCCTTTTTCATTTGCTCAAAACGATATTTACCATAGTTCATAATCTTGCAAACTGGTGGATTAGTATTTGGAGATACCAACACCAAATCAAGTTCTTTGTCCATGGCCATATTTAAAGCATCTTCTAACTTTACTTTTCCTAGGCTTTGTGCATTTTCATCAATTATTTGCACTTCTGATGCAGATATTTGATCATTAATAAGTAATTCTTTTATGTTACATCATCCTCTCTAAAAAAAATATCTACTTTGAAAAAGTAGACATCCACATAAATATAACATAATATATTTATAAATATATTTTACGTTTTTTAGTACCTTAGTCATTTATGCTAAGGTGAGAAGTGGATACCTTCTTCTTTCAAGTAATATATATATTACAATATTTTTACACAAATGTCAACATATTTCTTGCAAAAACTTTTAAAAACATATATAATTTAGAAAAAACATTTGGAGGAATTATGAAAATACAATATTTACAATATGGTAATAGATATAGCAATAGATATAATAGAAAAAAAGAGAAAAAAACAAATAAGAAGTTCAAAATACTAATATATATACTTTTAGGGATAATAGTTGTATGTGGTATAGCTTTTGGTGCTTTATCCCTTAAATATGGAGTTAAAGCCACTATAAATAAAGGGTTTGAAGTTCTAAATAATATAACGTCACCAATAACTAATAAAATAACATTAGTTATAAATGAAATTACTGGTAAGAACAGCATATACTACGGACTCGTCGGCGAAAACAAAAAAACATATTACTTTGTTAACAATACTATACGTGAAGATATTACAAATATAACTGCTTTATCTCCTAACAATGACGTAAAAGCAATAATTGAAAATGAAACAATAGATAGATTAGTTAACTATCCAAAAGGCTACTATATTAACTTACCTAAAAATTTAAACTATGATTTTTCATTGTCAAAAGATTTTGTAAAAGCATATAACAATAATATAGACATTACAATTTCTATGGAAAGAAGTCCTTATGCAGATGTTTGGGAATATATAGACTATTATCAAAATAGGTTTTTTCTAGATGAGAACTATCAACAACGAAACAATATAACACTACATGAGAACAAAACATTTAAAATAAACGGTTATCAAACTCAAGTTATATCACTTACAAGAAATACAAATTCTGATGTAATTAAGCTTAATACTTATACATACATATATATGAAATTAAGTGGCCAAAACTATTTAAGAATAATGATAAAATCTAATGATTTTTCAGAAGAATATATTACAACATATACTAACATATTATCATCGTTTACGCAAATTCAGCCACAATTTACAGACGATTATCATATAGAGTATTATCCTATACCTGATGCCAGATGGAATAATAAAACTAAAGAATTATACGAAAAATATACATTGTCAAATGATATAGACTGGGGAATTTTCACTGCTGATATTGCAAATACTGGTATAAATGAAACTATCCCTAGCATGGAAAAACAATTAGAATATAAATTTGATGTAATATTAATGTACAATCATTTAGGAAATCCTCTACCATTAGATGCAATGAAAAAAATCTCAAGTCAAGGTAGAGTTATAGAGCTTACAGTTCAAACATGTTATGCAAATAACACACAACTTTTTGATTATACACCTATGTTTGATATAATTGAAGGTAAATGGGATGACAAAATAAAAACTCTAGCACAAGAAATTAAATCATTAGATACTGCTATTTTATTTAGGCTAAACAACGAAATGAATACAGATTGGACTAGTTATTGTGGTATGACAAATCTATGTGACCCTAACATTTATATACAAGTATGGCATAAAATATATGATATATTTAGACAAGAAAATGTAAGCAACTGTATATGGATATACAACCCTAACGATAATAACTATCCACCTTCAAATTGGAATAACTTTTTAGCATACTATCCAGGTAATGAATATGTACACTTACTAGGAATTACAGGATATAACCCTGGTACATATTATGCTGAAAAAAACGGCGAAACCTGGAAAGAATTTGAATATATATATGATGAAATATATAATAAATATAGTAATATATTTTCAGGATTTCCTTGGATAATTACCGAATTCGCAAGTAGTTCAGTAGGTGGGGATAAACCACAATGGATAAATAATATGTTTAAAAATATAAAAAAATATAGAAATATAAAAATTGCAGTATGGTTTAGTGCTGCAGATTATGACGAAAACAATAACCCTGCTAGACTATATTGGTTAGACGAAACGCAACAAACACTTGATGCATTTAAACAAGGCATAAAAGAATATAAACAATAAAAATATATAGGACAAGTAATGAACAAACTCGTCCTATTTTTATTATTTTAACAATTCCATTGCCTTACTTGCTAAATATAGTGGTATATTAGTTATTTGTCCGTCTTTTACAAAGCCATTGCTATTAAATCTAACAGCAATTTGAGGATTATTTTTTAGTATATATCTTTTAAAACTATTTGCCCTTTTATTCATTCCAGCCTTTACCTCTATTGGAACAATTAAAGAACCTTTTTGAATAATAAAATCTATTTCGAAATCTTTCTCCATTGCATAATAGTTAGGTATAAAATCCATTTGTGGTACAAGTTGCTGTAAAACATAATTTTCTGCTAGTGGACCTTTAAATCGAAAAGACTTATCTAACAGAATAGATTCATTATCTAAACCCGCCATATATTTTAATAGACCAACATCTAACAAGAAAAGCTTAAATATATTATGCTGTTCATAAGTTCTTAATGGATATTCCGGTGTTACAATGTTGTTTACTTTAAAACTAAGTCCACTTGTAATTAACCACTGTATTGCATCTTCATACTCTTTACCTCTTGCTCCACTTTTTATCACTGAATATACAAACTTCTCATTATTTTCCTTTGCAAGTTGTGGAATAATATTTCGAAAGACCTGTAAAATCTTACCACCACTAATTTTTTTATTATGCTTTAAGAAATCTGCTTCATATATTGTTACAAGTTCTTTTTGAATTTGTATAATCTCTTCTGGATTACGGTTTTCATTCCAAGATTTAACGCATTCTGGCATTCCTCCAATAATTAAATATTTTCTAAACTGTTCTAGCATTCTAGTATGAAACGCTTCTATATAGTCCTTAGGTGTATTAATAGAATTATAATACTTATACATACCTTCATCTTCTTGCTCTAAAAATTCATCAAATGTCAATGGATACAAATTCAATATATTAACTTTTCCTACCGGAAATGATGTATCTTTTGCAATATATGTTCCAATTAAACTACCTGCTGAAATAATATGATATTCATTTGCTTCTTCATTAAAGTATTTTAAGCTTTCAATAGCTTTTGGACACTCTTGTATCTCATCAAATATAATTAACGTTTTTTCTGGAAATATTGGCTTATTTTTATATAAGCATAATCTATCCAATAACGTTTTAGGTTCTTTTGTTTGCTCAAATATTTTATTTGCTTCTGGCTCTTTATCAAAGCTAATATAAAGATAATCATCATAATACTTATTAGCAAATTCTTTCATAAGATAACTTTTTCCAACTTGTCTTGCTCCTTTAATTATTAAAGGTTTTCTTCTACTAGACTTTTTCCATTCTAGCAACTTTGAAATAGCATTTCTTCTCATTTCATCACCTCGTGTAATATATTTTATCACGTTTTTACCAATTACTCAATACATTTTATCACATTTTTACCATTTTTTATTGTTTTTTTTCTACATCTTTACCAATTTTTTTCAAAAAAAAATAACCTAATTTGTTATTTTTTAAATTTTACAGTAGCCAAACCATCCTTAACCAAATCTGCCACCTCTGTCAAATTCATTTCAAATGTTGGCTTTTCCTCACTTTCCATATATACCTTTCCAATTGAACCCTTTTTCATTCCAATGTCGAAATATTCAGGTTTTACAGGTCTTAAGGTATAACAGGTATCCTTGTATTCAATGTTTAATTCTTCAATAGATTGAAGTCCATTTTCTTCAAGGAAACTTTTGAAAGTAAAGTTTCTAAGCTTTTTCAGCATTGCATTTTTTTCTTGTTCTTGACTAACTTCAGCCTCAAATTCTTCTTGGCTCAACACTATAATTTTAGCCCTCTTATTCATAAAACGCTCGAAATCTAATACGTTATATCGATATGAACAATTTGAATTTTGTGGACTAATAATATAGATTGATTGAATTTTTGCATCATAATCAATTTTGTATTTCTGCATCTGTTCACTAAATCTGGGGCAAATCATTTCAATTCTTACCCGCTCAACTCTACCATTAGCAGCTTCAATAGCTGTTTCAATACTGTTTCTTGGTTTCATAATTATATCACCACAAACTTTAAGAAATTATATAAATTTTCTATATAGAAAACAAGTTTCTACATATATTATGTTAACACATTTTATGTCAAAAGTCAATACTTTTGCCTATTTTCGAAAAACTTGTAACATACTCTTGAAAACATAATACATTAAATATATAATATAGGTAGGTGATTTTATGAATAGTATTGAGCAATTAAGACAAATGTATATAGATAACCCACCTTTGGGACATACTAAAGAAGAAATTAAAAATATGACTGATAGCGAAATTCTTGATATACAATATATTTTAATGACATATTTTTTTAATGATTAATATAGAAAATCGAAAAACTAGTTTTAAATTATTAAAACTAGTTATAATACTGTTGCAAAACCAATAGAAATGAATTTTTGCATATCCTTTTGCGAATAACTACAAATACATTTACCATCATGTATAATATCGACACCTTCTAAATTAGGTTTCATATCATACACCTTGCATACGTCTTCTGTATTCCCACAGCCAACCATATAAACTTTACTTTCTTTTTCAAATACTGGGTTCATTTTTACACCTTTACTGCAAACAAATGCAATTTTTTTTAAACTTTTTAACAATAATATAATACCATAAATTAATATTTTTTTCAATATATTTTTTTAAAAATACATAAGGTTTTATGTACCTTATGTATCTTTTATTTACATATAGGACACACTTGTGTAATGCCCCATAATAGCTGCTTTAGAATATCCATTCATGTGCAGTGCAAGTCTTAACATTTGACTTACATAGCCCCATTCGTTATCATACCATGCTCCAATACCAATAAAGTTTTGCGATGCTTCATTAGACAAGTCCTTCATTGCCTTTTTGCTTATTTCTTCATCAAATATTGAAGCATAATCTTCACCAATGATATCTGAAGAAACTATTTCATAATTGGTGCAATCTAATACACCTTTAAATTCAGTTTCCGCTACCTTCTTTAAAGTGCTACACACAACATCAAATGGAGTACTGTTTTCTAAACAACACATTAAATAAATGTATGAGCCTGTTTGCGTTGGTACTCTAATTGAAGTACCCATTAGTTTACCTTTTAGCTCTGGAATGACCTTTTTAATTGCTTTACTAGCACCAGTTGTTGCAGGTATCAAATTACATCCTCCTGCTCTTCCAGCACGTATATCCTTTCTTGAAAAAGAATCTACAACAGATTGACTACCAGTCATTGCATGTACAGTAATCATGCCACCATACTTTATGCCAAAATTGTCATTAATAATCTTAACAATTGGCGCTAAGCAATTAGTTGTACAAGATGCCGCAGAAACTATATGCATATCAGATGTATACTTATTTGAATTCACACCATAAACAAAAGTAGGTATGTCCTCTGACTTTGCTGGAGCACTAATTATGACTTTTTTTGCTCCTGCCTCAATATGTCCTGATACACTTTGTGTATCTAAAAACTTTCCTGTACACTCTAATACCGTATGAGTATCCACGTCATACCATGGAATTTCAGAAGGAGTATCTTTCGAAAAAACACGAACAGCTTCTCCGTCTACATATATGTTCGAATCATCAAACTTAAGTATGCGATTAAATTTACCGTAGTTCGTGTCAAACCGAAGAATTTTTACAATTTCCTCAGGTGTTCTTCTTGCATTTATTGCAACTACCTTAAAACAAGGATTTCGAATAGCCTGCAAAAATGCAACTTTACCTATTCTACCAAATCCATTGATACCAATATTAACTACCATGTTAAATTCCTCTTTTTAATTAAATAGCTATACACAAAAAGTTAAACAAAATTAACTTTTACCAAAAAATAATTTGTTATCGATATTTTATCATAAATATGTATTTTTGTCAACAAAAAGAGAACATTTTATTGTCCTCTTCTCTTCTTCTCTTAACGGAAATTATAACTTTTTTCTATGCTCTTGAAGAATAATACATACCTCTTCACAATCAATCATATCTTGTAGCACACAAAATGGAATAGACGGTTCAAATCTACCATTTCTGTCATTTCTGAAATAAACAGTATCAATATATTGTTCTTCTCCTATATACCTTATTCCAATTTTTTCAACCCGTAGCCATTTATAGCTCGGTATTTCTTCGGACGGTCTAAACAGAAGTTTAATATTATTAATTCCGTAATTTTCAATTACATTTTCAAGTAATACCATACTTTTTTCTCCATAATTTTATTCACATTACCATTATACCAAATTTATGTTTACTTTTCAATACTATTCCTCAACTTGTATATCATATTCCACTAACCACATATTTAACTGTATTAAATATGCTATAAATTGTGGCCCTGTCATTAACTGTCCAAACCACGGTCTTGTAAACACATTGTCCAAATCATTTAATATATTCTTTACTTCTTCTTTATCAATTAATTTATGAATTGGTTCTTTATCATTATTTAAAATTTTCATTAACTGTTCTTTTAGTTTTTGAGTATATTTAGGGTCATAAGTTTTAGGATAAGGGCTCTTTTTTCTAAACGCAATTTCCTTTGGTAACACATCTTTATATGCAAGCCTTAATAATCCTTTTTCTCTTCCTAGCATAGTTTTTAAATCCCAAGGAATATTCCAAACATACTGAACTAATCTATAATCTGTAAATGGTACTCTTACCTCTAGCCCTGTTCTCATACTCATTCTATCCGTTCTATCTATTAGTGTTGCACCAAACCAATACATGTTTAAATACATAAGCTTTTTAATTTTTTTGTCTTGCTCACTATCATTTTTACAAAGTGGTACTTGTTCCACAAACTCATCATACACGTCATTTACATATTTTTTTAAATCTATATCTTTATATTTTTTATTTAATATTCTTTGTCTAGTATCTATTGCAACAGACCATGGGAAAGTATCTGAATTCAAGCTATCTTCCCTATAAAACCATGGATAACCACCAAAAACCTCATCTGCATACTCTCCACTTAATACAACAGATACCTCTTTTTTTATTTCTTTACAAAATTCTAATAACGAAACATCTACATCAGCCATTCCTGGTAAATCTCTAGCCTGCATTGCATCATGTAAACCTTCTACTAGTCTTTCAGAATTTAGAACAATATCATGATGTTCAACATCATATCTTTGTTGCATTTTCTGTATATATGCTTTATCACTATCAGGCTGAAAATCATTTGCTTTAAAATTCTTATCATTATCCACATAATCTACCGAAAATGTCTTTAAAGTCTTTCCTTCTTTTTCGAATTCCAATTGGGCAATAGCTGTAATTAAGCTAGAGTCTACACCACCAGACAACATAGACCCCAACGGAACATCAGATACTAGCTGTTCTTTTATTGCATTATCCAACTTTTTCCTTACAGTATCTATAGTTGTTAGTTCATCATCTATATGCTCATAAGATTTTAATTCCCAGTATCTAACTTGACTAAATGTATTTTGCATAAAATCAAAAATTGCATAGGACGCTGGCTTTATTTCATATATGTTCTTAAACACACATTTTCCTGGTACTCTTGCAGGGCCAAGTCCAAATAATTGACAAATTCCTTCCTTGTCTAAAACTGCATCAATATTAGGATATTTAAGTATACTTTTTATTTCACTTGCAAAAACCAAATTATTATTGCTAAATGAATAAAATAGCGGTTTAATTCCAAAATGGTCTCTTGCTAGGAATACTCTCATATTTTCTTTTTCCCATATAGCAAACGAAAATATTCCAACCAAATGCTCAACACATTTTTCCTTCCATAGTATATACGAACCCAAAACAATCTCTGTATCCGAATTAGTTTCAATATGTATACCGTTACTTTCTAATTCTCTCCTTATCTGTCTTATATTATATATTTCTCCATTATATGCAATAACGAATTTTTGACCATTACACATTTTTTCCATGGGTTGTTTGCCACCATTTGGATCTATAACTATCAAACGATTATGTCCTAAATTAATATAGTCATCTTGATAATATCCTGTTTCATTTGGCCCTCTTGTCGTAATCGTATCAGTCATTTTATATAGTACGCTATTTCTATCTTCTACTTTTTTATTTCCTACCCAACCACAAAATCCACACATAAAAAATACACCCCCAAATTATATATATGGAAATATATTTGCATTTATTACTAGTTTTATGTAAGAAAAATTAAAATACACTGTATAAATTCTATTAAAATTTATACAGTGAAAAAATATTATTCTAATATTATATTATTAATGTTATTGTTGTCTAAATATGCTGGTATGTTAGCACTTATACATACCACAGGACGAATTGAATAAGATGCATTTTCATACCCATTAGCCCCATATTGATTTCTACTAATCTGATTTGCACCATTTACAAAATTAATGGTAAGAACTGAATATGAAGAAGGTGAAGCTAGCCAACAATTATTGGGATCAGAAAAATATAATTCATCAGAGCCTAAAACTCCTGATATATCAGAACCATCAATATTATACCCTACAGCACCTGCTCCTGTTAAGGTTACTGTTTTATTTTCTTTTTCATTTAAGCTTGCAATAAACATTTCTAATGTTGGACTTCCTATTGCTCCTATTATGTATTGTGAATAGTTATTATTTACAAAATCACTCCAATTTGTAATATTTAGCAACTTTGAAACACACTTTGCATTATTATTTGTGTTATATACACCGTTATTCCAATTTGCCATAAAATATGTCTTAGCAATAGTAGTATTCTCTGGTACACTTGGTACTGCATTCCAGTATATTGTATCCATACCATAACAAGTAGTTTTAGTCATTCCACTTACAGTTGGCATTTGTGACGCAACTAAAACATCACTTGTTATTATATACACATAATCTTCGCCATTTACTGTTTGTTTATAGAACACCTTCCAATTTGTAACTTCATTTTCACTAACTCCTGCAGTATATTGTATTGTTTTTCCATAATCATTTGCAGATGTAATTAAGTTGCCCAATATTTGTTTTGTTGTTGCTGTTATACTATTACTTGTATATTCATTTCCTAATGTATCTATTGCTTTTACTTGTACACTATATGTCGTTCCTGATGTTAAACTTGTAAATGCATTACTGTCTTGCCATGTTTCTCCATTATCTTTACTATATTGATATGTTACTGTCTGTCCGTTATTATCACTTGTACTTGCATTTATTGTTAGACTTGTAGTTGTTTTTGATAATACTGTTGGAGTAAAACTATATGGAGCTGTATTATCAAATGTATAACTTTGGCTTACTACACTTCCACTTGTATTTCCTGATATATCATATATT
>CALYAQ010000077.1 GCA_944393615.1 uncultured Clostridia bacterium
TATAAAATATTATAATACATTTTTTAAAAAAGATAAATAGTAATGTAAAAAAATGATTAAAATGTGCATTAAATCTTGAAAATAACATTTTATATACAAAAAGTGCATTTACTTTTAAATTCAACCATTCACAGTTATTTTTGTTTTTTCTTCTAAAACACTTGAATTTTCATAAAAATTAATGTATACTATTTTATGTAAAAACCTTTTACTCAGATTTAAGATAACACACCAATTATTTCTTAGTTTAAGGTGTAAAGAATATTTAGGAGGTGTAAAAATGGATAAAGCAGAAATTATAAATGCTTACAAAAAGCATGAAACAGATACAGGTTCAGCAGAAGTACAAATAGCTTTATTAACTCAAAGAATTAATCATTTAACAGAGCATTTAAAAGCTCATAAGAAAGATAACCATTCAAGGATGGGATTATTAAAAATGATTGGTCAAAGAAAAAGATTATTAAAGTATTATGAAAAAGTAAATCTTGAAGGATACAGAGAGTTAATTCAAAAATTAGGAATAAGAAAATAACGTTATTTAGGGAAGGATAGTTATGTAACAAACTATTCTTTCCCTTTATGTAATTATAGCACTTGCAAATATATATAGTATAAATATAGCTAATATACGAGGAGGGATTTTTATGTTTAAGAAATATGAAATGGATTTGGCTGGTAGAAAATTAGTGATTGAAACTGGAAAAATGGCAGGACAAGCAAACGGTTCATGTTTGGTTAGATATGGACAAACAGCTGTACTTGTTAATGCAACAGTTAGTAAAAAGCCTAGAGAAGGAATAGAGTTTTTTCCATTGAGTGTAGACTATGAAGAAAAACTTTATGCAGTCGGTAAAATACCTGGTTCGTTTAATAGACGTGAGGGACGAGCTAGTGAAAATGCAATACTAGTATCAAGAGCTATAGATAGACCTATGAGACCGTTATTTCCTAAAGATTTTAGAAATGATGTATGCATTAATTGTACAGTTTTATCTGTAGAACCTGATTGTAGTCCTGAAATTGCAGCTATGATAGGTGCATCAATTGCTGTTAGTATATCAGAAATTCCATTTAATGGACCTATTGCAGGTGTTAATGTTGGTTATGTTGATAATCAAATAGTAATTAATCCTAATTTAGAACAAAGACAAAAAACAAAATTAGATTTAACCGTAGCAGGAACAAGTCAAAAAGTTTGTATGATTGAGGCTGGTGCAGATCAAATACCTGAAGATATAATGTTAGAAGCTATCATTAAGGGGCATGAGGAAATAAAAAGGATAATTGAACTTATTGATAGGATACAAAAAGAAATTGGCAAACCTAAAATGGAATATGTTAGTTTTAAAGTTTCACAAGACATATATAACGATGTATATGAATATGTACAAGATAAAATGTATAAGGCTATTCAAAGTCCGCACAAAGAAGAAAGAGATAGAAATATTGATAATTTAAAAGAAGAAGTAATTGAGTATTTTACAAATAAATATGGACAAGAGTATGAACAAAAGCAAATACCAATTTTAGATGCTTTATACGAAATAGAAAAGAAGACAATAAGAAAAATGATATATACTGAGCATAAAAGAGTTGACGGTAGAGGAATAAATGATATAAGGCCACTATCAGCAGAAGTAGGACTATTTGAAAGAGTACATGGTAGTGCATTATTTTCAAGAGGACAGACACAAGTATTATCAATTGTAACTCTTGCAGGTTTAAGTGAAATTCAAGAATTAGATGGTTTAGATGAGAAAAATAGTAAAAGATATATGCATCACTATAATTTTCCAGCATATAGTACTGGGGAGGCACGTCAAGCACGTGGACCTGGAAGAAGAGAAATTGGACATGGTGCATTATCAGAAAGAGCATTAGAACCTGTGATACCAAGTAAAGAAGAATTCCCTTATGCTATTAGGGTTGTATCAGAGGTGTTATCGTCTAATGGCTCGACTTCACAAGGTAGTATTTGTGCAAGTACATTGGCATTAATGGATGCAGGGGTTCCAATAAAGGAACCAGTAGCAGGTATATCAACAGGACTAATAATTGATGAATCTGAACCTGATAAACATTTAATGATTTTAGATATTCAAGGGGTAGAAGATTTTTTCGGTGATATGGATTTTAAAGTAGCAGGTACAAAAAATGGTATTACTGCAATTCAAGTGGATATAAAAATTGATGGTTTATCTACACAAATTATAAAAGAGGCGTTTGAAAAAACGAAAGAGGCAAGACTGCATATATTAAATGAGGTTATGTTAAAGGCTATTGATAAACCACGTGAAAGCATATCAAAATATGCACCTAAAATACATAATCTACAAATTAATCCTGATAAGATTAAAGATGTAATTGGAACTGGTGGAAAAGTTATAAATAAAATAATTGAGGAAACTGGTGTTAAAATTGATATAGATGATGACGGTTCGGTTTCGATTTTGGGTAATGATGAACAAAAACTTTTAATGGCAGTTGCTATGATTGAATCAATAGCAAAAGAAATTGAGGTAGGCGAAATATATACTGGTAGAGTAACAAAGGTAATGAATTTTGGTGCTTTTGTTGAGATATTACCAAATAAGGAAGGACTAATACATATATCAAAACTTGTAAATGATAAAAATGAAAAAATACAAGATATTGTAAAACCCGGTGATGAGATATTAGTTCAAGTAGTAAATATAGACCATCAAGGAAGAATAAACCTTTCTAAAATGGGAACAGTTGAAAACTAAAGAAAAGGAAAGATATGATGAAAGTATATGCTTTTGTAGGAAAAAGTGGCTCAGGTAAAAGCCATAGAGCACAAATGGTGGCAAAGGAATATGGACTTAATTATATTATTGATGATGCAATATTAATAAAGGATAATAAGGTGGTGGCAGGTAAATCTGCCAAAAAGGCAGAAACTAAAATTGCTTCTGTAAGGCAAGCTTTATTTTCTATGCCAGGTCAAAAAGAAGAAATTGATAGAGCAAGAAAAAAAGAAGAAATAGATTCTATATTAATACTTCGGAACATCTGATGATATGGTTAATCAAATTGTTCATAATTTAGGATTACCACCAATAGAAAAAACTATATATATAGAAGACGTTGCTACCAAGGAAGAAATAGAAAAAGCTAGAAGTATTAGAATGGTAGAAGGGAAACATGTTATTCCTGTACCAACGTTTGAAATAAAGAGAGATTTTTCAGGCTATTTGTTAGATTCATTGCAGATATTTAAGAAAAATAAAGGGGAACAACCATATATTAGTGAAAAATCGGTAATAAGACCAACTTTTACATATTTAGGAGATTATACAATATCTACTAATGTATTTAAACAAATAACAATGCATATAGTTAAAAGTATGCCTGAAGTACATAAAGCAACAAAGTTAGAAGTACAAACTTATCAAGATGGTATTTTCATAAAAATAGATGTAATTATTGAGTTTGGTGCTAATATAAAAAAGACGTTGCTTAAATTAAAACAAGCTGTTAAAGGTGATATAGAAAAGTATACATCAATGAATGTGTTTGATGTTATAGTTACAGCAAAAAGTATAAATGTAAATACTAATAGATAAGAAAAATGATAGCTAATTATTCTAAATGCTATCATTTTTCAATTGCATATTTTTTTATTTCGCAATTATTTAAGCCTAAATTACTCAAATCTCCATTTTGGGGTATGCCTTCAAAGTAGCACTGTATAGCTTTTGAAGTACCTTTATGTGTTATTATTAATATAGACTTATTATAATATTTTTCTTTTATTTCATCTAAAAAAGAATAAACTCTTTTAAACAGTTCGGATATTTTTTCAACTTTTATATAATTGGTTTTATCGTTGTAATTCCAGTATATTCTAGCGTCAACTTGACTATAAGGGTAACCAGCAAACTCACCGCAGTCACGTTCTACAATTCTATTATCAAAAATAACTGGTATATTATTTTGATTAATTATTTGCATTGTGTGTTTTGTTCGTGTTAATGGAGAACAAAAAATCAAGTCAATATGCATTTTAGATAATATATCTCTAGCTTGCATTGCTTGACTTATACCTTTTTGGTTTATATCTATATTGCTCTTCCCGTTCATAATCATTTTTATATTATTATCGGTCTGTCCATGTCTTGTAACGTATATGTTCAAAATAGTACACTCCTATCTAGTGTTTTGTTTTAGTAGTTTGTTTAATCTAACTTGAGTTTCCTTTTTAGCTATGTCTTGCCTTTTATCGTAAAGTTTTTTTCCTTGTGCAATACCAAGCTCTAGTTTAACTAAACTACCCTTAAAATACATTCTTAAAGGTATTAATGTCAACCCTTTTTTCTTTAATTCTATTTGAATTTTAAGAATTTCATTTTTATGCAATAGTAGTTTTCTAGTACGTAAAGGGTCTTTGTTAAAAATGTTACCTTTTTCATAAGGAGAAATATGTAAGTTATGTATAAATACTTCACTATTTTTGATAGTTGCAAAACTATCTTTTATATTTACTTTAGACTGTCTAATCGACTTTATTTCTGTTCCTGATAGTACAATACCGCATTCGTAAGTATCTAAAATATAGTATTCATGTCTTGCAATCTTATTTGTACATATATTTTCCATGATTTAATCTCCTTTCATATCTAATATATTATACATTAGGATAGAAAGAATTACAATATGTATAGGTTAAAATTTTAGTGTTTTTAGTTGCTAAACCATATAATTTATGATATAATATTAATGTATAAAGAATTTATGAGGTGTTATTTATAGACTATAAAAATATAATTTTAGATGCAATACTCATTGGTGCAATTGCACTGTTTGGAGTATCATTATTTGAAATGTATAATGCAAGTCCAGGAGATGCTAGTAAAATTGTTGCTTTCCTGGTTGTAGCGGTATTGGCTTTTGTATTGGTTGCGTATAAATTATAAAAAACAAAAACTAAAGCATATTACCCGTTTGTTAAGAGGTGATAAAAATGATTATCCCAGAAGAATGGCTATGTCACATTCTTTTCCTACTCATAAGTGTAGTTGTTGCAATTACAATTGACGCATTTATTGATGTTGGAACTGATGTAGCGGTTATTCTTTATATGGCAGTAACCTTTTTGATTTTAAGTCTGTTATAAGACTATAATCAGAATAGGAAAGAAAAACGAAAGAGTATTAGTTAACTATATTATTTAACTAATATTTTTTATTTTGAAAAAACACTTGGCAAGATGAATAAAAAAATATATAATCATGTATGAAAAAATATAAAGTGGTGATAAAGTGAAAAAGATAAAAATATATACTGACGGTGCTTGTAGTGGTAACCCTGGTCCTGGTGGTTGGGGTGCAATTTTGATGTACAATGAGGTTAAAAAAGAGATAAGTGGTGGAAAAGATAATACTACAAATAATCAAATGGAATTACAAGCTGTGATTGAAGCTCTAAAACTATTAAAAGAACCATGCGAAATTGAAATATATAGTGATAGTGCATATGTAGTAAATGCTTTTTTAGAAAACTGGATAGAAGGTTGGATAAAAAAGAATTGGAAAAATTCTAAAAAAGAGCCAGTGAAAAATAAAGAGCAATGGCTAGAATTATTAGAATTGTTACAACAACATAAATATAAGTTTATAAAAGTAAAAGGACATAGTGATAACCCATATAATAATAGGTGCGATGAGTTGGCTGTAGAGGCAACAGCAAATATAAGGAGGTATGAATGATATATAAAGAAAGTGAAACGGTAGAGTTAAAGAAATCAACTAGTGAACTTAAAGAGGCTATTATTTCTATAGTTTCTATTTTGAATAAGCATAAAGCTGGAAAAATTTATTTTGGAATAAAAGATAATGGAAGTGTTTTGGGGCAAGATGTTACAAGTAATACTATAAGAAGTGTTACAAAAACAATATCTGAAAATATAGAACCTAAAATTTATCCTATTGTTTCTAAAATAGAAATAGAGAGTAAGGCTTGTATAGTTGTAGAATTTGAAGGTACAGATGTACCATATTTTGCATATGGCCGAGCGTATATGAGAGTTGGAGATGAGGATAGGCAATTATCTCAAAAAGCAATTAAAGAATTGATTTTAAAGCAAGAAGAAGGAAATAACAGGTGGGAAGAAAAGGAAAGTGATATTAGTTTTGAGGATATAGATGAAGAAACGTTAAAAAAATTTATAGAAAAAGGCAAGAAAAAAGGTAGAATTTCTTTTGAATATACTAATGTTAAGGATATATTAAGAAAGTTAAATTTATTAACAAAGGAAGAAAAAATAAAAAATGCGGGATATGTGCTATTTGCTAAAGCACCTAAATTACAACTTAGAGTTGCAATTTTTGCAACCAAAGAGAAAACCACTTTCCTAGATATGCAAGATTATACAGGAAATATATTTAACTTAATAGATAATGGAGAACAATACATTTCTAAAAATATTAGGTGGAGTGCTAATTTTAATACAGGAAAGTTTGAAAGAGAAGATATACCAGAAGTTCCTATAAGAGCTATAAGAGAAATATTGTGTAATTCTTTTTGTCATAGATTGTGGAGTGAACCTTATGATAATAATATAGCAATATATAAAGATAGAATAGAAATATGTAATCCAGGACATTTTACTATGGAAGCAACCCCTGAAGATTATATATATGGAGATGAACCTTCAAGACCAAGAAATCCTTTAATAGCACAAATAATTTATCTTTCGGGAGAGATTGAAAAATGGGGTTCTGGAATTAAAAATGTATATAAAAAATGTAGCGAAAAAAATTTAAAGGTAAAATTTGAAGATAGAAAAACAGCATTTTTTGTAGTAATATATAGAAAAAATTTGTCAGAGTTAGAAGAAGATACAAAAGAAGATTTAACTTTAAAACTCAAAGAAGAATGTCGGTGAATATGTCGGTAAATATGTCGGTAAAAAAAGTACAAAAGAAGAAATATTAGAATTAATAATAAACAATCAAAAAATAACTCAAAAACAAATTGCAAATAAATTAAATATTGCAACAAGAACTGTAGAAAGAAATATAAATATATTAAAAACACAAGGTGTATTACAAAGAATAGGTTCGGCTAGAAATGGGTATTGGAAAATACAAAAGTATTAATAGTAAAATAAAAAGGACGTGAATATAAAATGGAGAAATATTTTGTTGATTTACATGTACATATTGGGAGAAGTGAAAATAATAAACCTATAAAAATAACTGCAGCAAAAAGCTTGAATTTTGCGAATATTGCTAAAGAATGTGTTGAGAGAAAAGGGATAAATATTGTTGGAATAGTTGATTGTGGTTCGCCATATATACAACAAGATATACAAGATTTTTTAAATAAAGGAGAAGCTTATGAAATTGAACAAGGTGGAATAATATACAAAGATTCATTATGTATAATATTAGGTAGTGAAATAGAAACTGTGGAACAAAGAGAGGATGGAAAAAATGGTAGTGCTCATAATGTGTGTTTTTTTCCAACGTTAAAAGATATAAAAGACTTTAGTAATGAAATGAGTAAACATATTAAAAATATTACATTGAGTTCCCAAAGGTCTGACCTTAATGCTAGAGAGCTATTACATATAGCTCAAAGGTATAATGGATTTTTGATGCCAGCACACTGTTTTACTCCGCATAAAAGTTTTTACGGAAATTGTACAGATAGATTACAAAAAATATTTAAAGAAGATTTTAAGGATATATTTTGTATAGAATTGGGGTTAAGCTCTGATACGTATTTGGCAGATAAAATTAGTGAGTTAGAAACGAAAACATTTCTTACCAATTCCGATGCACATTCATTACCTAAAATAGCAAGGGAATATAACGTAATACAAATGGAAAATATATCTTTTAAAGAATTGGTTAAGGCTTTAAAAAGAGAAAATAATAGAGGGGTAATCTCTAATTATGGTTTAGATCCTAAATTAGGCAAATATCATAGAACGTTTTGTGAAATTTGCGAAAAAAATGTAGAAATGCCAGCACCAGCACTAACTTGTCCTGATTGTGATAGTAGGAATATAACAACAGGGGTTTTGGATAGAATAGAAGTTATAAAAGATAAAAAGGAAAGTATTTCTCCACAAATTAGACCGCCGTACGTATATCAAATACCATTACAATTTATACCTGGTATAGGTAGTAAAACAATAACTAAACTAATCGAATATTTTGGAACAGAAATGAATATATTGCATAGAGCTACATTTGATGATATAGCATCAGTAGTAGGAGAAAAATATGCCAATTTAATTATTCAAGCACGTGAAGGAAAGCTTAAGGTAGTTGAAGGTGGCGGAGGTATCTATGGTAAAATTGCAGGTGCATAAATAATTTTAATATCATAATTTATAAGTTTGTACATACATTGTTATAGGTGATGTGTACATGTTGAGAAATAAAGGGATAATATATAGCTTTTTAAATGAAAATAGATTTAAAATTTTTATTCTAATATCATTGTTGATTTTTGGGTGTATATTAGGAATTATAGTAGCTAATTCAATTGATAATAATATGAAAGTACAGCTCATAGAGTATATTGATGCGAATAATAAAATAGTGGTACAAGAAAATTATGTTGTTGATAATTATTCAATAATGAAAACAACGCTAATCAATGTACTGGTGTATATTGGCACTATACTAATATTAGGATGCAGTATTATATTTTCTCCATTAATATATTTAGCTATAGTACATAAAGGGTTTTCTATAGGCTTTTGTATATCGTTTTTAATTATGTTGCTTGGTAATGTAAAAGGAAGTATATATGCTTTAATATCAATATTAGTACCTAATTTAATTTTGATAATTGGTATAATATATATATCAATACTATGGATAAATTTTGCACGCAATATATTAAAAAACAGAAACTTATATGGAATAAAGAATAAAATATATTCTTGTCTAATTATAACAGGAATTGCATGTGTGATATTACTTGGCGTATTAATACCAATAGAATTATTTACTAATAATGTGCTGGATAATTATATAAGAATAATTTAGTTGGAATGTTATACAAATGTAATACGTACAAGTTGTATAAAATATAATGTAAATGAAAAAGGGAATTAGTTTTTGGGCTTTAGTAATAACGAAAAAGTAGTAAAATGTGCGGTTTCATTCCTTAAAAATAAAAAATAATATATTTAATTTTACTATACAATAGTAAAAAGATGTAAATAATCTTGATTAAAGACATTATATAAAGTATAATATAGTTATAAGAAAATATATAAAGGAGATTTAGAAAATGAAACCAATATCAATAGGTAATGATGATTTTAAAAGCATTATTGAAGGCGATTTCTACTATATCGATAAAACAGCATTTATTGAAGAAATAATAAATAATTTTACGGGTGCAAAATTATTTTTACGTCCTCGAAGGTTCGGTAAAACAACTAATATGTTAATGTTAAAAGAATATTTTGGTATTACTAAAAAAGAAGAAAATAAGGATTTGTTCAAAGGACTATATATAGATAGCATAGAAGAATGTAAAAAACATCAAAATGCATATCCTACTATATTTATGACATTAAAAGAGGCAAAGCAATCTAATTGGGAAAATATGTATGGAAATATAAAAGATTTGATAATTGATTTATATAATGCAAATGATTATGTAAGAAGTATCTTAAAAGAAAATGAATTAAATAGATATGATAGTATTTTGAATAAAACAGCTACTATAGGAGAATATCAAGTGGCACTTGCAAAAATGACAGAATATTTATATAGATACTATAATAAAAAGGTAATAGTTTTAATAGACGAATATGATGCACCGTTAAATCAAGCATATACAAAAGGCTTCGTAGATAATGCAATAGATTTTATGAGAACATTTTTAAGTAGTGCATTAAAGACCAATCAAAACCTTCAAGTAGGAATATTAACAGGAGTATTGCAAATAGGGCAGCAAAGTATATTTAGCGATTTGAATAATCTAAAAATATATAATATATTTAGTAATCAAGCAACCGAATATTTTGGCTTTACAAAAGCAGAAGTAAAGCAAATGTTAGAAGAATATAATATGTCTGATAAATATGCAGAAGTAGAAAAATGGTATGACGGATATAACATAGGGGGAATAGAAATATTTAATCCTTGGAGTATATTGCAATATTTAGATAGTGGAGCAGAACCAGATAATTATTGGGTAAATACAGGAAATACTAATTTATTAAGTGTAACACAAAAAAATATAAATGCCCAAGCAATAGAGGCAGTAAATAGACTGTTAGATTGTAAAAGTATAGAAATGCGAGTACATGAAAAAACAATATATAACGATTTAACAAGTGGTTACGAAACCTTTATAAATTTATTAGCATTTTCAGGGTATTTAAAGATTGAAAGAATATATAAAGTGAATGATAAGAAATATGCAAGTTTTAAAATACCAAATAAAGAAATACGAATAGTGCTAGAAGATATGCAAAATCAATGGTTAAAGG
>CALYAQ010000078.1 GCA_944393615.1 uncultured Clostridia bacterium
AGTCTTTGCCCTAGATTATTATTTAGCTTGAAATGAACTTATAAATTGAACCGCCGTATGCCGAACGGCACGTACGGTGGTGTGAGAGGGAATAAATAAAATTATTATTTATTCTCTACTCGATTGTTGCTCTAAAATAGAAGTACAATTAGGACAACGTGAGGCGTGTATTGGTATGCTTGTTTTACAATATATACATTCTTTTGTTGTAATAGCTTGTTTTTCTTCTTCTTTGGTATGTTTGTTAAATTTGAATTTTTGTAATAATTTTATTGCTACAAAAATACATATTGCAGTTATTAAAAAGTCTGTTACTGTAGTTAAAAAATTTCCATAGTAAATTATTGGTACATTAGCTTGTTTTGCAAGCTCAATAGTTTCATATTTATTACCGTCTAATGTGAAGAATAAATTTGCAAAATTTATATTGCTAGTTAATAAAGAGATTATAGGTACAATTATATCATTGGAAAATGATGTTACTATTTTAGAAAATGCAGCACCTATAATTACACCAATAGATAAATCTATAATATTTCCTTTAAAAGCAAATTGCTTGAATTCTTTGTAGTTTTGTTTGCGCTTTTCTTTTTGTTTTTTAAGCTCTTCTTTTAAAGATTGATGTTGCTCATTTATATTTTCATTAATTTCAGACAATTACATTACCTCCTATTTATATCTTTTCGCTGAATTTCTACGTTTCTTTTTATTTGATTTATTTATAATTCTAATGATTACAGCAAGAACTACAAATGCAATTAATATAAATAATATTACTTTAAATATTGTTTTTACAACGTTCCATGCTATTTCAAGGAAAGTTGGTTTAACACTTACGTCATTTAATGCAATTAAATCAAATGAATAGACTTCGTTGTTAATCTCATATTCTACAGTACCTACAACAGCATCTTTCAATATTGGAGCTTGTAGTCCTTGTTTTAATGATATTTTAGGTATTAAATTTTCAAATGATAATGAAGTATTAGCTAAAATAGTTGCATTGGTATTAATTCCAACTTCTAATTTTGTATTTGAGTTTTCGATTTCTATTTGAGGTATTGCAGGTGGAGTAAATGGTACTAATGAAAAAGTAGTAAAGCCATATTCAAATAGATTTTTAGCGTCATAATATCTTGAAATATTTTCACCTGCAGATACATTTAACAATACACAAATTAATTCCATATTATCTTTTTTAGCAGATGCTACTAATGTGTTTTTGGCTTGAGATGTATACCCTGTTTTAATACCTGTTGCATATTCGTAATAATAATTTTTAGTATTAGCATTTCCTGATTTATCTAATAATAGTAAATTTGTGCTTTCGTATATACGAGGGTTATCCCCTGTTTGCTTATATATATCTGTACTTGGCATTGTATATTTTGTTGTTGCACATATTGTATTAAAAATTTCATGTTTGACAGCTTCTTGGGTAATTAGGATCATATCACGTGCAGTAGTATAGTGTTCAGCATCGTGTAGACCATTTACTGTTACAAAATTAGAATTAGTAGTACCAAGCTCTTTGGCTCTTTCATTCATTTTTTTAACGAATTCACTTGTTGAACCCGAAACATGCTCTGCTAAGACGTTAGCAGCGTCATTGCCTGAAGGCACTAACATTGCATATAGCAATTGTTCCACTGTAAATTTTTCGCCAGCTTTTAAATATGCAATACTAGAACCAGCTGGTACTGAAAGTACAGCATTAGATGATACAGTTACTTCATCTGTTAGTTCACATTCTTCAAGTACTATTAAAGCTGTTAATATTTTGGTAATACTTGCAGGAAATTGTTTTTTGTCAGCATTTTTTTCATAGATTACTTTTCCTGTTGATTTTTCAATTAGTATTGCAGAGTCAGCCTTTACGCTTATATCTGCAAAAGATACTGTTGATAGCATAAAAATAAAACATAAAATTAATGGTAAAAATTTTTTCATATATGTTCCCCCTTGTTAATCAATAATTTTATGTAAATATAATATATAATTTTAATCAAAATAACAAGGGGTTTTATAAAAAAAGGAGGAATTTTGTAAATGGAAGATATATTTGATAAAATTTTATCAAAAATCAGAGAATTATGTATAAAGTACAAATATGCAATTTTTGTAATTATTGCTATTTCTATTGGAATATACATATTAGATTATGTTAGGCAAGATAGTGATGTTGAGGCAATTGCGGAGTATTACAAAAGAGATGATAATGTACAAATGGAAAATGAAACAATTGTAGTACATATTGATGGAGCTATTGTAAAGCCTGGTGTATATGAGTTACCAGTAAATAGTAGAGTAAATGATTTAATAAATATGGCGGGTGATGTAACGATAGAAGCAATAACTAAAAATATAAATTTGGCAAGATATTTACAAGACGGAGAAAAGATATATATATATAAGCAAGGAGAGGAAGAAATAGAAATAGAAGGACAAACGAGTAGCGGAAAAATAAATATAAATAGTGCAACAAAAGAACAATTAATGACGTTGCCTGGGATTGGAGAAGCTACTGCAACAAAGATTATGGAGTATATAAAAGCACATGGTAAGTTAAAAAATATAGAGGATATAAAGAATATTAGTGGTATAGGGGAAAGTAAATTTGCCAATATAGAAGATTTAATTGATGTGAAGTAATGCAAATGTAATACATACAAGTTGCAATATTTTTGATAGTATAGATAGCAAGAAGTAAGGATATAATATATATAAAAGGAGTAGTAAAAAATGGTAATGAGTGATAAAACGGTTGAGGCTCTACACACACACACACACACACTATTGGATATGTTTTACAAACAAAGTAAAAAAAAAGTAACCTAGTTTTAGCGTGCAATAAAAAATATATAGAAAAAAGTAACCAAGAAAACATAAATAAAAATATGTTGTCTTGGTTTTTATATTTAAATACATAACATATATTGTAATTGTATTGAATACATGATATATTGTGTATTGAATAGAACAAAACAAAATGGGAAAAATAAGAAAAAGGGAGAAAGATACAATGAAAAAAGGAATTAGTTTAGTGGCGTTAGTAATAACAATAGTGGTGCTTGTAATATTAACAGGAGCAGTAGTAATAACAACAATGAATACTAATATGTTTGGAAATACACAAAGTGCAGTAAATGACTATAACAAAAAGGTAATAATAGAAGATGTTCAAACAAAAATACAAACACAAAGGTTAAGTAATGTAAATCAAGGAATATATAAAATAACTGTGCAAGAAATAATACCAATAATAGAGCAACATGGAACATTTGATAACAATGTGTTAAAGCTAACAACAACACAAGGTATAGAAATATGGCTATATGAAATAATGCAAATACCATTAGAAGAATATGCAACAATAACGTATGAAAATAGTATATTAACAGTACAAACAGAGTTAATAAATAATGGGTATAGAGTACAGTATACAACAGATGCAGGAAGTAGTTGGAGCTTATATAATAACCCAGTAACAGTAAGTGAAGAAAGTGGAATACAAATACGATTAATAAATGAAGACGGGCAAGTAGTAAGTAATACGTTAAAAATAACCGGAGGAGTAATAGGAGAAGTAGATAATATAAGCCCAACAATAATAATAGAACCAAATGGAATAGGACTAGCAAAAGATACACAAGTAACAATAACAGTAACGGACAATAACGAACTAGCAAACAATAATACCTATGAATACTATTTATCAACAAGTCAAGATGCACAAACCGGAGGCAGTTGGATAACATATACCAATGGAACAGCCGTTACAATAGGAACAAATTTAACCGGAACATACTATTTACATGTAAAACAAATATATGATGTAGCAGGAAATACAAGTGGAAATGTAGTAAGCCAAAGTTATACATTTGATAATA
>CALYAQ010000079.1 GCA_944393615.1 uncultured Clostridia bacterium
TATAAAATATTATAATACATTTTTTAAAAAAGATAAATAGTAATGTAAAAAAATGATTAAAATGTGCATTAAATCTTGAAAATAACATTTTATATACAAAAAGTGCATTTACTTTTAAATTCAACCAGCTCCAAATTTTGTAATTTTTTTTAAAAAACACTTGATATCTTTTAGTGTATATGATATAATTTATACTAACTTAGAAGAGATGTTGACAAAAGAGTAGGACTAACCCTGCTCTTTTGTTTAGGAAAGGGGCAGATTTTTTTGAAACCAATAGAAAAAAAGGTTTATGAACTAGTTTTACCTTATGCTGACGTAAAAGGTTTAGAAATATATGATGTAATATATGAAAAGCAAGGTAAAGATATGTATTTATCAATATATATTGATAAAGCAGAAGGTGTAAGTATTGAAGATTGTGAAAACTTAAGTAACTATATTGACCCAATACTTGATAAAGAGTTGGAGTTGAAGGAACAATATTTTTTAGAGGTATCTTCATCAGGGTTAGAAAAAAATATTAGAAATGAAGAACATTTAAAAAGATTTATGAATAGTAATATACAAATTAAATTGTTTAAACCAATAAATAAGAATAAAGATTATGAGGGAATACTAAAAAAATTTAATGAGGCTGAAATAACAATAAATTGTGAAGAACAAGATTATACATTTAAAAGAACTGATATAGCTTCTATTAAATCGGTATACGATTGGGAAAATAAAGGGGGTAATTAAAAAATGAATAGTAAGGAAATTTTAAAAGCAATTTCTATGTTATGTGAAGAAAAGGGATTAAGTGAAGAGTACATTTTAGATGCATTAGAGCAAGGATTAATAAAGGCATATAAAAGAAGTTCTGGTTCTGAAAATTTAAAAACAGAAATAGACTTAAAAAAAGGCAAAATTAAAATGTATGCCCAAAAAGAAGTTGTGGAACCTGATAACTTAATTGATGATGGTTATCAAATTGTTTTACAAGATGCTCAAAAAATTAATGCTAAATATCAAATTGGAGATATAGTTAATATTGAAGTATCTCCAGATGATTTAGGTAGAGTTGCTGCACAAACTGCAAAACAAATTATATTTGAAAGAGTTAGAAGTGCTGAAAAGAACAATGTATTCAATGAGTATAACGATAAAAAGGGAGAACTAATTTCAGGTTTAGTACAAAAGGTTGATGAAAACTATATTAATGTTAATTTAGGAAAAATAGAAGGAATATTACCTACAAACGAATTAGTACCAAATGACCATTTCCATGTTAATGATAAAATAAAAGCATATATTACTGATATAAGGAGAAATAATAAAGATATTCCGGAAGTTATGTTATCAAGAACAAATCCTGGCTTTGTAAAAAGATTATTTGAAATTGAGATACCTGAAATATATGAAGGTTTAATTGAAATAAAATCAATTTCACGTGATGCTGGTTCTAGAACTAAAATTGCGGTTTATTCTAAAGACGAAAATATCGATCCTGTTGGTTCGTGTGTTGGTATGAAAGGAATTAGAATTGAGTCAATATTAAAAGAAATTAATGGAGAAAAAATTGATATAGTGGAATGGAGCAGTGATATGGCTCAATTTATAGCAGCTGCTTTAAGCCCTGCTCAAGTAATAGCTGTTGATGTTAATGAAGAAGAAAAAACTTCAATTGTTGTTGTACCTGATGACCAATTATCTCTAGCAATTGGTAAGGAAGGTCAAAATGTAAGATTGGCTGCTAAATTAGTAGGGATAAAGATAGATATAAAAACTGAAACTCAAATAAGAGAACAAATCTTAGAGTAGGTGATAAAATGAAAAAAGTTCCTATGAGAAAATGTATTGCTTGTATGGAATCAAAACCCAAAAAAGAGTTATTAAGAATAGTGAGGGTTAATAAAAATGAAATTAAATTTGATTCTACAGGTAAGTTAAATGGTAGAGGGCTATATGTATGCAGTATGGAATGTTTAAATAAAGCTATAAAAACAAAGCGTATTGATAAGATACTAGAATGTAAAATTTCAGATGAAGATATTACAAAATTATTACAAGATATAGATGCATATACAAAAAAATAGGGGGTGTAATGTATTGGGCAAGAAAAAGGTACATGAGTTAGCTAAGGAGCTGGATGTAAATGCTAAAGACTTAGTAAATGAATTAAATAAAATAGGAGTGGAAGTAAAAAGTCATTTGTCTAATTTATCAGATGAGGATATGAAGATTATTAATTCAAGTGGTATATTAGCTAAAATGGAGTCTACTAAAACTTCAAATTCTAATTCGAAAAAAGCTACAAAATCACAAAAGAATGATAAAGGTATCAATCCAATAATTATAAGGAGAGAAATACAAGTAGTTAACCAAGAAACTAAAGAAGAAGAAAAAAAGGTTGAAAAGAAAGAAGAAATAGGTGTTGTTACTAGAAAAAATAAAAAGGATTTCAATATTATAAACAGAGATAGAAACAGACAAAAGACACAGGTTGGTTCTATAGCAGATTTATTTAAAAAGCCTGTTAAAGAAGAACCTAAAAAAGAGGAAGTGCAAAATAATAATAAGCCTAAAATGAATACATACGATATTTTGGAAAAAAAGTTAAACGAGAAAAAAGTACAAGAGGTAAAAAGTTCTAATAATACAAATACTAACAATAAGGATAATAGAATGCATAAGGAAAATATACAAAAAAAAGATAATAATAACGGTAATAAAACAAATAATTCTTTTGAGAAAAAAACATTTAATAAAAATCAACATCAAGGTAATAATCAACAAAATAAATTTAGAAATGACTCTAGACCTAATAAAATCGAAAAGGATATTAAAAATGTTATGTCTCAACCTTTTGAAAAAGAACAACAAAGAGAATATAATACAAAAGTTGTTAAAACCAAACCTGTATCTGACGAAGTGAAAAAAGTCAACGCTAGGCATAATAGAGGTATAGATGATGATATAAATATTAGTAAAATCAAAGATTTAAAAAGCCACAAATCATTATCAGGTCTATTTAATGATTCTGAAGATGGTATGTTAGACTATTATGATTTATCTAATAATAGAAGAAATAGAAAGAATAAAAAGAATAAAGAACTTAATAAAAGAACTTTTGAAAAAAACAAAATATTTGAATTAACTAATATTAAAATACCAGAGTCTATTTCAGTAAAAGATTTGGCAGAAGCAATGAAAAAAACCACTTCAGAGGTTATAAAAAAATTATTAGGTTTAGGTATAATGGCAACAATAAATCAAGAGTTAGATTTTGACACAGCATTTTTAGTTGCACAGGAATTTAACATTACAGCTGAAAAGATAGTTGTAGTATCTGATGAAGATATACTATTTGACGATTCTGAAGATAAGGAAGAAGATTTAAAACCAAGAGCTCCAATTGTTGTTGTAATGGGGCATGTTGACCATGGTAAAACTTCTTTACTTGATGCAATTAGATCTACAAATGTAAGCCAAAAAGAAGCTGGTGGTATTACCCAACATATAGGTGCTTGCATGGTAAATATAAATGATAGAGATATTACATTTTTAGATACTCCTGGACATGAAGCTTTTACATCAATGAGAGCAAGAGGTGCACAAGTAACTGATATAGCTATATTAGTTGTTGCAGCTGACGACGGTATAATGCCTCAAACAGTTGAAGCTATAAATCATGCAAAAGCTGCTAATGTCCCTATAATTGTAGCAATAAACAAAATGGATAAAGAAGGGGCTAATGTTCAAAAGATAAAAGAAGCTTTAACTGAATATGAATTAGTACCTGAAGAATGGGGTGGAAGTACAATTTGTGTACCAATTTCTGCTAAAAACCATGAAGGTATAGAAGAACTACTAGAAATGGTACTTCTAGTTGCTGATATGAATAATTTAAGAGCCAACCCAAACAAGCAATCAAAAGGTACAGTTATAGAATCTAGACTTGATAAAAATAGAGGGGTTATAACTACTTTATTAGTTCAAAGAGGTACATTAAATATTGGTGATACAATTGTTTTAGGTAACAATATAGGTAAGATAAGAGCTATGACAGATGATAAAGGTAGACAAATAAAAGAAGCTGGTCCTTCTACTCCTGTTGAAATTACAGGACTTCCTGAAGTTACTGAAGGAGGAGAGATTTTTTATGAAGTTGAAAATGAAAAGGTTGCAAAACATTTAATAGAGCAAAGAAGAATTAAACAAAGAGAGCAAGCACTAAAAGCAAGTAATAGGGTAACACTTGAAGATTTATTTAGTAAAATGAAAGAAAATGATATGAAAGAATTAAATATCATTGTTAAAGCAGATGTTCAAGGTTCAATTGAAGCATTAAAAAATTCTTTAATTAAATTAAGTAATGAAGAGGTTAAAGTAAAAGTAATTCATGCAAACGTTGGAGCTATAAGTGTATCAGATGTTACACTGGCAAAAGTTGCTAATGCAATAATTATAGGGTTTAATGTAAGACCTGATATTACAGCCAAAAACATGATTACTACTGATAAAGTTGATGTAAGACTATATTCTGTAATATATGATGCAATTGAAGATGTTAAAAAAGCTATGAAAGGAATGCTTGCACCTACTTTTGAAGAAGAAGTTACTGGTACTGCAGAAGTTAGAAATACATTCAAGGTATCAAATGTTGGTACAATAGCAGGGTGTTATGTACTTGATGGTAAAATCGTAAGAAATGGTATGATAAGATTAATACGTGATGGTGTAGTTATTTATACAGGTAAAATTGCTTCACTAAAACGTTTTAAAGATGATGTTAAAGAGGCGGCTAGTGGTTATGAATGTGGTATTCAAATTGAAGATTATAACGATATTAAAGAACAAGATCAAATTGAATGTTATATTATGAAACAAATTAGCCAATAATAAAGATAGGTGATATAAATGTCAGAAAAAAGAATGGGCAGAATTGAAGAAGAAATGAAAAGAATAATTAGTGATATTATAGCATATAATTTAAAAAATCCAAATATTAAAGGATTAATTTCAGTAACAGGTGTTTCATTATCTAATGATTTGAAATATGCAAATGTATTTGTTAGTGTATTTGATAAAAAAAGTGATGATGAGCAAATGCAAAACGAAGTTATAAAAGCATTAAATAAATCAAAAGGGCATATAAGAACCGAACTTGCTCATAAATTAACACTAAGATATACACCAGAATTAATATTTAAACTAGATAATTCTATTGTATATGGTTCTCATATTGATGAAATCTTGAATCAAATTATACCTAACGATAAAAAAGATGTAGAATAATAAAAGAATTAAGTTGCCAAAAAAGTGGTAACTTTTTTTAAAAAATCTTTTCGTTTTTTCTCTTGATAATTAAGACGTGAAATTATATAATATATGTATAAAAAATATGAGGTGAACTATATGGAAAAAACAAAAGAGATATTTAATAAAATAAAAGAGGCAAACTCAATTTTAGTAACAGCACATATTAACCCAGATGGCGATGCAATAGGAAGTAGTTTAGCAATGTATAACTATTTAAAACAATCAGACAAAGATGTAGATATATTATTAAAAGATGTTCCAACTAGCTTTTCGTTTTTATCTAGTTTCAATGAAATTATAGATGAAGAAAAAATTAAAAATCAATATGATATAGTAATAGTGTTGGATTGTGCAAGTAAACAAAGAATACTTTTGGATATTGACAAAATTACATTTGAATCTTTAATAGTATTTGATCATCATATAACTCATGAGGTGTTTAGTGAATATACAATTTTAGATAGTCAAGCATGTGCAACTTGTCAAATTATTTTTGATTGCTTTAAAATGTTAAATATAGAAATTAGTAAACCGATAGCAGAATGCATATTTACGGGGATACTTACAGATACAGGTTGTTTTAAACATTCAAATGTAACAAGCCATACATTTGATACTGCCAGTCAATTATTACAATTAGGTGTAAATAGTAATCAAATAACTCAAGATATATTGGACAAAATGTCTTTAAATAAATTTGAATTAGTAAAAAAAGCTATGAATGATATCGAGATAATTGATACTAAAATTTCATATCTATACATAGACAAAGAAACGCTAGATAAACATTCACAAGACGAAAACGGCATACATGAAGGACTTGTTAATTTAGGAAGAGATATTGAAAATATAGAAGTAAGTATATTTATTAGACAGCTAGATGTTAATGAATATAAGGTAAGTATGAGATCTAATAGATATGTAGATCTTTCGAAAATAGCACAAAACTATGGCGGTGGGGGACATATTAGAGCTGCTGGAATAAAGTATAGTGGAAATTTAGAAGTACTAAAAGATATGTTAATATCTGAAATAAAAAAACAATTATAGGTGAAATATGATAGGAATTATAAATGTATATAAAGAAAAAAATATGACTTCATTTGATGTGGTTGCAAAATTAAGAAAGATTTTAAAAATAAAAAAAATAGGACATACTGGAACACTAGACCCTAATGCAACAGGTGTTTTGCCAATATGTATAGGAGATGCAACTAAATTAGTACAATATATATTAAATGAAGATAAAGAGTATTTCGTTACAATTAAATTAGGTATAAAAACTGACAGTGCAGATATAACTGGTAGAGTAATTGAAGAAAAACAAGTTCCAAATTTGAATTTAACTGATATTAAAGAATGTATTTTAACTTTTTTAGGTAAGCAAAAACAAATACCACCAATGCATTCAGCAATAAAAGTTAATGGTAAAAAACTATATGAATTAGCAAGAGTGGGTATTGAAATCGAACGAAAACCAAGAGAAATTGAAATATATGATATTAGAGATATTAAATATGATAATAATGAACATATAATAACTTTTTTGGTTAGTTGCTCAAAAGGAACATATATTAGGAGTTTATCTGAAGATATTTGCCAAAAACTTAATACTGTTGGTACATTATTAAATTTAGAAAGGACAAAAACAGGAGTATTTACAAAGGATAATTCATATACTATATCGTGTATTGAAGAATATATTAATTGTAATTCTATTGATAAAATACTATATAACATAGAACAAATATTTTCAGAGAATGAAAAAATATATTTAGAAGAAAATAAAATAAATCACTTTATAAATGGTGTTCAATTAACTCAAAATAAGTTAGACGGTATATATACAATATATGTCAATAATAAATTTATTGGACTAGGTGAAATTAAAAACAATTTACTTAAAAGAAAATTTGTAACAGAATATAAATAGAAACGACATTTTTTAATCTTTTCTATTTATATTTATTTTTACCTCATTTTCAGTAACATTGCAACTAAATTCCATATCATAATCAGTTGTATTTTTAAATTTAAAATCTAAATGTCCATAGCTTAAAGTAGCGTCTTTACCATTTTGTATATATTGAACCTTTTTAGAGTGTTTATGCCTTTCTACAATTTCTACATTTAAAGGCAATAGCGCATTATATAACGTAGTACTAATTTGACATATACCGCCGCCATATTCTTCTAACACATTTCCAGTACTTGAAAATATCTTAGCCTTTTCAAATCCCTGCGATTGATTATATGGTCCCATTTTATCATTAAACGAAAATACTTCTCCAGACTTTACAACTATACCTGTAAGTTTTTCTCCAGCCAGCTTAAGATTGGCCATCCTACCAGTACTTTTATCATATATTTTTGTTGTAAAAGTAGAAACTGGTTGTGTTGATATATTTGGTATAGTATTTTCTTGATTATTATTGTTGACATTATCGCTATTTTCTTTAATATTATTTTCTGTTTTTCCAGTATAATTTGTTTTAGTAGTAGTATAACTATTATCAACATTTTGGTTATTTTGTGCGCATCCTGTTAATAATATTAAAGTAAAGCATAAAAAACATACATATAGAACTTTTTTCACTTTTTTCACCTAAATATATTTTGTGTTAAAATTATAATATTATTCATAAATAAAGGTATATAATTTGACATTATTAAGATTAAAGTGTAATATATATTTAACTATAATATTTCAGGAGGTAAAAATGTTTGATACTATAATTATTGGAAAAGGTCCAGCAGGATTAAGTGCAGGTATTTATACAAGTATGGCTAATTTAAATACTTTAATAATTGGAAAAGACAGTGAAATTGAAAAAACGACAGATATCAAAAACTATTTTGGTTTTTCAAATAGCATAAATGGGAAAAATTTAAAAAAAACAGGAACAAAAAAAGCCTTTTCTGTTTGTTTCCAGATTATTAATTATATTGTTATAAAGATAGAGAATGTAGATAATGTATTTGAAATAACAACTACTAATCATGGTATTTTTCAATCAAAAACAATACTACTTGCTACTGGAAATTCAAGAAATAAGGTACAAATAGAAAATATAGATAAGTTTGAAGGCAGGGGAGTTAGTTATTGTACTACATGTGACGGATTCTTTTTTAGGAATAAAAAAGTTGGCGTAATAGGTAATACTAATTATACCATTAATGAAGCTGATGAATTATTAAATTATACTCAAAATATACACATATTAACCAATGGTAAGCCGTTGGAAACAACTTTAAGAGCTGATACTAACGTAAATACAAGAAAAATAGGGAGTATAGAAGGCGAACAACGATTAGAATATATTGTTTATGATAATGGAGAAAAAGAAAGATTTGATGGCTTATTTATAGCAATTAATTATCCTACAACAACCGATTTTATAAAGAAATTAGGGATAGAAACAAAAAACAATTTAATTAAAATAAATGAAGAATATATGACTAATATCAAAGGTATGTTTGCAGCAGGCGATTTAGTTAATGAATTTAAACAAATTTCAACAGCAGTAGCTAGTGGTGCAATTGCTGGAAAAAATATAATAAAATATTGCAAACGTAATTAAAATATAGTATAATAATATTATGAGGTGAAAAAATGAAAGAAGTAACGATGAAAATGATGTTAATAGCAACAATAGCACTAGCTATATTTGGAATAGTAATTAAAACAATAAATAATACAGATTATTATAATTTAGTGCAAAGTATAAAATATAATGCAAGTGAACAAAAAGAAAATGAAAAATAATTATTACATATATGAATAATATTACATAAGTAGGGAACAATATATAAGAAAGATGGAATTAACAAATTGTTTGTTTTTATTCCATCTTTTATCTCATTTCTAACATGAATTTTTGGTAATTTTCACGTAGCACTTTTCCAGTATACATAATGTTTTTCATTGATTTATGATACTTTCTCCAATTATTTTGCTTAATCAATTGATGCTGTTTTTTATGACAAGTATCGCAAAGAATAGCAATATTGCTTTTGGTAATTTTTCCGCCTTGAGCTTTAGTAATAATATGATGTCCTTGTAATTCGGTAGGGGTAAAATAGTTGCCACAACACCAACAGTATGCTCCGCATTCATTTATTAATTCGTTTCTAATTTTCCTCATTGAAGATTCTTCGTTATCTTCTAACACAAATATCACACTCAATTAGTTAATTGAAAATAGTTATAATAATTTTTACATATTAATTATATCATACATAATATAAAATGTGAAGAGGAAAAACATATTTGTTAAGTGCAGGTTAAAAGGTTAAAAGAAGGGAAGTATATTTGTATTCGAATAGGCAAAAAAATTTCGGGCGTGTATAGTAACACCGCCCGAGAGTCCCAAATATGGGAATTTTCACACAACCGTTCGATAAAAAACTACTGTTTTATGTCTACTTGATTTTCGATTGTTTGTTCGTTTTTAATTTTTTCAAGTATTTTAGTTTGTATTATTGAATTGTTGTTTAAGTTTATTAATATGTCTATAAGTAATATTTCGAATATTGTTATTAATACAAATGTTATTACTATTATTGTTGTTAATGGTTTTGATATGTATGTTGTTATTAGTGTTATTGGTACTACTATGAAAAAGTTTGTTAATATTGTTATAACTATATAAACAGTGCTATTTTTTATTTCTCCCATTTTTATTCTCCTTTCTTGTTTTAATATATTTTATAAAATTTTTTTTAAAAAATTAAGATAGGGTGTTGACATTTACAAATTTGTTTTTTATAATTAGTTTATATTGAGTGGTACGTATAACGCGTACAAAAAAATGTTATTTGCGATTGCGCAAAATGTAATTTTTACGTAAAACGGGTAGCATGAAATGTCTAATATTGCAAATATCAATTTATTTTACGCACTAGCATTTACATTTTGATAATAATATTATTATATTTATATCTAATATAAATAAATTATAAATGCAAATATTAAAAATGTTATAATCACATTTTAGCATACTTCCTATATTTAATTTTAAAAATTAATATTTGAAATTAAATATTTGCTAAAATTTTACAATTATTTTACAAAAATATATTTTAATAAATATTAGACGTATTTTTGGGTATGAAGTTATATTACCCCACTTCTAAAAATCGATTTTTGACCCCTTTTTGTGCGTCGTATTTTGAAAGGACTGATATTACTATGGTTGAAGGCAATAAAAAGATTAGAAATGAAAAATATCCTGAAATTTTAAACCAGTTTCTATTATACAAACTAAATAATGAAAATTTATCCCAGAGAACTGTAAAAAGTTATAGTTATGATTTATATATTTTTTTAAAATCAATGTTTCTCTTAAGAGATTCATATATAGATTTAGAAGATATTAAAAAAGAAGAATTTGATAATTTATCAATTAAAGATATGGATATAGATTTCATTAGGAAAATTTCTCCTTTAGATATAGATTACTATGTTTCATACTTAAATACAACTAAAGAATATAAGCCAAATTCACGTGCTAGACAAGTTGCATGTATTAAATCTTTTTTTAAATATCTTACAGTTGTTGCAAAAGAGCTTACTTCAAATCCTGCTATTGCAATATCTTCGCCAAAGCTTGGTAAAAGAATGCCACAATATTTAACTTTGGAAGAAGCGAAAAAGTTGCTAGATACTGTAAAATCAACCAATTCAAAATTTGTTGAAAGAGATTATTGTATTATTACTATATTCTTAAACTGTGGTTTACGTTTATCTGAACTAATTAGTATTAACATTAATGATATAAGGATAAATGATACTATAACTATAACAGGTAAAGGAAATAAAGAACGTATTGTATATCTAAATAAAGCCTGTTTAAAAGCAATTGCTGAATACTTACCAGCACGTAACTCCATGACCAATATAAAGGACAAAAATGCCCTATTTTTGAGCGAACGCGGTACAAGAATTGCACCAAGGTCAATTGAAATGCTAGTAAAAAAGTATATATTATTATCTAACTTAGACCCTAACAAATTTACACCGCATAAATTAAGACATACAGCAGCAACTTTAATGTATAGATATGGTAATGT
The DNA here is from genome assembly GCA_944393615.1 of uncultured Clostridia bacterium. Classification (GTDB taxonomy): domain Bacteria; phylum Bacillota; class Clostridia; order TANB77; family SIG350; genus CALYAQ01. The sequence goes on from CALYAQ010000079.1 coordinate 11,377, forward strand.
TGACATTAGATCTTTACAAGAAGTATTAGGACATGAAAGCATTCAAACAACTGAAATATATACTCATATAGATGATACACAGCTAAAAAAAGCGGTAGAATCCAATCCTTTATCAGAGATATAGTTTATATCTCTGGTATTGTTATTTTATCATTTACAAAAATTTGAGAATTATCCATATTATTTATTTTTTTAATTTCATATATAATTTCGCGAATGTCAGTTCGTTCATAATTTATATTATTTTCTTGAATGCATTTAGCTATAGACCATAATGTATCATTATTACCAACTGTATATTCTACATAATTAATTTGAGCACTAGATAGTGATGTTGAATTAAACAATATACCTACTGATATAAGTGCTATTAAACCTAACAAACATGTAATTCTTCTTCTTTTCTTCATATTTCTTTTTATCATTTTTTTATCCTCCTAATTTACGAACTTCTGTTCTTATATATATAATATCAAAACATTAGTTCGTTGTCAAGAGAAAAAATAAAAAAAGTAAAAAATTTTTTTACTTTATTCAAATCCTTTTTCTTTTTTCCAACGAACATATTTCTTTTTATATCCATTAGTAGAACAATCAAGTAATAAAAAAACTAGGAATATGCACGCAAATGTCATAATAATAACAGTAATCTTTGTATAACTAAACCAAAATGGAACAATAAAAATAAATAAGTATAATAAAGATATAATAACAACTGGTAAATGCACAGAACATTTACACTTCCATATAATATTTTCAAACTTTTCCCTATAAGAAATTTTTCTTGTGCTTTTTATGCAACTATTCAAGTGCTCTTCTGATACAATAACAGTATCGTATTCTTTTTCAATTTTCATTTTTTTATTATATCATATTTAGAGATATTAGTCAAATATAGCTGTATTTATGCCTTCAGCAACAATATTAGATAAACTAATAATTACATCATCAATATCTTTTGGAGTAACAACATAATTATTATCTTTTGTAAGTTCAGTTATCAATTTAGATTTATCATCTTCCGAAATATTATCTTGCAACAATCTATCTACAATATCATTTGTAATTGTAGTTGCATCAACAACTGTAGGTATACCTATTGCTATAACCGGAACTCCTAATTCTTCTTTTGTTAGTCCCTTTCTCCTATTTCCTACTCCAGACCCAGGATGTATACCTGCATTACTAATTTGAACAGTTGTATTAATACGCTCAATTCTTCTTGCTGCTAACGCATCAATAGCTATAACCACATCAGGTTTTACTTTTTCAACTATTCCCTTAATTATTTCGCTACTTTCTATACCTGTTGTACCTAAAACCCCTGGCGAAATAGCACATACTGACGTGGTATTAGGATCAATTTCTTCAGGCGCAAATTGCAATATATGTCTAGTTATATCTAAATTATCTACAACATTAGGTCCTAAAGAATCAGCAGTTATTTTTTCATTTCCAAGCCCTACAACTAATATAGATTTTGGTTTATTATCTAATATAGCTTTCAATTCTCTTCCAATATTAAGTGAAATATTATGCTCATGCTCTGTTGTCAATTGGTCATTATCGGGTATTTCAAGAGTAACATATTTTCCAACAGGTTTATTAAGAGCTTCTGCTCCTTCCTCTGCATTTATAATAACTCTAGTTATTTTAATATTATTTTTTTCTTCTTCTTCCACATCAACACCCGGAATTTTATCTTCTAACCTTCTAGCTTTATTATATATTTCTCTATTTTCAATTGCCAAATCTGTTCTAATCATAATATAAAAACCTCCATTTAAGTATATTATACCTATTTTGGAAATTTTTATACAATATATACTACTTTATACTACACATAACATTAATTATTCCTGTATATAAGTCAATCTTTCCTGATTTATTATCAATGTCTATTTGCATTAATGTTTTATATATTTTGTGCAATTCATTTAATGTATAATTTTTAACTTGATCTTTTGCCTTCATAAATACAAAAGGATGTAATTTTAATTCCTCATTTATATTATCAATTCCATTATCTAGAGCATATTTAATTAAATATAAATTCTTATAATGTCTATATATCATTATATATATTTTTTGTAATGGCTCTTTTTGCATGATTAATTCATCTAAAGTATTAATACATAACCCTATATTTCTTTTTCCTAAATTATCAGTTAAATCAAATATTACGGTATCTAAGCTCTTAGTTGTTATCATATCTATATATTCTTTTTTTATTTCGTTTCCTTTTCCTACATATTCTATTAATTTTCTAAGCTCATTAATAATATCTTCCATATTATTACTGCAAATACTTACAAAATATGTAGCAGTATCTTTTGTTATTTTAACTTCATATTTGCTACATAAGTCAATAACATAAGGTATTATTTCTTTATCTTTTAATTGGTTAAATTCCTTAACTACACCTATTTTATCTACTAGTTTATATATTTTTTTATTTTTTGCAACATCTGTTTCATTGAATATTATAGTAGTATTCGACAATTGTGTTTTTTCTAAAAATTCAATCACATCAGCCTCATTAGAACCAGATGTTGCCGTTTCTTCTTCTTCTTTATTTTCTTCTTCAAATTCAGCACTTTTTTTTTTATTAATTTTAAACAATTTGGAATTAGTAACAATAATCAGTTTATTTTCAAACCCAAAACAAGGTGTCGATGCCTCTTGTATTAATGTATTTATAGAAGAGTCATCAAGAGTTATATAATTTAAACCTTTAACTAAATTACCAAAGCATTTTTTTATTCTGTTAACATATATATTTTTAAGATATTTTTCTTCACCATAAAGTAAAAATATCTTATCAAAAACTTCTTTATTTTCAATTAAACTATCTATATTAGTAGCCATTTCTTCACCTACATTTCTTAAGAATATTATATGAATGTGCATGGCATATACCAACTGCCATAGCATCAGTAATATCATCTAATTTTGGTATTTCTTTTAAATTAAGTATTGCTTTTACCATTTGTTGAACTTGTTTTTTGTCAGCTCGTCCATACCCAACAACAGCTTGTTTTACTTGCAAAGGTGTATATTCGAAAACCTCTTTATTATTTTTGGCTCCAACTAACAAAGCAATTCCTCTACCTTGTGCAACATTTATAGCTGTTTTAACATTTTGGTTAAAGAACAATTCTTCAACAGATATAAAATCAGGGTTATATTTTGATACTAACAAAGATAAGTCATCATAAATTGATGCTAGCCTTGTAGGTAATGGAATTCCTGCTTTTGTATTTACTGCACCACAATCTAGTAATTTAAAATTATTGTTCTCATATTTTATAACCGCATAACCTGTAATTGCAAAACCAGGGTCTATACCTAATATAACCATTATCACTCAACCTCACTAAACAATTTTAAAATATTTCCAACACTCCATGCTTGTGCAAAGGCACCATTTGGGAAATGTGGTACATCTGCATCAAATATTTCAGAAATTTGATTAACGCAATGTTCATCTATGTTTTTTACAATAATATCAATATATGTAATCCATCTTTTCCTATCAACAATAGAATATTTATTTACTCTACAAAATCCAATTATAAATTCAGATAATAGCCAAGCCCAAACGGTTCCTTGATGATACGCATTATCTCTAGTTCTTACATCTCCGCAATATTTACCTATATATTTTTTACTATATGGAGATAAAGTTCTTAAACCATAGGGGGTATATAACTGTTCTTGAACAGTATTTAACATTATTTTTGTATTTTGGTTATTAAAAATAGGAAATGATAGCGAAATACTAATAACTTGATTAGGTCTAACATCTAGGCTATATGGCTCTATTGTATCATATAGGCAATTACGCTTAGCATCCCAAAACTTTTCTTCAAAAGATTTTTCGCATTTTAACGCCAAATGTTCAAATAATCTATAATCAGTATTATAGAGTTTTTCGTATTTATTTTTAATAATATCTAACATTACATTCAAAGCATTATACCAAAGGCTGTTTATTTCAACACATTTGCCATTTCTAGGGGTTACTGGTACATTATCAACCATTGCATCCATCCAAGTTATGTTTGTATTATTATTACCACAAGAAACCAAACCGTCTTTTTTATCTACATGAATATTAAAATCAGTACCGTCAATATAGTTCATTAATATACTCTTTAAGCCACTATAGAATTTTTTATTAACAATTCCATAATCTTGTGTATATTTTATATATTTATATAAAGCTTCAAAAAACCATAAGCTAGCATCAACAGTATTGTATGAACACTCTTTATTTATATTATTTAACTGGTTTGGAATTAATCCATTTTTTAAATTTTCAATAGTATTTTCTAAAATATTTTTTGCAATATCAAATCTTTTAGTAACTAATAATAAACCTTCAAAAGATATAAAAGTATCTCTGCCCCATTGTCCAAACCATGGGTAGCCCGCAATTATTCCATAATTTTTATTTTTATCTTGAATAACAAATTGGTCAGCAGCTAAAACCAATCTATTAGCATACACATCATACATTCCCGCTTTATCAAGTATTCTATTTTGTCTTTGCACTTCTTTTTCAAAAATAATGTTTGCATCAATATTTTTTTGTGCCTTTGTAGAAAAGCAAAAATATATCATTCTATTACAAAATGGTGGAATAGAAACTTTAAAGCAACCTGGCATAAATTGATTTTCTATACAGTCTAAGCCTCTATCATTTTCAACACTATAATACATATTATTAAAATTTACATCTTTAAACTTATCATAAGTATCACAATTGTTATACAAATATAGGCTATTTTCAGTATCATAAACTATCTTAATTCCCCCATTTATATCTATTTGAGGAAAATCTATAACCTCTTTATTGGTAGTATGTAAAATTCTATTGTTTATTAACGGCATAAAATCTATATCAATTTTATGCATACCAGCACTAATATCATATTTTACAATAACTGTGTTTTCGTTATGCACCATACATATTTGTTTAGTTATAACATTATCTTCAATCATATATTCAAATTTAGGATAATTAACATATTCAAAACTACTTTGATATGTATATCCTTTAGAAATATATCCTGGACATTCATTTGTATGCAAATCAATACTTTGCCCATTTATATGTAATACTTCATTTATATTAGAAACAAGCATACATCTATCAGACTTATTTTCTAAATCGCAAAACAGTAAGCCATGATATTTTCTAGTATTACAACCTATAACAGTCGAACTAGCATACCCCCCTAATCCATTTGTAATTAGCCATTCACGTTTTATTCCTTCTTCAAATTTGAATAATTTTTCTTTTGTTATTTTCATAAAAACACTCCTTGAAAATTTAAAATACTAATCTTGACCTAAAATCTGATTTTCGGGTTCTAACATTACATTAAATTTCTCAAATACAACCTTTTGTACATAGCTATATAACTCTAAAATTTCTTTTGTAGTTGCATTTCCATTATTAACTATAAAGTTTGCATGTACTGTTGAAACTTCAGCATCACCAATTTTATAACCTTTTAAACCAGAATCTTCAATTAATTTACCTGGAAAATAGCCTTCTAATCTTTTAAAAGAACTTCCCGCATTATATGTACCCAAAGGTTGTTTTTCTTTTCTTATCTTAGTATTATACTCCATTTTCTCTTTTATTTCTTCAATATTACCCTTTTGCAACTTAAAAACTGACTGTAGTATAATATATGGATTATGTCCAAAAATACTATCTCTATATGAAAAATCATGTGCTTTATTATCAATTTGCACAATATTTCCTTCGTTATTTAGATATGTGGTTTTTTCAACAATATTACACATTTCTCCCTTAAATGCACCTGCATTCATTCTTACTGCTCCACCAACGCTACCAGGTATACCACAAGCAAACTCCAAGCCTGAGAGTCCATTTTTATATGCGACTTGTGCTAATGCTATAATTGAGGCACCTGCATCTGCAATTATCCTATCATCTCTTACTTCAAATTTATTCATATTATAGCTAATTTTAATGACAACTCCCCTTATACCGCCATCTTTTACTAAAAGATTGGTTCCATTCCCTATAACGTAATATTCAATATTATTTTTTTTGCAGTATTTTAGGACATTCTTTACTTCTTCAATATCACTTGGCATAACTAATATATCAGCTGTACCGCCTGTTTTAAATGAAGTATGTTTTTTCATACTTTCATCTAGTAAGGTATTATTGCAAACTTTTTTTAAATCATTGTATACTTTTATTTTATCCATTAATAATCTTCTCCCACATTAATATCTTCAATAGAATTATTTTATACTATATATATGAAAAAAACAAGAAAAAAGAATATATTTTTTGAAAAGTAACTTCAAAAAATATATTCAAAAAACATTTCTTTAACTATTAACTAACACATAATACCTACCATAAGGAGATTTCATAAAACATACTTCATCACTTAACTTAAACACCTTTTCTGGAACAACATGCGATTTAACACAATGATATAATCCTGAAGAATTAAGTTTAGTTCTATACTCATAAAGACCTATACTGACTGATGTATCAGGCAATGGTTCCTCATAAGTCGAACCTACATTAGCACATTTTGGCTCATTTCTTAATTCCCTAAAATCACCGCTTCTAGTGATAAGCATACTTATAATATACTCTTTTGGCGTTTCCAAAATGCATACATTATTGTGCAATGAATAAACATCATCTACACATTCCTGCTTTATTCGTGTTTCATCTACTCCAACTATTTTTGCAACACTTATAGTCTTATTGGCTAAGCAATTGTTTTTAATAGCATTATCAAGCGTTTCCTTACTAACCAAGCCAATACTTACAGCTTTAGATGCAACAAACTCTGCTCCTGAGTACAATTTATCCAAATAGTTCATTAGATACACCTTAATAAAAATTTATAAATGTATTATACCATATAAGTTATGTAATGTAAATAACTTGATAGAAAAAGTAGAAAAAAGTAGAAAAAAAGAGTAGTTTAAATCACTCCTCTTCCTTTACATTTAGGACATTTAATACGTAGTTTTCCATTCCTATTAGAAATAGGATAGCCTACATTTTGCACTACACCAAGTCCATTACAAACATCACAAACTTTCTCGTTTGGGTCAATTTCACCTTTTCCATTACAAGCCCAACAAGTGTCAAAGTCTTCTCGAATCCCACAAAGTTTTGGATGGCTATTGTCACAGAATACTTCTTTTTTAACACGTGCCAAACCTTTTCCGTTGCAAATTGGACATACTTTTGTTTCTTTTTCGTTGCACATATATATCACCTTTTTTACAAGGCATTTTAAATTCGATGCAAGTAAGAAATATTCTAATTCTTACTTATACAATTATCCAATAAATACTAGATAATTAGTTAAAAATTACTTTTCCTATATATTATACTATAACTTTTGGCAATTGTAAATAGAAAAAGAAGTGTTATTTAACACCTCTACCATTGCAATTTACACATTTAACACTATGTGCTCTATTTTCAAGATGAAAAATACTAGGTTTGAAAGCTTTTTCATTCTCAACATATATAATTCCATCTCCTAAACACTTGTCACATATATGCTCATTTTCCAAAATTTTTCCTGCTCCATTACATGCCCAACATATCTCATAATATGTTTTAACAGTAAAACAAGGTTCTTCTACTATTTCTGTTCCTACACAAATATTGCCCTTACCTCTACAAACAGGACATTGCTTGAACTGTGTTTCATTGTACATAGTCTTTTTACCTCAAACAAAAATTATCTAGGTATTTTTTAAATATAAGTCTATATATTATATTATCATTATATGTATATGTAAATAGGAAAATGTAATTATTGTATATATTCTATCAATTTTTTTAATAAATTATAATTGTACTCCATTATTTTCAAACAGTTCGTATAATTCTAAATTTCTAAAGAATTTCCTGTAAGCATATAATATACCTGTGGCCAACTGTATACTCTTTTAATATCATTTGATACAAAATCTTTGTTTGATATTGTATTGAAAATATATGTTTTTACACCATGTTTCTGTGCAGATAAACAATTCAATTCTATATCATCAATAAAAGCATCAATTTGCAATTCTTTGCACTTTATACCTTTATCATTTACATGGACATGTAAATAGTCAAAAGGAATGTCATATTTATTTAACCACTGCTTTGTTTTTTCATAAGCATTAGGAAAATAGTATTCTTGTCTAGCTGTCATTATATGAATTGTATGTCCTTCATTTTTTAACTTTGTAATAACTTCTTTAGCCAATGGTTTTGGCGGTGTATTATCTATTACACCTATTAAAACTTCTTTAAAAAAATTTATTTCTAATTCTTCTTCCCAATTATATATACCTGAAATATACAAAGCATTTGCATTTTCCACATTCATATTACCGTTATGCTTGTATTGATATAACTGCCCATACGCATAAGCTTGATCTACTAGGCTTATTAGCGTATCATCTACATCTATTGCTATATTCATATATTTATTCTCCTATTACATTTTTAATTAAATTTTTTATTGTATCTAAAACCAAAATATATCCTTCTAAATATTATCTTTATTTAACCTTATATTTTAATAACAATTCTTTATCTTCTTTAGTTACTCTATAACTTTCTCTACATTTTTGTATTGCCTTATTAATTGTAAATTTATTCAACTTATTATTCTGTAAATATTTTAATGTTTTTTCCCTTTGTTTTACAAAACATTCACACAATAGCCAAGCATTCATCATATTAACATAGTAATGTTCTTCTTCTTCAAAGTTATCTAATAGTCTAAAGATTTTATCAACAAAATTAATATTACTAATAAAATTAAATAATATTGACATACCTATTCTTCTAACAAAAGGTTTATCACTTTTAATATATTCTAAAACCAAATCAAAATATTTATCCTCATTATTCTTAACATTGAAAGATAGTAAATCACAAGTAGCCCAATTATCTGCTTGAGCACTATATATGTCTAAATATTTTTTCATTACATCAAAATCTTTAATTTTAGAAATCAAAAAACCGTTAATAGCTGTATTCTCATAATATTCCCATATATTCAAATCTAAAAATTCTAAATAATTACCTTTATGTATTTTTTTAGCTATATCTTTTAGTATATTAGTTTTAATAGCTAAAACAGGTAAATTAGTTTTTAACAGGTTAGCTGTCCATTGTATTTTGTCTTTATTTTCATATCCTTCTAAATATCTTTGAAATTCTAATATGTCAATGTCTTTCCAATTATTCCTTACTAATTCCATTAAATAACCTCACATAAAACTATTATTTATTCAACTCTTCTAAAAACATCTTATTTAACATTTGAGGATTAGCTTTTCCTCTACTTTCTTTCATAGCTTGGCCAACTAAGAAACCTAGAGCCTTGTCTTTACCAGCTTTAAAATCTATAATTGATTGTGGGTTATTTTCTAACACTTTTAATACTATTTCTTTTATAGCACCCTCATCAGAAATTTGTACTAACCCTTTTTTAGTAACTATATCTTCAGGATTTTCTCCTGTTTCGAACATATCTTCAAATACTTTTTTAGCTATTGCAGAACTTATTTTTCCACTATCTATCATTACAACCAATTTAGCCAAATATTCAGGTTTAAACGGAACTTGTTCTAATTCTTTTTCAGTTAAAATACGTAATAAATCTCCCATTATCCAATTGCTAATTGATTTTGCATTATCACAATATTTTGTGGCTTCATCAAAGAAATCAGCTAACATTTTTGAACCAGTTATAATATTAGCATCATACTCAGGCAACCCTAATTCGTTGATATATTTTTGTTTTCTACTATCTGGCAGTTCAGGTAAGTTCTCCCTTATATTATTTATATATTCTGCTGATAATTTTATTAACGCTAAATCAGGGTCAGGAAAATATCTATAATCATGTGCATCTTCCTTTCCTCTCATTGCATATCCAATACCTCTATCATCATCCCAACGTCTAGTTTCTTGAATAATTTCTTCCCCATTTTCAACAGCTTCAATTTGTCTTTTGATTTCAAATTCAATAGCTCTTGTAATAGCTTTAAACGAGTTTAAATTTTTAGTTTCAGTTCTTGTACCAAACTTAGTTTCTCCCTTTGGTCTAATTGATAAGTTGACATCAGCACGTAATGAACCTTCTTGCATTTTGCAATCTGACACTTCTAAATATTCAAGTATTGCCTTTATTTTTTCTACATAAGCCTTTGCTTCTGCACTAGAACGCATATCTGGTTCTGATACAATTTCTATTAAAGGAACACATGCTCTATTCAAATCAACTAAAGCTCCACCACCAAATTCGTCATGATTTAATTTTCCAGCATCTTCTTCGATATGTATTCTTGTAATTCCAATATTTTTCTTTTGACCATCTACATCAATTTCTAAATGACCATTTTTACATAATGGTAAATCATATTGTGAAATTTGATATGCTTTTGGTAAGTCTGGATAAAAATAGTTTTTCCTATCTTGTTTACTATTTTGTTCAATATCACAATTCATAGCAAGACCTGCTTTTATTGCATATTCAACCACCTTTTCATTTAAAACAGGCAAAGCACCTGGCATTCCTGTACAAACAGGACAGCAATGTGTATTTGGTTCTCCACCAAACTGAGTTGAACAACCGCAAAAAATCTTTGTTTTAGTAGCAAGTTCTGCGTGAACTTCTAATCCAATTACTACTTCATATTCCATATTTATATACCTCCAATTTCTGGTTTCATACTATTAAAATCAGTATTTTTCTCAAATGTATATGCACATCTTAATAATGTTTTTTCATCAAAATGTTTTCCTATCAATTGCATTCCTATCGGCATATTATCTGAATCAAAACCACATGGAATTGATATAGCAGGAACACCAGCTATATTGATTGATACTGTACAAATATCAGATAAATACATTGCAACAGGGTCATCAGTTTTAGAACCTATATCATAAGCTGTAATCGGAGATGTTGGTGTTAACAACACATCATATTTATTAAAAGCTTGTTTGAATTGCTCAATAACCATAGTTCTAACCTTTTGAGCTTTGGTATAATATGCATCATAATATCCTGAAGATAACACATAAGTACCTAACAAAATCCTTCTTTTTACTTCTTCACCAAAACCTTCACTTCTTGATTTTTCATAAAGTTCTTTTAATGTTGAATATTCTTTAGCCCTATAACCATACCTTATACCGTCAAATCTTCCTAAATTTGAACTAGCCTCGGCACATGCAATAATATAGTAAGTTGGAAGAACATACTCAGTTACTGGTATCGAGCACTCTTCAACAGTTGCTCCTAAACTTTTAAATTTATCAGCAGCACTTAAAATTGCACTCTTTACTTCATCATTTATTCCTTCGCCAATATATTCTTTTGGCATACCAATTTTTAAGCCCTTAACATCATTTTGTAAAAATTGTGTGTACTCTAATTTTTCAAGATTTGCAGATGTTGTATCTCTACTATCATGACCTGCTAATACATTCATCATTAATGCACAATCTTCAACATCTTTAGTTATTGGTCCTATTTGGTCTAACGATGATGCAAACGCAACTAAACCATATCTAGAAACTAGACCATAAGTTGGTTTTAGACCAACAGTACTACAAAATGATGATGGTTGTCTAATAGAACCACCTGTATCACTACCGAGAGTTGCAATAGCTAAATCTGCTGACACAGCTGCAGCACTACCACCACTTGAACCACCTGGTACTTTAGATATATTCCAAGGATTTTTTGTTGGGAAAAACGCAGATCTTTCAGTAGACGCACCCATTGCAAACTCATCCATGTTAAGTTTACCTAGAATTACAGCTCCTTCTTTTTCTAAATTCTCTATTACAGTAGCATTATATGGAGCTACAAAATTTTCTAACATTTTTGAAGAACATGTAGTTTTTACACCTTTAATACACATGTTATCTTTTATTCCAATTGGAATACCAGCCAAACTTCCCAAAGCTTCCCCATTTTTTCTTTTCTCATCTATCATTTTAGCTTGTTGTAACGCTCTATCTTCGCAAACCGTTACATAAGATTTAATAATAGGGTCAATCTTTTTAATTCTATCAATATATGCTTTTGTTAATTCATAAGAAGTTATTTCCCCATTTTCAAGCATTTTTTTAGCTTCATGTATAGTTAATGTTGTTATATCCATTTTTACCCCCTTATCCTATAACCTTAGGTATTTTAAACATTCCGTCGCCTTGTTCAGGTGCATTTTGTAATAATATATCTCTATCAAAAGATTCTTTTACCTCATCTTTTCTAAAAATATTATACTCTCCTAAAATTGATGTTGTAATTTCAACACCCTGAGTATCGATTTTACTTAATTCATTAGCAAACTCTACAACGCTAGACATATCTTTTGTGTATTTTTCTAATTCTTCATCAGAAAAATATAGATTTGAAAGATTTGCTATATGCTTTAATTCCTCTTTCGTTATATTCATTTTTTATCACTCCCAAGTTATAATTTTACTTAATTAATATATCATATTCTATTGGATAATTCAATGTAAAATAAAGATTTTTTAGAAAAAAAACAAGAATGAAAAAATCATTCTTGTAACTTTAGTATGTTATTGTATTATATCTTATTATAGTTTGACCCATTATGAGCCAACCACTAATTTGGAGGAGGTACGTGTTTATGTACAATGGTTTCTAACTTCAGTAGTTTACCTTTAATTATCATATCACCTCAAAAATTTTTATGAAGTGTCATAGAAATTTCTATTGACAATTATATTATACAATGTTTATTATGTAATTGCAAATAAAAAAAAATCACTTTATATTAAGTAATTCTTCAAATATCTATCAATATCGTACTCTTTTTCCAATTTTTCATACAAATATATTTTTATAAACAATTTTAATTCTGACAACACACTATCTGATATATTAAACGAAAATATCTTTTTTGAATCTGACAAAAGTATGTATTTCAATGCATTTATTGTGCTTTTTGAAAAACTAATCGAACCCGTATCTTGCTTTGAACATTGTGCACAAATTAGTGAATTATATTTTATACTAAACGATACCAATTCTTCGTTTCCACAACATGCACACTTATTAAGTTTGGGGTTAAACCCTAAAATACGTAATAACCTTATTTGAAAAACAACAGCTAAAAACATATTGTTCTTTTTTCCTTCAGAATATAGGTAAATTGTATTTAATAACAACTGCATTAGTTCAAAAGAATTTTGATTTTCCGTTCCTATATCACAAACCAATTTACAAATATATGTTAAATAATATATTTTTTCTACATCTATACGTAAATTATAGAACATCTCTATAATTTGTGCAGAATTTAATACATATATATCTCCTGTATTTTTATACAATACTAAATCTAAAAATACAAACAATTCACTCATTGCTAGTTTAGAACTACTTTTTCTAGCACCTTTTACAACTACTGCAATCTTTCCTAAATCAGGAGTTAATATTGTTAATACCTTATCCGCTTCTTTAGAATTGGCCTGATTTATTACTATTCCCTTTGTCTTGACTATCCCCAAAAACATCACCCATTTTTTCATTAATTACTTCTTTATTACTTTGTTCAGTTAAACTCTTATATTCCAAAAATGTAGAAATATTACCAGTTTTTTTAAAAAAGTGCCATGCAATATCCTTCATCATAAGTATCACCTTTCCTTAATGTTAATTGTCGCTATTGAAAAAGTTTTTTATAACTTTTTCATCATCTCTCCATTTATCCTTAACCTTAACCCATGTTTTTAAATTCACTTTTTTATTCATTAACTTTTCTATATCTTCCCTTGCATAAGTAGATATTCTCTTTAACATTGTGCCCTCTTTGCCAATAATTATACCCTTGTGAGAATCTTTTTCACAAAATATTGTTGCTTCAATATTATAGTACTTTGTACCATCCGATTTTTCTTTCAATTTAAAACTATCAACTTGTACAATAATTCCATGAGGTATTTCTTCGTCTAGAAGTTTTAAAGCTTTTTCTCGTATAATTTCTGATACAATATCCTTTTCAGATAAATTAGTTATTTCATCCTCCTCATAATATTTAGGGCCATATGGTATGTTATTTAATATTTCCTCAAGTAATCTATCAACACCATCATTTTTTAATGCAGATAATGGTACAACTGCTTTAAAATCATATAGTTCAGTATATTTTGATATAATTGCCAAAAGTTTGTCACGTTTTATTTTATCAATCTTGTTTATAACTAAAATACATGGTATATTACTATCAATTACTTTTTGTAATATATACATATCCCCTTTTCCAATTTCTTCATCTTCAGCCTCTACAATAAACACTAATAAATCAACATCTTTGATAGAATCGTTTACTGTTTGATTCATTACATTTCCTAATTTATGCTTGGGTTTATGAATACCAGGGGTATCTATAAATACAATTTGCGCATTATCTTTATTTAATATACCTGTAATTTTTGTTCTTGTTGTTTGAGGTTTTGATGTCATAATAGAAATTTTCTCTCCAATTAACGAATTAAGCAATGTTGATTTACCAACATTTGGTCTTCCTATTATACTTACAAAACCTGATTTGAATTGTTCCATACGTTTATCTCCTTTAACATTTTTATATAATATATATCTAAAAACTCGAAAAGTCAATGGTTTTACGTATTTTAACCTTAAATAAATATCGATAAATCACTTTAAAATTCGACAAAAAATAGCACTAGAAAATACTTTCTAATGCTATTTATATTATATGTACTAGTTATTTTTAAACATTGATATAGACATATTTGTAAAGTTTTCAAATTCTTCTTTATCATCAGTAAAAGAATTAATTATATTATTTTTGTCAAAATATGTTTTTAAAACTTTCTTCATTTCTCTTTTAGTTTTAAAGTATCTTGAATAATCTTGTTTAACAACATTGTATAAGTCAGTATATTTTATTATAACACTCTTAAATGTTTTGTTAGTATCAATAAGTTCGATTTCTTTGTATAAATCGCTATATTTCTTCTCTGTGGTTATTTTTTTCCACAAATATCCGTTTTCAAATTTCTTTATTGCAAAATCTTTATACGATTTTATAAAATGATATTGTGTATTTTCGCATTTAAAAAACATATTAAGATTGTCTCTTAATTCTTCCGGAGATGATATTCCCTCCTTATCTTCAGTAGATAAATGATTGTATAAATCTTCATAAAATATAACCTTTGAATTGTATTGAACGCAAACCTTAAACTTGTCCTTACTTTGCTTAACTTTATTCCATAACTTTTGTGTATTGTCTAATTTGGTTTGTATTTGTATTAAATCTTCATAACCCATTTAAACACTCCCCCTTTTCTTATGTTTCAACAACACTACAATATTATAATAACATAATTTTAAAGAAAAAGAAAGTGTTTACATAAAATGTGAAAAAAAAAAAAATAAGGTAAAATAAAAAATAGAAATATATCATATCTCTATTTTATTATATACTAGATGTTGCACTATATCG
>CALYAQ010000080.1 GCA_944393615.1 uncultured Clostridia bacterium
ATTTGGATCATTTTTGAAGTTTGACAAACTTACACTGTGCAATTATGCCCAGATGAGACTTATATGCCGAGAAAACATTAATAAATTAGGCATAAGGTGATACGCTTATGCGGTGGCTGTACATGTAATATGCCAGGTCTACAGACACAAATCACATTATGGGTTCCTAATTAATTGATGGAAATTGGAATATATGTCATACTTGTATTATAATTGCACATGAAAAAATATAAAAATATAGTATAATGTAACTGAGGTGAAAAAATTGATAATCGATTTAAATCCTTTATTTAATGGAATAAAGCATAGTATTGAATTTGATAAAGTTGTTAATTTTTCTAAAGAAGATTTAAAAAATACCAGTATCAAAAAATTATCTAATGTTAAAGTAAACGGAAAAATTACAAAAATAAGCGATTATAGTCTAGATTTAACTATGGAAATAAAAACAAAAATGACATTAGAAGATTCAGTAACTTTAGAGGAAATTGAATATCCAGTAAATATACAATTTAATAGAATAATAGACAACAATGAAGAAGATGAAGAATATTATAAAATATTGCAAAATACACTTGATATTCTTCCGATTGTGTGGGAAAATATAGTACTAGAGGTTCCCCTTCGTGTAGTAAAAGAAGAAAAAGAAACTATTATTGAAGGTGATGGCTGGTCATTGAATAAAATAGAAAGTGATTCGCCATTGAGTAATTTAAAAGAACTATTAGATATGGAGGAAAGAAGATGAAATTTAATTTACAAATGTTTGCTGTTCCTTTTAGAAGAGTAAGCAAGACAGCAAAACGTCAACGTAGAACTCATTTAAAAAAAGATGCACCAACTGTTACTACATGCAAACAATGCGGTGCACCAATCGCTCCTCATAGAGCTTGTACTAAATGCGGTTACTATAAAGGAAAAGAAGTTATTAAAACTAAAGAAGAAAATTAATTCACGTAATAGTGAATTTTTTTAAATAATATTTTATAAAGAAAAACATAATTATAAAAATGGAAAATATGAAAAAATTCTAAAAAATTATTTATTTCCAATTACAATACTAATAGCAATTATAATTGGTACTTTAATTGGAATATATGCACCTGATTTTGCCAAAACAATTAAACAATTTGGAGACATTTTCTTAAATTTAATGCTTACGATTGTGTTCAATTAGATTTTGTAACAATTGCGAATATGGTTGATTTAAGAAGATTAGGGAAAATAATGGGAAGAATGTTCGCAGTGTTCTTTGTCGCATGTGCAATTTCAACAGTAGTTATGCTTGTTGCGACTTCAATTTATGATCCTGCTGCAGGCAAAAATATTATTGTTGAAGCAGGTGAGGCTGTATAAGTTTTAAATATTGATCAAAAGATTATAGCAGTGCTAATTGTAACAGACTATAGTAAACTACTAAGTATAAGTAATATGCTACCATTGATAATATTTGCAATATTGTTTGGGATAGGAATAAGCATACTAGGAGAAAAAAGGTAAAAGATTAGCAGAAATGTATTAATGCGAACAGCAACAGTACTTGCAACACAATCAAGTTTAGCTAGTTTGCCAAGTAATTTAGAGATAACGAAAAACATCAGTGTGAGAAAAGATGTAAGAAAAGTTTGTCTACTAATAAAAACTATTATGAATATGTACGGTAGTGTAATTGGAGCAATTTTAATAGCATTTTTAAGCGAAATGGTAATGTTCGGTGTATCAGATGGTAGCTTAATTGTTGAGATGCTAATAGTAAGTTCATATAATATCCTAGTATAAGCATTTGTAATAATAATTATCATTAGAATAGTGATCGATATACCAGCAACTTCAGTTAACGTTGTAGGAAATACAGCAACATCAATGTTAATTAATAGGTTTACTGAAAAAATGGGTAAAAAACGAAAGAATAAGTAAAGCCAACTTTAAACAAAGTCAGTCTTTATATGACGTTATAAATAATTGCTGTTGACGGTAACAACAAAAAGTTATAAAATAATTATGGAAGGTAAGATTAAATGAAACAAGATAAAGCAGTGCAAACAAATGTTCTTAATGGGGGGGGGACATTACTAACAAATAGTAATGAAGTTTTTCTTGTTTTAAAATACTTAAAAACACATATAAAAGTATGTGTTTTTTGTATGTCTGATAATAGGTGAAATATGAAAAAGAAAATAGTATTAAGTTTAATATTTTTATTAAGTATAACAAGTGCATTTAGTTATAGAATGATAAATTCAAAAGAAGAAGTAAAAGAAGAAGTAAAAGAAACAACAAAAAATAACAAAATGGTTGCCTTTACAGTAGAGGGAGAAAATGTAGACATAGGTTTTCCTCAAAAGGGCGAAGGCTATTTAGGAGAAAGTGTTACTTGTACAAATGGAATAACGGGAAATTGGAATAATGATACATGGAAGTTAGAATTAAGTAATGTTACAAAGCTAACGAATTGTACAATTAATTTTATAGAATATACTCCATTTTTGTATGAACAAATATTGGCAGATAATCCAAATGTGAGTGAAAGAACAGATTTTAGTACAACGTTTACGGCAAGTAATAATGGAA
>CALYAQ010000081.1 GCA_944393615.1 uncultured Clostridia bacterium
CTGCACTTGAAAAATAGCTTACATCTTCTAACATCAATCTATTCATTGTATCATTCAACAACTTATCATTTTGATTTATTATTCCACTACATATATCATTTATAATATCGTATTGATAATCATTGCCTAACCAATTCTCTTGCATTTTTCCTAATACTATCTTTATTTCATTATTGGGTACTCTTAATGTTGCTATATTTTTTAACCCTCGTAGCTCTACATTTTCTACTGTTAAATATCCTGAAAATATCAATGTATTCATAAACGCTGTATAATTACTTTGTAATTGTTCATATACCGTTTTATCTTCTTTTTCTATTTCTATTGTTTCGTCTTTCAACAATTTACTTATTGCCTCTGCTGTTTGTCCTGTTATTCCTTTGGTTGCATATTGAAGCAAATTAGTATTTCCTGTATTTACCCAATATATTCCAACTTGACCTTGGTTATCTAAATATTGTAATATGCTCCATGGGTTAAATATTTCTACATTTCCTATGTTATATCCGTCATACCATTTTTCTACTTCTTCGTACTTATCTGATAAGTTATATTCTTCTAGCATTTCTTTTACTTCTGCTTTAGTAAAACCAAAATATTCACTTCCATTACTTTTAAATACATTATATACATTAAAATTATTTAATTCACTGAATATACTTTGTTGACCTATTTGTAGTACCCCTGTTAACACTGCCACTTGCAAATACTCATTATCTTTTAATGCTGAACTTAAAAATGTACTTATGAAGGTTCTTGACTTTTCTAAAAAACCTTTTGTATATGAAGAGTTTAAAGGTACATCATATTCGTCTATTAATATTATTGCTTTTTTACCATAATAGTTATATAAATATTCTGTTAAATCTTTTAACGAAGTTGAATAATCACTAACTTTCCCAACTCCATTTTGTATATTATTATATACTTTTATTTGATTATCTAATAATATTTCTTTTACATTTTCCTATCTATTATATTCTCTAATTACTATTTTTTTTAATGCATCATACATATCATTCCAATTATCTGCCTTTACCTCTTTTAAAGATAAATATATTACTGGATATGCATTTTGATGCTCTTTGTATTTTTGTACACTATCTATGTATAGTCCTTTAAACAAATCTTTATTTTCTTCTTTTTTCGTTATATCAAAATATTCTTTTAGCATTTGCATATTTGTTGTTTTTCCAAACCTTCGTGGACGTAAATATAACTTCGTTCCCATAAAATTATTTAATATTTCTTCTACAAATTTTGTTTTATCTACATACAAATAGCCAGCTTCTACTATTGCCTTAAAATCACTTGTTCCTATTGGTATACTTCTCACATTTCTACACTTCCCTTCTTTATTTATTTGTCTTAACTAATCTATTGTTATTATATATTATATAAAAACATTTATCAAGCACATTTACACTTTTTACACGGAAAATTACAGATAATGTATTATATCCGTAATTTGTAATATTATACCTTTCTCATAATATTATATTTGCAATTACTATCTTTTGAATTAAATTTACAAACACTACTATATGAACAATATTTGCACCCATACATATTTTTGTTTTTCCAATAAGGTAGAACAGATATCTTACCGTTCAATATTTGAGTTGATATTCTTTTTAGTAAATTTTTCGCCTCTTTTTGTAATTTTATAAATTCATCTAACGATATAGCATTATTACCTTTTGCATTTCCTTCTTTATCTAATTTAACATTAACCATATTAGAACTTTCTTGTATATAATTATCCATATGGCTTATTAAAGTTTTATCATTTAATATTAAACCATCTAATCTCATTTGTTCAACTATTTTATTTTCAATTTCCTCTTTTGAAACATCTCCAGAAGTTTTAATAATAGGATTATCAATTTTAAAATAGAAAACCCCTCCTGGTACTATTCCATCTTCTTTTTGCGTAACAGCATCCAAATATGTTATTAACTGAATATTTAGCCCATTATATATATCTGAAACGTCTATGCTCTTATTTGAAGATTTATAGTCAATTATTCTTACATATCTTCCGTCATTTGTATCTGCAATATCTATTCTGTCAATTTTACCTCTTAGTTCAACCCTTTTTCCATTTTCTAATTCCACTTCTATTGCGTGATATTGCCCTTTTTCTCCAAATTCAACTTCTGTTCCTATTGGTTTAAAACTGCTATTTTTTATTTGAAGTACTAAAATCCAAATGGCTTTTTGCAAGGTTTTTTTAAGCCTAATTTTAAGAATGTTATACTCTTTAGATTGTTTTATCATTTCAATATCAATTTTTTCAAACATAAAATTAATTATTTTTTCTGATACTTGATTACAAGTATCAATATCCAAATTCTTTATATCAATACTATTATCAATCATATATTTAAAAAACTCATCTAACACTTGATGATTGAAATTTCCAATGTCCAATGTCCTTATTGTATACATTTCTTTTTCCTTTATTTTTAGCACATATTTAAGATAAAAACTATATGGGCATCTAACATATTCTTCAATTCTAGATATAGAAGTTTTGAGTTCATTTGTATAAAGTTTAGAAATATTTTCTTCACTCAAATTAATTTCCATACTATTTTTAAAATCACATATTGCTATATATTTATTATACAGTTCTATATCATTATTTTTATACCATTGTAGTAACTCAAGATTATTATCAAAAAGATTCTCAAAGCTCACATTTGGCAAATACTCTTTTTGATTTAAAACATATTGTTCATCAACAGGTATTTCAATAATATCAAACATCTTTTTTATTTTATTAATTAAAAATGACGGTCTATAACTTGTACCATTTAGGTCATTAAAAATATATGAAAAAACCACTTTTTCTGTACACATAGTTATAGATTTATATATGCTAAATTCATCTAGCAATATCTTTTCATTTGTATTTTTCGCAAGTTGAACCTCATTTTGTTTTAAGTATTTTCTATCATTATCAGTAAGTAACCCTTCTGTTGGATAAGTAATAGGAAATTTATCATTTTGTGTTCCTATAAAATATAGCGATTTTATACTATTGGTTCTTGTCCTTTCAATATCTCCTATTATTACACAATCTTTATATAATGGTATATATGCCTTTTGAGTATTTGTAATACCAACTTCTAACAACTTCTTAAACTCCTGAATGTCAACTTCTTTTTGACCAACACTTAATATTAATTGTTCAAATACATCTGTATAATAATTCCATATATCTATATATTCATTTTCTAATTCTATCATTTGTTGTTTTCTAAAATTTTCAATTTTATCTTTTATCTTTCTTTCTATTCCATTATTAGATAAAAATGTATACATAGTAGATACTATATCTTTTACACATTTGCATTTTAGAATTGTATTTCTAAACTCTATTAAAGGTACTATAACTGTTTTTCTAATATTATTAAGCAATTCTAACCTTTGTTTTTCTTCTTCTGTTTTATTATCATAATTGAAATCATTATGCCATTTATATCCATGTATTCCCCACTTAACACAGTAATTTTCTAAATTATATATATCATCAATATCAATGTCTAAAAAACCTGTTTTTAAATAAGAAAAAACACTTTGATAACTAAAGTTATCAATAACAATATCAATTAGTGAGAATATCAACACAGATATTTGATTGTTGCTAATGTCGGTTTTGCAATCTAAAAAATATGGTATATTATATTTTTTAAAAATAGCCCATATAGCATCTGAATATCTTTCTAAATCTCTAGTTATAACCACAATATCATTATATTTATATCCTTTTTTTATATCTTTTATAACTTGGTTAGCTAAATTCTCAATTTCTGTATAAGTGTTAGTACATGAATATATATTAACACTATCACATTGACCCTTATACTTAATATATGGGTATTTGAATAAGTTTTCTTGCAAGTGTATAATCTCGCTTTTTTGTGTTGCTTGTTCATATTTATTTAATAATTGTATTTGTTCAAAATCTATATTATTTTCTTTACAAAGAGTAATAAACTTTTCATATTCTACTTTGTTTTGATTATATATATCAAGTGAATTGCTAGAAGGCTTTATATCATCTATACAAAACGTAATATTTACATTATTTTTTTTAACCAACTTTATAATTATTTCATACTCCTGTTTAGTAAAACCATAAAACTCGTCTATATATATATCACAATTTGATAATATATCACTATTATCTAAATATTGTAAAAGTATTTCTAATTCATTTGTATAATTTTTCCCATTTGCTTGTACCATATTTATGTATTGTTCATATATATTATTAAGGTCAGTTATTTTATCTTTCAACCTAACATCTTCAATTTGTAATGATGACAAAGCATTATTTGTAACTCCATATCTATTAAATTCAGAAAAAACATCTAATATATTATCAATGTTTCCTTTATTAGCACTATTAAACATTTTGAACTTACCATTATTCAAAATGTTATATATTATTATTTTTTTACCTACATCACTAATATTTTGTATATCTAACCCTAATTCATTAAATACATAATATGCCATTCTTTTTAAGGTAAGAACTTCAATATTAAAAAGTCCGCACTTTTTTAAATATTTCGTTAACTTTTCTTCTGTACTTAGACTAAATTGTTCAGGCACAATTAAATATGATTTAATATTATTCATAATATTAAAATCATATTTCTCTTTTATCATGTTATATATATATGTAGTCTTTCCACATCTACTTTTTCCATAAATAATTTTTAACATTATTTTCACCTAATATATATATACCATACTTTAAACAAAAAAACAATTGACACAAGTAAAATTTATATGGTATACTAATTTGTATGACAAGCATTGACTTACAAGTCGAAGAACACGAATTGTTATTTGACAACTCCGAAAAAACAAAGTTTTTCTTGAAAAAACTTTCAAAACTAATAAATTGTTTTTCAGAAACTGATTTTTCTAAATCAATTATCACTGCAATTAAAAACTACATAAAAGCTAGAGGTATAACCGAAAATTTAGCTTTAGAAATTTTAATTACTAGTTCATCAATTTATAATGCAATAATGATTGCACAAGATTGTAAAGAAGATAATGTTATAGGTAATGCAAAAATGTGTGTACTTTCAAAAGGAAGTTTCTCAGTTATACTCAATTTTATTGAATTTGAAACCAATTGTGTATGTTGCAACAAAAGGATTAAAGTATATATTCTTTTTGCTGAATAGTCTTTAAAAAGGCTATATGCTCTTTTTTCTTTCTAACACATTTGACTTTTGTATACATAATATGGTATAATGAACTGATAAAAAAATTATGTAATGTATTACTATGTATAATACATGGGAATTTAACATGGATAAAGTTACAACTACAAAAACAATTTTTCTTCTTAATAAAGAAGCTACAATTAGTATAGAAAGTACAAAAGGTTATATCCTTAAAATTACAGTTAAATTTAATGATAATCCTTTAGTAGAATTTGCAAAGTACAGTGATGACAGTTGTTCTATAACTTCAAAAGATAATACATCTTCTAAGTTATACAACAGATTATGGCTTGATTGTTCTGACGGGAAAGATGTTTTTGCTTTAGAAAATTGCGAAGAAGAAGTTTTAACCTTCCACCACATTTCTAAAGCACCTATAGATGTATTAGAAAAATTAAAATACATGAAAGAACTAAAAAGAGCTATTGCAAGAACAATTTTTTAAAAACACAGACCTCTGTGTTTTTCTTGCTTTTTCTTCTAAATTATGATAAAATATATGTATGTTTAACCATTTAGTTAGTCAAAACATCTCTAATTTAGATGATGCTACAACCGAAACGCAAGTAATTCTTGAAAAAGTTTTTAAGAATATTTCTTCGTATATTGATGAATCGAACCTTGTTGTAAATTCAATCAAAAAAATTTACTTTTCTAGAAAAGCAACAGCGTTAGACATCTTATCTAGTCAGTACAATATTACACTTAGTAATACTTATGATTTAACATATATTGTTACGAATTCGTCAACTGCACTTGAGCAATACGAAAAACTTATTATGCAAAGTACAAACTCTGAGATATATTCAACTAATCTAGATTATCTTAAATTTGAAACAGAAAATAATAGCATTCCTTTTATTTTCTACATTATTCCTAACAACGTGAAAGGTTATTCGAATAACAATTGGAGACTTGTACTAATTATAGAAATACCAAAATAATTATCTATTTTGGTATTTTTATTCTTGACCAACGATTAAAAATATGATAAATTATATACATGTCAGAAGTCTATCTACAATTTGACCATCCTAAATTGGTTAATGGTTCAGCAAATGAAAAAGAAATTATTAACAACTTTTTCAACTGTGCTTACTCTGTAGCAATGCTACAAGATTGTAGGCAAAAAGCTTTTGAAGCATATATGGAGGCAACTTCCGTTTGTATTGAGTACTTAGAATTAGAAGAGGATTATTCACTATCATTGCGTTTGTATGATAACTGTGATGAAGCTGTTGCATGGTTTTCAAGTTTAGATTACCCAGAAGATGACAATATCTATTCTGCAACAACAGCAATCTATACACATAATCATGACTTAAGATGCGACTCTTTACTTATGTTTTTAGGTATTGCTTGCAACAAGGAAAAAATAGATTATATGAAAGAAGAGCAACTTAGAATTGACTGGAATGCATATTGTTGCGTTATTACAGAGTT
This sequence comes from uncultured Clostridia bacterium, assembly GCA_944393615.1. GTDB lineage: Bacteria > Bacillota > Clostridia > TANB77 > SIG350 > CALYAQ01. Next base: position 6,699 of record CALYAQ010000081.1, read on the forward strand.
CTAACAAATACATATAAACATGATAGTTTATCTTGTTTATATTTTTTCTTGACATTGCTATACATAATGTTGTATAATATAATTATGTCAAATGAAACTATTAATGTAAATTCAACAAATGCTGATTTATTAAATTCTGAAGATTTTGAAAACAATATTAAAGTATATTCCAAAAATGGAAAAACAAATCCTATTGTTCCAACTTATTCAGCAACTTTATCTAATGCTATTGTACTTCGAGCAATAGATATGTTTAGTTATAAAATTTGTCTAAAATTCTATAATGGTATTTATGAATTTTCTTATGAAAACAACAAACTTTCAAATGATGTTATAGATAGTGTTATAGAGCATTTCAACAAACTAGGAATTAGTGTTAAAAAAGAAAGAAAAACTTTAAAAAAAGGTATCATTTTCAAAAAAGAATACGTTAAGAATTTTTTAACTTTTTCATATACTTTAGAAAATGAAGCTATTATAGACAATATCTTCTTTACAATGTGTTCTGAAAAATCGTTTGCCACAACTAGAGAATCACTTGAAAAAATAATTTCAAGTGAGGTATTAAAAGGTAATAAAGCTTTTTGGATTGACAGCTATGAACTTTGTATTAGCAGTGTTAATTCTGAATATTTAGGCTATACTGCGGTCAAAGAAATGATATTCTCTAAGCTCTTTTATGATTTTAGAAAAGCAGGTTTTGTAATTTCTAGCAAACGTAGCAGATACTGTATGTATTATCACATCACACTACCATAACCCCCCTATTTTGGGGTTTTATTTTTTTTGTTTTTTCTGCATTTGACATAACATATTATTTATGATATACTTTTATTCATGCTAATCTTTAATTTAGAATTAGAAGCTCTTGATTTAGAGCACGACAGCGTAGAAACCACAAATTATCTTACCACATTATTTAGCACAGTTTTCGAAAGCAAGTATGATAAACTTGATAAAAAAGTGCTTGGTTGGTTTGATAATTATGCTGATGCCTTTTTTAACGAGTCTGGTTTACCAGGTTACTATAACCTACACATTAAACGTACAACAGGTTCGTACAAAGATGTAGAACAATACATTAACGAATTACCACTTGAATTTAATCATATTTTTATTGGAAAAATTTATGAAACTCCAATTGAATTTTATGATAATGGTAAGCCAACAGAACTTGGCAAAGTTACATTTGTTGGAATTGCCGAAAAAGCTATAGAAAGCGAAAAATCTACAGACATCGTACAATGTATTTTATATATGATTGTACAAATGAAAGAGTGATACTAATTTTAAATTAGCTCACTCTTTTATTATATTGTATATTCATAAAAAACAAATCTATTATCTATTTTCTTCATTTTAACCTTTAACATCTTTCCAGTCAAATAATTATTATCAATTTCTACACTTTCTAAATATTGTAATACTTCTGTATATTCTTTTTGCTCATATAGCTTCAATACATTAATTTCCAACAATGTAGCTATATATATATCATTTTGTTTATCATAACTTATATTTTGCACCTTATATTTGCTATTATCATATATATAATTGTTTTTTGGTACCACAAAACCATTTAAGTTAGAAATATAGTAGTTAGAATATGAATTTTGATTTAACTTATTTGTATTAAATAATTGTTTATATGTAGATATAAACCTTTCCTTATCTATATACATATATGTATCTTTGTAGTCTTCAAAATATACATAACCCAAATCTCTATATACATCTGGCAATATATTATCTATATATTCGTTATCAACTATTTGAAATTCATTGTTCATTGCATAATACTTACATGTAATTAAATATCTCACATTTTCATTAGATAGTTCTTGTCCAATATCAACATTTGACATTAGAAACGAAAACATTTCATTTATTTGTTTTTTCTCATTATCATTTATCTGTACTTCTACAACTTGTACCCCTTCATTATATCCACTTTGTATTGGTATTTTCTTTTGAAGATTTAATATTATACATGTAGATACTATTATAGTTGTACAGGTAATTAATATACAAAAAAACGGTATGATATAGTTTTTATTAAATTTAAAAACACGTCTATTTCCTCTTCTTCTATTTATTCCCATAAATTCTATCTCCTATTTTTACATGCCAATATTATATTATTCATAAGCATAGCAATCGTCATAGGACCTACACCACCTGGTACAGGTGTAATATATGAAGCAACTTGTTGGACATTATCAAAATCAACATCTCCACATATACTTCCATTTTCTAGTCTTGTTATCCCAATATCAATTACAACCGCTCCTTGTTTTATCATATCACGTTGTACAAGGTTAGGCTTACCAACAGCAGATATCACAATATCAGCATTTAATAAATGTGTTTTTAAATCTTTGGTTTTAGAATTACATACAGTAACTGTAGCACCTTTATTTATTAATATTTGAGCCATTGGCTTGCCCACTATATTACTTCTACCAATAACCACACAATTTTTCCCCTCAACTTGTATGTTATTCTCTTGAAACATTCTAATAACTCCTAAAGGGGTACATGGTATAAATATAGGATAGCTCATTGCAAGCATACCAGCATTTATAGGGTTAAACCCATCTACATCTTTTGCAGGATTAATTTTACTAAAAGCTTTAGCTATGTTTAGATGTGGTGGTATTGGGCTTTGAAGTAAAATACCATCTACATTTTCGTTATTATTTAAGCTCTCTATTAAATCAAGTAACTCACATTCACAAGCATCTTCTGGCAAGAAATACTCTTGCATATCTATGCCAATTTCTTGACATGCAATTGTCTTGTTTTTAACATATATCTTTGATGCCGGATCATTGCCTACTAATATTACAGCTAAACAAGGGGTTATTCCTCTTTGTTTTAGTTTATCTGTTTCTTCCTTCAATTCAGCTAATACCTTTTTAGATAATTTCTTTCCGTCAATTATTGTTGCCATGATTATCACTCCATTTCATATTATATATTCTACATCATACAAGTTGCTGCAATTAATACAATAATACCTAATACTACTCTATATACTGCAAACACTTTAAAACTTCCCTTTTGTAGATACTGCAATAGGAATTTTATTACTAATAGTCCTGTTACAAAACTAACTAACACACCAATTACAAAAGGCATATCAAATACAAAATCTTTAAATTTATATAATGTTGCACCTAACACAATAGGTGCTGACAGCATAAATGAAAATTTAGCTGCTGATTCTCTATCAACTCCTAATAATCTACCTGTTGTCATCGTTATTCCTGAACGTGAAACACCAGGTATAAAAGCTAAAGCTTGTGATAAACCTATTAAAAATGTTTGTTTCAATGTTAGGTCTTCATATTTAGTTGTTGCCTTCATATATTTATCAGCTAGGTACAAAATTATACCCATTATTATTAATGCAGTTCCTATAACAAATACATTAGTTAATAAATTTTCTGCGTATTTATCTAATATAAACCCTATTATTCCCCCAGGTATTGTGGCTAAAACAATATACCAAAATAGTTTACCCTCTGTACTTTTTTGTTTTTTAATAGCTGTATTAAATCCACCAATAATTAATTTTATCCAATCTTTGAAAAAGAAAATACCAATTGCTAGTAATGTACCAAAATGAAGTGCCACATCAAATGATTCAGGTATGTTTTCCCAATTAAAAAACCATGGTATTAAAAATAAATGAGCCGAACTAGAAATTGGTAGTAACTCTGTTAAACCTTGTACAAATGCTAATATTATTGCTTGTATTATATCCATTATATTTCCCCCTATAATATAAATCATATATATAATATATGATTTAAAAAATATTATTAAATTTCTTCAAATATATTACCTATGGTTTCTTTCAAATGAGTAGCTGCTGTAATTTGAGCCACTTTACCTGGTAATGATAATGCAAGAATTATGTTTATGTTTTTTTCTTTACCATACTCAATATCAATTCCACCTGGTTTAGATGCTAAATCAATAAATATGCTATCTTTATGCATTTTATCAATTCTTTCCTTGTCAAATACAACAAAAGGTATTGTATTTATAAACAGGTTAAATTTATCTAGGTGTTGGTCTAATTCCTTTAAATGAATAGGTTTGTATCCATACGCCTTAATCCATGCTATATCCGAGAATTTTCTTGCTTCACAATATACATCTGCACCTAGGCCATCCAACATTTTGCAAAGTATTTTGCCAATTCTACCAAATCCTAATACTAGAATAGGAGTATTATGTAATGTACTTTGAGAATTTTCCATTGCAATTTGTATAGCTCCTTCAGCAGTGGAAATAGCATTTAAAACAGCAAACTCTTCCCTTGCCAAGATATCTATTGCCTTAATATTATTTTCAGCAAATAAGGTACTTAATTTCGTATCAAATCTGCCACCAATTAAGACCTGTGTAGAATTTAGCAATTCAATCAAATCGGATATAAGTATTGGTGATGAATTAAATGGAGCATTTAATGTATCTCCATTACTTGAAAATGGTAATGGGCCAATAACAATTTGAGCACCATTTATTGCTTCAACTAAAGTTTCACATTTGACAACATTATTACAATTAATGTCAAACTTATCAAACCCATAAACACGAATTTGATAATCTTCTTTTGAGAAAAATTCAATTAAATGAACAATTCTCATATCTCCACCTACAAAACTAATTTGTTTTATATTCATAAAGTATCATCTCCTATACTATAATATTTTTTTAAGCTAAAAATATAACCTAAATTCTCCTTTTTGATTTTTTACTTTTAACATTTTTTGAACCCACTGTATTTGCTAATACTTCTTGTTTCTTTATATCTTCTTGTTCAAACAATACATATTGGTCAACATTGAATTCGTCAAACATTGTAATATCAATTATATTGTTTTTATCCATTTTTTGATTTTCATTTGCTAGCTTTTCAATTTTGTCAACACCATTTGCTAAATCTTTAATACTACTAAATAACTCTTCATTATGCATATTGTCTAATAAACTATCATCTCTAGCAATGGCTAAATTTAAGCAATTAGTAGCTTTTCCTTTTTCATTTTGTAACATATATAACCTAGCAAGCATGTAATATGCTCTAGCATACGTATGTGAACCCTTTATTGCAATCAATAAATGTTGTTGTGCTACATCATACTCTTTACTAGATAAATGTATGTATCCTAATAAATAATGTGCATTGTATAATCTATTATCATATTTAATTGCTTGTTCCAAAAATTTCTTGGCATTTTTATTTTGTTTTTCTTTTATGTATATTGCACCTATATTGTAATATATTTTTGAATTAGTTTTATCTTTTTGTGACAAATCAAAATACATCTTCAAAGCCTCATTATATTGATTTTTCTTAAATGTTAATATATTAGCTAATAGGTTACAAGCTGGCATATAGTTACTTTTAATATTCAAAACATTCTTTAATATAGTTATTGCCTCATCATATTTTTTTAAACTATATTCTATATATGCTATTTTACAATATAATTTATAACTATTAGGTTTAATCGTTATAGCTTTTTGTAAATATTCTAATGAATTATCTAAATCATTTTGTTTTAGACATATTTCTCCCAACTTTTTATATACCCTATATTTTGGATATTCCTTTACCATATTATCATACAATTTTTTTGCCTTATCGTTATGGTTACAAAACGATAATATATTACCTATTACTATTTTTGTTTCTTTTATAATGTTAATATTAAATTTCATTGCAAAAAATGTTGTTATTGGTATTATATAACCAAGTACAAATACAGTTGCCTGCATAATTTTATTAATATCTTCTTGATTTTTATATATTAAAACAAGCATAGTAATTGCAACAACTTGCATTGCAATATTTAAAAGTGCTATCTTGCTTGAGTTTTTAACATATCTGTAAACATAGTATGATAAAAACAATAATATAATTGATACATATACAAACTTTTCAAATATCATATTTACCTCTTAATTATTCTTTATGCCCAAACTTTTCATCATATACCTTCATACATTTTTGTATAATTTGAATAGCTTCTTCTCTATTTCCCATTTCTTTTACTACTGTATGCTTACCTTCTAAAGTTTTATACACTTCGAAGAAATGTGCTATTTCGCTAAACAAATGTGAAGGTAATTCAGATATATCATTATAGCAACTTAATGAAGGATCTTGAACTGGTATTGCTATTATCTTTTCGTCAACCTCATCATTATCAATCATTTTTAACACACCTATTGGAAAACATTTTACTAATGTCAATGGATGTATATATTCTTGGCAAAGAACTAAAACATCTAATGGGTCATTATCTTCTGCATAAGTTCTTGGTATAAATCCATAGTTTGCTGGATAATGTGTTGATGTGTACAAAACTCTATCTAATACCAATAAACCGGTTTCCTTGTCTAGTTCGTATTTGTTTTTACTACCTTTCGTTATTTCAATTACTGCTACAAATGTTTCAGGTTTTACCCTTTCCTTGTCAATGTCATGCCAAATATTCATTATATATTATCCCCTTTCAATTATTTAATTTTACTTTAAAAAAAACAAAAAGTCAATGAAAAAACAAATATATGAATATTTGTTTTTCCAAAAAAATCTTCGAACAAAAGTATTGTAAAATTATATATGTTATACTTTTTTTACCTTAAATATTTTACATCAATAAAATGCACATGTCAAGAAAAAAATAATAAAAAACCCATTGGTCGTTAATAGTAATTTAAGAACCTGCCTCACAACAGGTGGGTAATACTCTATTAAATACTCCTGGGTTTCTTACTGTATTTGATGTAAGCCTACACGCCGTATTTAAACACGAGTTCCCTATAAATAGATGTTGGTTCTAAATATATCTATTTAATATCGTACCAAATGGGTATTGATATTTTCATATCGTAATTTAATTTTAACATTTATACTCTTTATTTTCAACACTCAAAATTGTTTTATTTTATTATATTACTTGCTTTCTCTTATCTAATCTTATTACTTCTTAATTTTATATATTTTTTCGAAAAGTATAGATTTTTTGAGTTATTTCATATATTATATTTATAACTTGAAAGGAGATGTTAATTATGAAAAAAATTTTAAGTTTATTTATTGTATGTATGCTTTTAGTAGGCACTATGATTATTCTAACAGGTTGTGGAAATAATAACCAGTCTAGTATTAATCCTTCTAATAATCTTGGAGTTAACTCTAACCCTTCTGATAATAATAACAATGGTTCTTTAGTAGTAAATAAGTTAAAAGCTGAAAAAGCATTAGCATCTTTATCAACTGATAACTACTACGTAAAACTTATAACTGATGCTGAAGATGATGCCGGAAATATTATTAGAAATGCTACAATGGAAATAACTGTTGAAGGTAAAAACTTCGCAACAGATATTAAAGCCGCAGGATATGGAATGATTGTTAAAGACGATGCAATGTATTATATTATGCATGATGCTAAGCAATATACAAAAATGGATTTGCAACCTAACACAAAACAAGAAATGCTAAAAGAATTTAGTGATAAAAATTTTACTGACAATTTTGTTACTTCAGGTCAAGAAGAATTAAATGGTACAAAATACTACTATGAAGAATTTAACTTTGAAAGTGAAACAGCTAGACTATATTTTGATAATGACACTTTAAAATATATAGAATCAAAATATTCAGACGGCACTCCTACTACTATAATTGAAATTGTAGAAATATCAGATAAATCAAAAAAATCATTATTTGAAATACCAGAAGGTTATACAAGTTTGGAAATGAATTTCTAGAGAAAAAAAAAGAGTAACATACTACTCTTTTTTATTTTTATTCCTTTTTTAATACAATTTGTATATTATTTATCTCTACACCCAACTCCCTATTTATTATTGAATAAATCTGAGCAACCTTATCCTTATCAAGCTCTGTGTCGTTCTTTACAATTACATTAACAGTTTTGCCACTAGTCATAATAACTACATCCTCTATTTGTTTTAACAAAATTAAGTTTTCCGCTATCATAATACTATTTTTTAAATTGGTTATTTCTTCTATTTTGGTTTGAGCACTATTTTTTTGTGTTGTATCCATATTAGCACTTTCTAGAATTTCTTTATATGTATCAATTTGTTCATCAAACATTTTATTTCTCTCAATTTTTGTTTGGGCAAAATATGTATCTTTTTTAGGTTGTTCGTCCTCCATATTACTATTTTCATCTTCAATCTCTCCTTGTACCTGTTTAGGTGGCACCACCGTATCTTCATTAAATGCATTAACATATATTGTATCTCCCAATGTATCATCAATATTACCAGTAAGCTCCGTTCTATATTTCAATTCAGGTGTATAAGTATAATTTAAGTATCCTGCTGTTACTAAAATTAAACCTAAAGTTAAAAATAGTATTTGATTTTTTTTAAATATTTTAATCATAATCGTTCTCCTTTATACTATTAATATATGTACACAAATTACTTTTATGTACCATTTAACACCTGTACTTTATACTCACTAATATTAGTAGCAGTAGCTACTGCAGACACAATTTGTTGTTTAATATTTATATCATTGTTATAATTTGCAACAACAATAACTCCCGAAACAGTAGGATTTATTTGAGTTTCAACAATTACTGTTTTTGTGCTATTCTTTTCATCAAATACTACCTGCTTTGTATAAGCTTTTTCTGTAATGTCCCTTTTGCCACCTGTACTATCCGTTTCATTTGTAACTGTTTGACTATCCTCTATATTATATATCGGCATAATCTTTGTATTATTTGAATATGTAATTAATACACTAACATCAGAAACTCCTTTAACTTTAGACAAAATATTTTCTAATCTCTCTTCTAAATTATCATTAGTTATACTATTAGTATACACACTTTTAGAAGTAGTATTATTAATATTTCCATTATTATTGCTGTTATTATCAATTTGAGTATCTTCAGGGTTATTAAACCAAATATAGTTTATTCCTATAACTACAAAAACTAACATAACAAGGAAAAATACTAAATTTTCAACTTTCTTTTTTGTAGTTATTTCTTTAGATTTATATTTTTGTATAATCTCTTTTATTTTTTTCATACTTACACCTCAACATTTTTAAATTATATATACATTATCTAAATCTATTTGATAAACATTACAAATACTCTCTTTTATTTTTTTCTTTTCCTGTGTAGACAATTCTATGCTTGTTTGTGTTTTCTTATCTTCTTTATTTATATTCACATCAACACTAACTTTTTCTACTGCTATATCACTATCATTTGTTTTACCTTCTATTCTATCTATTACATTAAAACTAACATACGTTATATCCGTAATTTCATTATCATTGTTTAAATTATATTTAATTTCTACATTATCAATAACATAACCACAATCTTCCACCCTATTTTTTATATCTTTTTCAACACCTTTTTCAAATAAATTTAAAATATATTGTTCCTGTCCAATTATTTTTTTATTCGAACTATATGAAGTATTTAATGTTTCAATTCCATCAGTTATATTATCTTTGACACCTGATACACTCGACAATATTGAAACAATTGGAGATATAACTATATATGTTAAAATTATGCCACTAACTAACCTAACATATTTTTTGCTATTCCCCTTTGGTAAAATCATTTCCAAAACTGCAATAAATATTGCAAAAAAAACTAAAGTATATATATATGACATTATACTGTTCATCATTTGTACATCCCTCCAAAATTTTATCTATATGTAAATGTAAAGTTTGTAATTTTAATCATTAACGTTATCGCTATTATGTATATAAAGGTAATTGTAATTAAAATTGCAAGTAATAGCTTTAAACTATCCCCAATATACCCCATGCATTTAACAATTCTACTATCAGATATTGGTTCAATAATTGCAGCTGTTAAATAGTATAACCCCATAAGCATACCAATTTTAACAATAGGTATTAACCCTATTCCTACGATAACTATAACACCGAATAAGACCAACCGCATTTTTAAGTATTAAAGTAGAGCCCATAACAGTATCAATAGCATCACCTAAAGTTTTTCCAACAACCGGTATAAAGGTTGAAATAGCTGTTTTTGCAGTTTTAGCTGTCATTCCGTCAATTGTACTACTCAAGCTTCCTTCTAAAGACATAATACCTATTACTATTGTTAGCGATAACCCTAATATCCACAATGTTGTACCTTTTACAAAATCAGATAACTTTTTAAGTTGTTCCTTTTGCGTTAAATTAGATACAATATTTAAAACAGTATATATTAACACTGCAGGCATTACCAACTTATTTATTAATATATTTATAATTGTAGTAGCACCTAATAGTATTGGCTCAAATATACTTGCTGTCGTAATGCTTCCAGTTGCCATGATAAGAGTAAAAAGAATTGGAACTGTTGAATACATAAAAGCACTCATTTTTTCTATAGCATTAGATGTTATTCCTAACATAGTATTAAAAGTCGACATTACTAAAATTATAATTGTAAGATATGCTATGAAAAAGCCTATATTACTAACACCGCTACTGCCCAAACTATTTGACAGATTATTTAATATACTTGCAATTAAAACTATCACTAATATTTTAGCAATTAAAATAATACAATTTTTAAACTCTCCACCAAAAGCACTTAATATTTTATTTATTATACTATTTTTAACATCACCTGTTTGTCCTAATATTAAATTATTAAATGTTTCTTGTATATTTATATCTAAATTATCATTAACATATTTATTTGCTTCATTTATGTAATCTCCAATTCCCATTTTTTGTGATTGCTCTGTTATAACATCTGTTGCATAACAGATATTACATATACATAAATTTAATGCTAATATGATAATAGATAAAATAGCGAATTTTAAATTTTTAATTATATCAATTTACAAACCACCACCTATACTAATATATCTGTTATTACCTCAATTAACGCTAAAATTATAGGTAAAGACATATATATCATTAATATTTTTCCACCCAATTCTATTTTAGAAGCAATTGCAGTTTCTCCGGCAATCATTACAAATGTTCATTGCATATTCTGTTAAATATGCAATACCTGTAATTTTAAATAATATAAGTATATAACTACTATCAACTCCACTTTTGTTTCCTAAACCAGATAATATTCCTAGTATTTCGGCTAGTTTGTCCACTACAAAAAATAGAATTATAGTTCCTGCAATAATAGATATGTAAATTGTAAATTCTGGGCGATATTGTTTAATTATAATTATTAGAAATAAGGCAATTAGTCCTATTCCTACAATTTTAATAATATCCATTTTCTACCTCATAGACCAAATGTTGTTCTTACAGTTGTAAATAATACTGATATTTCCTTTACAACAAGCATTAAAACAATAATAACTCCTGTTAGCGTTGTCATCATTGCCTGTTCATCTCTCCCAGCCTTTGATAACACTTGATTCAAAACTGCAACTAATATTCCAATTGCAGCAATTTTAAATAATAAATCTATATCCATTTATAACCTCTATATAATTAAATTTTATTTCTATACAATATATCTATTCTACTTGTCCAATATTATACCTATTTTTTAAAATTTTAATATTATAATTTAAAATCATATCTATATTAAAACAATAACCAACATCATTCCACATATTACGCCAAGATTTCTATATAGCTTCATATTTTTATTTTCAAAAACTCTACTCTCATCTATTTTTACCGAAATTCTGTCTTTTGCTAAATTTATTGCTTTTATTTGGTTTTCAACATCACTTTTACCTAAGGAATTAGATAATTCTAGTAATATATCAAAATTACAACTAAACCTATATTGATTATTACTAATTCCTCTACTTATACATTCATTTAAAGTATAAATATTCTTTTTCATCTGACAAGTTATATCCAAAAATAGTTTTCCAAAATTATTATCTTTGTTTTGTCTTGCAATATCTTCAAATATATCAATTAAGTTATCTCCTGAATATTTAATCCTACTTTCAATATATATACAAATTGACTGTAAAGTAACATACTCCTTTGTTCTATTTTTCAATTGTCTCCCCAGTACAATTCCTATATATGTACTTATTTCTAATATGCAAATACACACTACTATTTTTAATATATACATTCTATTCACACTTCCAAATCTCAAACTCTGATTTAGTTTTTAATATAACTATGTATGAAAATATTTTTTTATTTATCAAAATACCAATCTCCCCTTTTTCCAATTCCTCCACACTATTTCCATGTGCCGTTACCAATATTTTTATACCTGACAATATTGCTTCTTGTATTTGTTCAATATCCTTTTTATTACCTATTTCATCAACAACAATAATATCAGGAGCTAATGACCTAATAGCCATTTTTATACCTATATGTTTTGGGCATTTGTTTATAACATCGGTTCTAGGCCCAATATCCATTTGTGGCATTGTATTATACATACAAGCTATTTCTGAACGTTCATCAATAACACTTATATTATATCCATTAATACTTAAATTTCTTGTCAAATCTCTAATTTTAGTAGTCTTACCAATATTAGGTAATGATACTATTAAGGTATT
>CALYAQ010000082.1 GCA_944393615.1 uncultured Clostridia bacterium
TTAGTCTTTGCCCTAGATTATTATTTAGCTTGAAATGAACTTATAAATTGAACCGCCGTATGCCGAACGGCACGTACGGTGGTGTGAGAGGGAATAAATAAAATTATTATTTATTCTCTACTCGATTCATATATCTTGTCAGAATAGGCTTGTATATGATATAATATAGCTATGTCGAAAAACGAACAATTTATAAAAGAGTTTGAAAAACATATTATATGTGTTGACTATGATACTCAAGATACAGGCTATGTAACAATTACCTTTGAATTTAGGTGTGTATATAGAGTAACTATACTAAACAAAGAAGGAGAAAATAAGTGGTTTGTAGAAATTTCTATGTCAAATCATGACAAACAAAATGTACCTGTATATAATGTCTTACAGCAAGAAACAGTAAGAGATGTTAAAAATGTTATTAAAATTTTAAGAAATGTAAAAAAAGCATCTAAAGCTCCCAATGTGCTAGTATATGACTTTACCTGATTTTTTAGCAGAATATATGTATAAATATATTCTGCTATTTTTCTACATTTTTTTCTTTTTTAAAAAATAAAATATATATTTTAGCTTGATTTTATGAAGATTTTGGAATAATATAATTCTAGGAAAAATTTGAAAGGAAGTGTAATTTATGCCATTAGTAACGACAAAGGAAATGTTTGAAAAAGCAAAAGAGGGAAAGTATGCAATTGGTGCATTTAATGTTAATAATATGGAAATAATACAAGGTGTAATAAATGCTGCTACAAAGGAACAATCACCTGTAATTATGCAAATGTCACCTTCTGCAATAAAATATGCAGGAATTGATTATTTAATGTCTATGACAAAAGTGGCAATAGACAATTCAAATGTACCAGTAGCAATACATTTAGACCATGGAACAGATTTTGATATTTGTAAACAATGTATTGATGCCGGCTTTACTTCAGTAATGATTGATGGTTCTAAACATGAATATAACGAAAATATTGAATTAACAAAAAAGGTAGTTGAATATGCACATTCAAAAGGAGTAGTTGTTGAGGCTGAGCTAGGTAAATTAGCTGGTATAGAAGATGATATAAATGTATCTGAAGGAGATGCCAGTTTTACAGATCCTGACCAAGCTCTAGAATTTATACAAAAAACAGGGTGTGATTCTTTAGCAGTTGCAATAGGTACAAGCCATGGAGCATATAAGTTTAAGGGTACACCGAATTTAAGGTTTGATATTTTGGAAAAGATAGTAGAAAAAACAAATGGTTTTCCAATAGTATTACATGGAGCATCAAGTGTTATACCAGAATATTTACAAATGTGTAATGAATATGGTGGTAATATACCGGGTGCACAAGGTATACCCAATGATATGCTTTTAAAGGCAGGACAAATGGGTGTTGTAAAAGTAAATATGGATACAGATATACGACTAGCTATGACAGCATCAATTAGAAAATTTTTAGCCGAGCATCTAGATACTGTTGATGTAAGAGGGTATTTAGGCGAGGCAAGAGATTTAATTGAACAAATGGTTATAAATAAGATAAGAAATACATTAGGTTCAAATAATAAAATATAAGGGGGAATATATTATGTCAGTAAAAATAGGTATTAATGGTTTTGGAAGAATAGGGAAATTAGCTTTTCAAGCAGCTATCCAAAAGGAAAATGTTGAAGTTGTGGGTATTAATGATCCTTTCATAACACCAGACTATATGGTGTATATGTTAAAATATGATACAATACACGGAGGTTTTAAAGGAGAATTAGCACATGACGAAAATAGTATAACTGTAAATGGAAAAACAATAAGGGTGTTTAATGAGTTAGACCCAGTTAATATTAAATGGGGAGAAGTTGGAGCAGAATATATATTAGAATGTTCAGGTGTATTTACTGTTATAGAAAAAGCACAAGCACATATTACAGCCGGTGCTAAAAAAGTAGTGATTAGTGCACCTTCAAAAGATGCTCCAATGTTTGTAATGGGTGTAAATAATGATAAGTATACTAAAGATATGAATATAGTTTCTAATGCATCTTGTACAACTAACTGTTTAGCACCACTTGCAAAAGTTGTAAATGATAATTTTGGCATTGTAGAAGGATTAATGACAACAGTACATTCAATTACTGCTACACAAAAAACAGTGGATGGACCTTCTAAAAAAGATTGGAGAGGTGGAAGAGCTGGTTCATACAATATAATACCTTCATCAACTGGTGCTGCAAAGGCTGTTGGAAAAGTAATACCAGAATTAGACGGAAAATTAACAGGTATGGCATTTAGAGTACCAACAGTAGATGTTTCTGTTGTAGACCTTACTTGTAGATTAGCAAAACCTGCAAGTTACGAAGAAATTTGTGGTGCAATTAAAAGAGCATCAGAAGGAGAATTGAAAGGTATATTAGGTTATACAGATGAATTAAAAGTTTCTTCAGACTTTATACATGATATTCATACTTCTACATTTGATGAAAAAGCGGGTATTGCGTTAAGTGATACATTTGTAAAGCTTGTAGCTTGGTATGATAATGAATGGGGCTATTCAAATAAATTGGTAGATTTAGCCCTATATATGGCAAGTGTTGATAATAACTAATATATTAATCTATGTAAATTAGGAGGATAAGCTATGTCTATAAATAAGAAAACAATAGAAGATATTAATGTAAATGATAAAAAAGTTTTAGTTAGATGTGATTTTAATGTTCCACAAGATGAACAGGGGAATATAACTGATGATAGAAGAATAGTTGAAACATTAAAGACAATTAAATACTTAATTGATAATAATGCACGTGTTATACTGTGTTCACATTTAGGTAGGCCAAAAGGTGAATTTAAAATGCAATATTCATTAAAACCTGTTGCTAAAAGATTATCAGAACTTTTAGGGCAAGAAGTTAAAATGGCTACTGATGTAATAGGAGAAAGTGCACAAAGTTTAGTAGATAGTTTACAACCTAAAGAAGTTATGCTACTTGAAAATGTAAGGTTCCATAAAGAAGAAGAAGAAAACAACGAAGAATTTTCCCAAAAATTAGCATCATTTGCTGATATATATGTAAATGATGCGTTTGGAACTGCTCATAGAGCACATGCATCAACTGCGGGTGTAGCTAAGTTTTTACCAGCGGTTGCAGGGTACTTAATTGAAAAAGAAATAGAAGTAATAGGGGGTGCACTTGATAACCCACAAAGACCTTTTATAGCTATATTAGGTGGAAAAAAAGTATCTGATAAAATTGGGGTTATAGAAAACTTAATTGATAAAGCAGATAGTATAATTATTGGTGGGGGCATGGCTTATACATTTTTAAAAGCTGAAGGTTATGAAATTGGTAACTCTATATGTGAAATGGATAAAATAGATTTAGCTTTATCTTTAATAGAAAAAGCTAAAATGAAAAATGTCAAATTATTATTTCCAGTAGATGTGGTTTGTGCAAAGCAAATAAATGAAGAAGCAGATGCTATATGTGTAGATGTTGGAAATATACAAGGAGATTTATCAGGTGTAGATATTGGTCCTAAAACTATAGAATTGTTTAAAAAAGAATTACAAAATGCAAAAACAGTAATTTGGAATGGTCCTATGGGAGTGTTTGAAATAGAAAAATTCGCGAATGGTACAAATGAAATTGCAAAGGTACTATCACAAATTAATGCAATAACAATAATTGGTGGTGGAGATAGTGCTTTGGCAGTTGAAAAAGGTGGTTATGCTGATAAAATGACACATATTTCAACTGGTGGAGGAGCTTCACTAGAATATATAGAGGGGAAAGTATTACCTGGGATAGATTGTTTAAATAATAAATAGGGGGATGTAATTTTGAGAAATAAGATAATAGCTGGAAACTGGAAAATGAATAAAACACCAGAAGATGCTAAACAATATTTTAATGAATTTATTGAATTGGTAGAAAAAGCAAGTAGTGATATTGCAATTTGTGTACCTTTTGTTGATTTACAAACAGCGATAGAAATGACAAAAGATAGTAATATAAAAATTGGTGCACAAAATATGTATTATGAAAAACAGGGAGCATTTACAGGAGAAATATCTCCTGAGATGTTAAAATCTTTAAATGTTGAATATGTTATACTTGGACATTCTGAAAGAAGACAATATTTTAATGAAACAGATGAGTTAATTAATCTTAAGTTAAAATCTGCTTTAAATTATGGTTTGAATGCTATCGTTTGTGTTGGCGAAACGTTAGAACAAAGACAAAAAGGTATACAAAATGATGTAATATCCTATCAAGTAAAAAAAGTATTAAAAGATATTGAAAAAGAGGATATGGATAGTGTGATTATAGCTTATGAACCTATATGGGCTATTGGAACTGGAAAGACAGCAACTTCAATTGATGCAAACAATGCTTGTATATTGATACGTAATGAAATAACAGAAATATTTGGTGTAGAAATTTCAAAAAATGTTAGAATAATATATGGTGGCAGTGTTAAACCTTCTAATGCAAAAGAGTTATTTACTATGCCGGATATTGACGGGGGACTTGTGGGCGGATGTAGTTTAGAATCACAGGAATTTGGAAAAATTGTAAATTATGATAAGGAATAAAGAATTAAAAGCTTGTAGTTAATATTTTTAATTACTTGCTTTTTTTCTTGTTATGTTAAAATATGGTATTTAAAAAAAGGAAATATTGGAAAAGTATATACAAGTCTCCATAAATATGGTATAATGAATACATGAGGTAAATAATATTTTCTTAAATTTTGTTTCGTTTATTGAACACAAAAACAAGGAGATAAAAAGATGTATTTATTATACTTAGCTGGCATTATAGTATTAGTGCTAGTTGTACTAGTTATATGTTTAGACACAATAGGTGAAACTATGCTTGAAGTTGCTGTTTTTTCATTAATGGCAGGTATAGCTTTGGGCATATTTGGTTTAACTATTGGTTTTGTTCTAGGAATAATAGGATGTGTATTCTTCCTATATATAGACCATATAGAAAAGAAGAAAATTTTTGAATATAGATGTCAAAAATGTACTTCTAATGTATCTATTCCTAAATTGCCCAAAAACCAAGAATCGGTATCTGTAAGTAAACCTACACATACATCACCTAAGAAAGAAACCTACTATGGTCCAAATGGAAATCAGTATGAGTATATTGGTGGTGGAATTGTAATAGATCCAGCAGGACACGTTATTAATGGTGTACCTAATGGTACTTATATAATAGAAACAGAACAAGGAGAATTAAGAAAAAGACAGATTTAATTTGTATAGATTTAGAACAAAAGTAGATTATATTTAATCTATTTTTTCGTTTTCGTAAATCTTTTAACATATCTCAATTTCATTTTTGTTCTGTTTGTTCCTACTAGACATATTAAATGTTTCGATATATAATATATCAAAAAGGAGGAGATACTGTGAAAAAAACAACAGTTATAAAGTGTAAAAAAATATCACTGCTTTGCTTTATAATATTTTTAATTTGTGCTTGTATAAACATAATATTGGGTATAATAAATGTATGTAATTCGCCGGGAACAAGCTTCCCATGGTATAGCCCAATAATATTAGTAGGTATGTACTATGTTATACCTTTGATTATTTTACTTGCAATGTATATTGGATTTAAAATAAAAGAAAGTAAAATGATGGAATAAAAATATTCAAGGAGAGTAAGAAATGAAAAATGTAATGTTAATGATATTAGATGGATATGGTATAAGTCAAAATCCATTAGGAGATGCAACAAAGCTTGCTAATAAACCTAATATTGATAAGGTGTTTAATGAGTTTCCACATGCTACAATATCAGCAAGTGGTAAGCAAGTTGGCTTACCTGAAGGACAAATGGGTAATTCTGAAGTAGGGCATACGAATATAGGAGCAGGAAGAATAATATATCAAGATTTAACTCTAATTGATAAAGAAATTGAAGAAGGAAATTTTTTTGAAAAGCAAGAATTATTTGATAGTATAAATAATTGCAAACAAAATAATTCTAATCTTCATATATTTGGACTAGTATCTGACGGGTGTGTCCATAGCAGTAATAAGCATCTATATGCATTATTAGAATTTTGCAAACAAAATAATTTTAGTAATGTTTATGTACACGCATTTTTAGATGGAAGAGATACAATGCAAACAGAAGGTAAAAGATTTTTACAAGAATTAGAGGATAAAATGAACTCTATAGGTGTTGGAAAAATCGCAAGTATAATGGGCAGATATTATGCAATGGATAGAGATAATAGGTGGGAAAGAATTCAAAAAGCTTATGATGCATTGGTAAAAGGAGTAGGGATACAAGAAAATAGTAGTATTGATGCTATTACACATTCGTATGAAAATAATGTAACAGATGAGTTCGTAATTCCAACAGTTATATCACAAAATGGTACAATGTTACCTCGTATAAAAGAAAATGATAGTATAATATTTTTTAATTTTAGATTTGATAGAGCAAGACAAATTACAAGGGCTTTTGTTGATGAGGGATTAGATAAATTAGATAGGCAATATTTTAAAACACATTATTTGTGTTTTACTGAGTATGATAAAACAATTCCGAATGTAAAAATATTATATAAACCACAGGAGGTTAAAAATTCGTTTGGAGAATATATAAGTAATTTGGGCTTAAAACAGTTGAGAATTGCAGAAACAGAAAAATATGCTCATGTTACATTCTATTTTAATGGTGGGAATGAAAAAGTATATAAAAATGAAGATAGAATTTTAATTCCTTCTCCTAAAGTTGCTACATACGACCTACAACCTCAAATGAGTGCTTATGAAGTCAAAGATAAAGTGGTTGAGGCAATAAGGAAAGAAAAATACAATGCTATAATTTTAAATTTTGCAAATTGTGATATGGTTGGACATACTGGTATTATGGAAGCGGCAATTAAAGCAATTGAAGCAATTGATAGTTGTGTTGGAGAGATATTAGAAGAGGTGCAAAAACATAATTATGCATTAATTGTAACTGCAGATCATGGAAATATTGAACAGATGATAGACTATGAAACCAATTTACCATTTACAGCACATACAACTAATCTTGTCCCTATAAGTGTAATGGGTTTGGGGGATATACAATTAAACTCGGGTAAACTAGCTGATTTAGCCCCTACGATGCTTGATATTTTAGAAATTGAAAAACCAAAAGAAATGACAGGTCAGTCTTTAATAATTAGACAATAAGTAATTGAAAGGTAAGTAATATATATGAATAAAAAAGTTTTACTAGGTATGAGTGGTGGTGTAGACAGCAGTGTGTGTGCTATACTTTTACAAAAGCAAGGCTATGAAGTAATTGGAGCTACAATGCAATTATGGGAAAGTGAGAATATACATGATGAGGGTTGCGGTTCGCTTAATTCTATAAAAGATGCTAAGAAGGTATGTGAAAAATTAGGAATAGAGCATTATACTTTTAAATTTATTGAAGAATTTAAAACACATGTAATTGATAATTTTGTACAATGTTATTTAAAAGGTATTACTCCTAACCCTTGTATTGAATGTAATAAATTTTTGAAGTTTGATTTGTTATATAAAAAAGCACAGGAGTTGGGGTGTGAATATATATCAACTGGACACTATGCAAAAACAGTGTATAGTGAAGAATTTAAAAGATATGTAATAAAAAAATCAAATGCTGGAAAAAAAGACCAGACTTATGTACTATATAATATAAATAAGGAATTGGTAAGTAAAATATTATTTCCTTTAGGTCAGTTTGAAACAAAAGAACAAATAAGACAGATTGCAAAAGAGCATGGATTAGATGTTGCTAGTAAACCTGATAGTCAAGAAATTTGTTTTATTCCTGATGACGATTATGTAAGATTTTTAAAACAAAACTCTAGTATACCAATACAGGCTGGAGATATAGTATATAAGACAGGGGAAATTGTAGGAAAACATAATGGGTTAGTCAACTATACAATAGGACAACGTAAAGGAATGGGAATAGCACATCCAACCCCTCTATACGTTATATCACTTGATGTAGAGAAAAATCAGGTAATAGTTGGAGAGGAAAGTGATTTATATAGTTCAACACTTTATGCTAGCGAGTTAAACTTACTTATTGATAATATACCTGAAAATTTAAAGGTTGATGTGAAAATAAGATATTCACATGTTGGTAGTGAGGCAATAGTAAATATTGATAAAGGAATTGCAAAAATTGATTTTATAACTCCACAAAAATCAATAACTCCAGGACAATCTGCTGTACTGTATATAGGAGATGTTTTAATAGGTGGTGGAAAGATAATATAGAATATTTTTTGAAAAAGAATGCATTTACGTGCTACTTGGTAGAGGTCATAATCCTCTATTTTTGTTTTTTTTAACCATTTTTGGAAAAAAGTATTCATTGAACGAGATGTTTGCATATGATATAATTAAATTAGAAAAACAGGGAGGATATTTTGTGAAAAATATTAATGATAAGTTAATTTGCATATATCCATATATATCAGATATCTTAGAATATGATAAATATATGAAATTGAAAGAATTTAACCACCATTGGGAATATAGCATATTTGACCATTGTGTTAATGTTGCATATAACAGTTATAGGATAAGCAAGCTCTTGGGGCTAGACTATGTTTCAACTACAAGGGGTGGAATGTTACATGATTTCTTTTTATACAACTGGAAAATTCATAAACCTAAAGAAGGGGTACATGGAAAAGTACATCCTATGATAGCATATAAAAATGCAAGTGAAAAATTTGTATTAAATGAAAAAGAAAAAGATATAATATTAAAACATATGTTTCCATTAACCTTACAGCCTCCTAAATATTTGGAAAGTTGGATAGTATGTGTTATAGATACTTTTTGTGCTATAAAGGAAATGTTAGATGCTTTATACATAACGATAAAATTAAAACTTATTAAAGGAAAAAAGAAGATATTAATTCCCCAATTTATATATTCGTTTTTGTATATATTTTTAATAGGAAAGGTATAAAAAACAAACAAGACCGTAATACTTTTACGATCTTTTTTTGGCTTTATGAACTAATTTTAGTCTCAAAAATATGTTGAGTAGGCAAGATTAGTATGTGGAGATTTAAATGTTTTAGTATTGTCTGATTAGAAACAATAAAAATACTATTTAAATTTTTGATATTTGCTTTGTTTAATTGGAGAACTACTTTTGCAAGTTACAATAACTTGCTTATTTGCAAATTATCTTGCCTTTCTCAACTGTTACCTCTTAAAAAATTTAGGAGGAGTGTAAGAAAAAAACTTCTTACAACAACTATATTATACTATATTTCCTAAAAAATGTCAATAAAAAACATAACATTTTATGTTAACATAGAAAAAGGTAACTTAATGAAAAATTTCTAATGTTAGCTTTTCGGAAAACTAGTATTTTTTTGTTTTCTTTTTTCTGTATGACGGGCATGTCATAAATCTAGGGTGGAAGTCCCAAGAGGCGTATTTGTCGCGAACTCGATAGCGACTTGCAAAGCGTAAACTAGTAATGGAGC
>CALYAQ010000083.1 GCA_944393615.1 uncultured Clostridia bacterium
TATTCTCCTCCTGCATTCGTATTATATTTATCGTAAGTTATATTATATTACATTTTTACATAAAAATCAATTATTCGCATATCAATGTATTTTTTATTACATCAATTACTTTTGCATTTATTATCTCATTTTGCTTAACATTTCTATTAATACATGCATGTAAATAATTTCTCGTAAAACCTTTATTAATATCTTCTGTTAAAATTTCTACATTTTTGTTTATATAACTTTTTAAAATTTTATTTTCACAATCATTACTTAAATTTATAATTTTATTACTTCTTTCATGTTTAACATTAGAATCAATTTGATTCGGCATGCTTGCTGCTACTGTACCTTTTCTTTTAGAATATTGAAAAACGTGCAGTTTATTTAATTTTAAATCTTTTAATAAGGAATAAGTACTATTAAACTCTTCTTCTGTTTCTCCTGGAAAACCAACAATGATATCTGCTGTAATATTAACATTAGAATATACTTCCCTTAGTTTTTTTATAATTCTAGTTAAATCTTCAGCTGTATATTTTCTATTCATTCTTTTTAAAGTTTCATTGCAAGCAGATTGTATCGATAAATGAAAGTGTGGACATACTTTGTTCAAGCTTGCTATTTTAGTTATAAATTCTTCTGTCATAATATTAGGTTCTAACGAACTTAGTCTTATTCTTTGTATACCTTCTATTTCATTTATCCTTTCCAATAATTTAATAAGATTTACATCTTGTAAATCTTGTCCATAAGAACATACATGTATCCCAGTAATCACTAACTCCTTATACCCATTTTGGGCAATATTGGTAGCTTCGTTTATTACATCTTCAAAAGGCTTGCTTCTTACTCTACCTCTAGCATAAGGAATAATACAATAACTGCAAAAATTATTGCAACCATCTTGTATTTTAATTGTTGCTCTTGTCTTTTCATAAAAAGTTGTTAGCTCTTCCACATTATATTTTTTACACTTACTAATATCGGACACATATATATCTTTATTTTGGTTTTCTAAAAATTTTTCTACATACTCAACAATATTCTTTTTTTCCTCATTTCCTAATATTAAATCAATTTGTTCTATTTGTTCTATTTCCTTAGGTGCTACTTGAGCTAAACAACCTACCGCTACTATAATTGCTTTAGAATTATTTTTTCTTGCTCTATGGATAATTTGTCTTGACTTTCTATCACTCATATTAGTTACTGTACAAGTATTTATAATATATATATCTGCAAATCCGTTAAAATCTACAATTTCATAATCTTTATTCATGAATTTTTCTATCATTACATTTGTTTCATATTGATTTACCTTGCATCCCAAGGTATAAAAAGCTACTTTCATTATTCCTCCTATATATTTCTTACATATTTTTGATTTCTACTTGTTGGTTTATCTGGAATTGTCATTATTAAAACACCTTGTTTTAATAAGGGTTCAATATAATCTCTAGCAAACCTACGTCTATTTTTATACCCTAAACATTTCATTATTTCTGACATTTCTCTTGGTTCTTTGCAAAATTCAAGTATTTTATCTTGGGCCTTATCTTGGGCCTTAATATCACTTTTCAATTCTTCAGGATACAAGTCCGGATATTCTCCATTATAAAACACTGCAACATTAGTATACACACCTGTTATTAATAAAAAGTATTATATTCATTTTATATATATTTATCAATCAACTCATCAAAAGGTATTTTCCCTAACTCCTTAAAAAATTCTTCTCTTTTTTCATTCATTGCTACAGATTCTACCATACAACGATTCATTTTAATAGCATCTTCAAGGTTCACTTTTTTAAATTTAGTTTGCTCAATTATACAATTTAATATTCTTTCTCCTTTAGAAGAATTTACAATAATTAATGAAGTGCCTCTATCATCAAACATTTCAGGACAAATTTTATCTATTCCCCAAAAATCTGCTAAGGTAATATCTGATATTCTTCTATATTTTTTAAACTGACAGTTGTAGCAACAATCTCTTAAAACTATATTTTTCAAAAAAGCTTTCATATATGTATCTTCTACATAACACTTAGTATAATCAACATTTTCACCTTTTATTGAAACGCAATACTTTTTCCAACCAAACTCTTTATTCCTAAAATTAATATTTAATTTTTTATCATTATATTTTTTAATATATTCTTTCCAAACTAACGCAGAAGGTACCCCATGACAAATAATATCTTGAATATATAAATTATCATATTCACAGTTCAAATATGATTTTAAAGCTTCAGTTTGACAAGGTGTTCCCGTAAACAATACCGTTCTGCCTTCTTTCAAATCCTTTTCTGCCAATTGATATGTTTTTCCAATTATGCTTTGCATATATTTTGAACCTTGTAATTTACTGACATCTTCTAATTTGTCTATTCTAATATGTTCCACTAAATTTTCATTATTAAAGCTAGCACCATAAACAATTCCCTTATTATTTATAATATTTTTTGCTAATAGTGTAAATATTCCACCAGAAGAACTTTTTAGTCTTTCATCTTCATTTTTATTATACATAGCATACGCCAATGGATATTTTTCATTATTCTCATCTATATTTAATTTGTTTTTTAATACAGGACATACATTTGCACAAGCTCCACAATCAACACATTTTTCTTTGTTAATTTTAGGTATTAAAAAACCTTTTTCATCTTCTATCATATCAATAGCATCGAATTTGCAAATATTGTAACATGCACTACAACCACAACATTGAGCATAGCTTAAGTTTAGACTATTCATTTGTTTACCTCCAAATTTAAGGCATTTTTTAAAAACGCATTCGCTTTTTCTCTTTCTCTATGCAATATTTCTTCACAATGTTCATAATCACAATTTAGTGATATATCTTCAATATTTTCATTTGTCCTTCTATTTTGTAAGCTGAATGTCTCAAGTAGTGTATCCATTCTAGAATTCATCGGTAACCAAACATCGTCTCTTTGTAATACATAAAATGGTGTTTTATATAGTATGCTAAATACACATGCGTGAAACGAATCAGTAAGTACAAGTTTTGCATTGTGTATTAGATATAGAAAATGTGAAGGGTTTAGCATATATTCTTTTTCGTAATCTAATTGCGTTAAATGTATAACCTTTAAACCAAACTTATTACAAATATCTTCAAACAGTTTTCTTCTTTTTTCCGAAACATTACCTAAAAAACATGTAATCATATATGGTTGTTCAAAATCAAAATCTAAATTAGGCTTTTTTTCTAGTAAAGTCCATTCCTCTTTTGTTAACAACATAGTTGGGTCTAATAAAACCGGCACATCTCTATTCGTTAATTGTTTTATTAATACTGCTCCTTGTTTCTCCCTAACCGATATTTTAGGTATCATATTAAAATATTTCGTATATTCTTCTACTCTTTTTGAAGGTATTTCATTTACAGCTATACTAGGTGAATATGCAATTCTTTTTTCTTTTTTAGCAAAACTTAAAAAATTCGCATTAGCATTTGATAGAAAATTAGGGTTCCATATTTGGTCGCTACCACAAATAAAATAATCATATTTATCATTTATTGTGGGGTCGTTATAGTTGTTATTTATTATTATATCTGAAAATTTAATATATTTTCTTTTAAATTCTTCAAAACTTTTTTCTCTACCTTCTACTGCATTTCTATACTTGCTATTTCTCCTTTTAGCCTTATACGCATCAATCTTTCTTTTAATTATATCTTTTAAGCTCAATTTGAAATCAAATGCGCTACATCTATTTAGTAAAGTTTCAACCTCTATATTTTCTTTTTCAAGTACTCTTTGTAATGCATAATTTTGTAATTTATTTCCATAATTTGTACCATTGGTTATGGTATATATAGCCACTTTCATATTCTTACCTCTTTTTCTGTATTTTATATAAATATTTTACAATATTTATATCATAAAATCAAGAAAAAAAGAGATTAAACAAAAAAACTCTTAAAATTTTTTGATATGTATTAGGTGTTAATACTTCTACATCTATTATTCATTCATATAAATCAAATTCACAGGTAATTGGTAAGTTGGTTGCAAGTGAAATATATGATGCTGTTTGCATAGTTATAGCATACGGATAAGAAATTAAATATACGTCTGTTTACATAATCTTTACTTTTTTACATTTTTATGGTATAATTATATATGTGTGATAAAATAATAAAGGAGTTAATATTATGGAAAAAATAAACACTACTAATACAAATACAGTAGAAGATTTAAAACAGCAAGCTTTTATAGCTTTACAGCAAACAGGTTTTAACCAAATCAGCATCGAAAAAATACAAAAAAGTAAAAACTATACTATTCTTGTAAAAAGGTCGCCAGAAATGGTTTACAGTAGAATACCACAAAATCTTAAAATTTTTCAAGAATTAGGCTATACGCAAGCGCAAATAATTCATATAGCTCAACATACACCTAGTGTATTATTGTATAATAAAGACAATATTCAAAATGTTTTTCAATATTTTTCTCAACTAGGTATAACTCAAGACGATACTATAAAAATAACCACCGCTATACCTCATTTTTTAAATAAAAAAAACACAGAAATTGATACATATATAGATAACTTTATATCAAAAGGATTTACAAAACAAGATGTAATTAATATTCTAAAGCGTCATCCAATTGGAATAACAAATACTAGCCAAAGTCTACAATCAAAAATTGACTTTTTAAACACCCTTGGCATGACTAAAGAAAATATAACAAATATACTTGTTGATGAACCTGTTTTACTAAATCTTTCAAATAACTTTCTATCAAAAAAAATAAATTTTCTTGTAAAGCAAGGTGTTGACGTAAATTCTCTATTGCAAGCTCCTAGCAAAGCATCAAAAATAATTATATTATCAACAGATAAGATTACTGAAAAAATACTTTTTCTAAACAAAATAGGAATTGATTTATCTAAAAAAGACAATTTTGACTTTTTAACACAGAACATTACTATACTTCATTCAAAATATAACATATTAAAAAATGTAAATAAACATAAAAAGAAATTAACACCAGAAGAAATCAATTTAATTAAAGGTAGAGAAATATATACAAAATATGGGATTACAGCAAGTGAAGCATTAGCAAATTCGCCGTATACTAATAACCCAAACGAAACAAAAAATTCAATAAATATTAAGGAGGATATTGAAAGATGATTAAATATTTAAAAAATTTAGGTTTAAGTAAAGAAGATATAAATATAATACTCGAAACTAATGATAACATTCAAAATGAAGATTTAGGTAACGCAAATAAAAATGTACAAACATTAAAATATTTTCAATGTGACAACAATGACATCAAACACATTATAACATCTAACCCATTTTACTTATCAATACCAAATGATGATATACTAGAGTTAATATGTTATCTAAAAAAAATAGGTCTTAATGACTTTAGAATATTATTTACAGAAAATCCTTATGTATTAAATCAAAAAGGATATGAAATGCAAAAATTCATTAAACACATGATTAATAATTTTTACTCAACTCAAGATATATGCAACGAAATATATCAAAATCCATATATATTTAATGAAATATATAATTAAAATTATGGAAAATAGCCCACTACATTTAGTGAGCTATCTTTTTCTATTTTTCATTTATCATAGTTTGAGCAAAATTGCATATCCTTTTAAAAATCACAATTCCACTCAAAACTTTCAGCTTGTTCAAACCTTTTTCCTGTTAATGAATATAACACACCTGCATGAGTTACAACAATAACTTTTGAAAAGTCCATATATTTAACCAAAACATCTAATACTCGTTTTCTTGTTAAAAGTAAAGATTCATACTGGGTATTACTTTTATGAACAAAATTGTTATAATCATCAACTGCTAACTTATAGTTTTCTACAATTTTTTCGTGTGTATTAGGTGTTAATGCGTCTACATCTGGTACCCATTCATGTAAATCAAATTCACATATAATTGGTAAGTTTGTTGCAAGTGAAATATATGATGCTGTTTGCATAGTTCTAGTATATGGAGAAGAAATTAAACATTCTGCTCCTTTAAATACAGAACTTTTAGCTAATTTTTTAGCTTGCTCAATACCTTTACTTGATAACGGTCCAATGTTATCATTGACCACTTTATATCCTTTATTATTAAAAACAGAATAATCAGGATTTGCGTGTCTTACTAATATAAATTGTGTCATAGTATAATCCTCTTTAAAAATTTGATATTACTTTTACAGCTACCAAGTAAACGTTACCTGATAAGTAGTGTTAAGACTAACCACTTTCTTAAACGAAACTTCAATACCTTGTTTCAAAAAGCAATTTTCTAATTGATATATGGCAATCTTTTCATCAATTACTGATTCTGTAAAGTTTGTAAACTTAAAGTTTTCTTTTGGTGTCCATTGCCTAAACTCGCATTGGCAAGCACATTTTTTTAGCTCTTCTGCAAAATAATTATATATTTTTTCTGTTTCATGCTTAGATAAACCATATACTGAAATTTTCTCTTCAATCTTTTCAATTAAGTCAGTTGTAGGATTCCTCCAAGAAATAATAAGGTTACTTCCTCTCAATATAGATTTTTTGTGTTTACAAACAACTCCCATCTTTGTAAAATATTCTTTCATTCTTGGTATACTTAAACCAGATGAAGGAATAAACACTTCAAACTTATTTGACAAATATGCATAACAAATCTTTTTCCAAACTTCTTTAAGATCTCTTTCAAATTCAAAGACTTCACGGCTTTCCACAAGCTCATTTGCTAAAGTCCCTATTGCAGGCTTGTTTTCAATAGCACCATTTTTAGCATATATTTTTATATTACTTTCAAATTCAGCTACTGACAACGAATCAACAATAACAGTTTCTTCATTTACATAAGTTTCTTTTTTCATCTTTCTAATTATATCACACTTTAAACCTAAAATCAACACATTTACATAACATTATGTAAAATAGCCCACTATATAGTGAGCTATCTTTTCCTATTTTTTCATTTCATTTATCATAGTTTGAGCAAAAATTGCATATCCTTGTGTCGGATCATTCACAAATACATGTGTTAAAACACCTACTAGTTTATTATTTTGAATAATTGGACTACCACTCATTCCTTGTATAATACCACCTGTTTTTTCTAATAATTCCTCATCGACTATTTGAACCACCATATTTTTATTATCTTTATTCCCTAATTTATATACTTTTTTAATTTTTACTTTATACTCCTTTAATTCATTTCCTACAGCTGAAATTATAGTAGCATCATCTGTTTTAATCTCGTTTATACTAGCCACACTAATTCCTTGACTATATTTTTCCAAAACGTTTTTTTCAATATATTCTCCATAAATACCTATAGTATAATTACGATTTATGTTTCCATATATTTCATTATCTAGCAACATTCCCTTAATTTGACCTGGTGATGTTGTTTTTCCCTTTGTAATACTAACAATATCAGTTTTTACTATATCTCCGTTTTGTATTTCCACTAGTTTACCTGTATCTACATCAGTTATACCATGACCTAATGCTGCATACTTGTTATCTTCTTGGTTATAAAAAGAAATTGTACCTATTCCAACTGCTCCGTCTTTTATCCATAAACCAATATGATAAGCATTATCTTCCTTGCTTAATATTGGTGTAATATATTCTTCGAATGTTGCCTCTTCTCTTATATACACAATTTTTATAGGTTGTCCTTCATAAATCATAATAACATTTTGTAAATCTTTACTATTATTTATAATTTTATCATTTATTTGTATTATTCTATCTCCGTGGCTTTATATCAGTGCTTTCGGCAGGTTTATATATTTTTCCATCAACGCCAAGCACATCAGAAAAACCTGCAACAAGTACACCTTGAACATACATCTTTATACCAACAATTCCTCCACCTGGATAAACTTTAATATCTTGGATAGAATTAACAGGTATAGTTTGTGTATTTATACTTATACTAATAGTAACATATATAAAGACAAAAATTGAAATAATTAACACAGGCAATTTTTTAATTTTTTTAAAATTTGTATCCATAATATTAACTCCTTTAAAAAATACCTACGTTAATATTATTAACAAATTATATTTTTTTATGTTTGAAAAAAAATGAAAAAAAAGAAAAAAAATCACATTACATTAATTTTAATGTATTTGTGATTTTGTTATATATTTTTTACTAATTGTTCGGCATGTTTTAAAGAAATTTCGGTTTTTTCATTACCACTTAAAATTCTTGCAACCTCTTGTATTTTTTCTTCTTCATTTAATACTTTTGCAAATGACTTTGTAACACCTTCATTAATTTGTTTTTTTACAAAGATATTATTTGTACCAATAGCCGCAATGTTTGCATGATGCGTAATTAATATTATTTGGTGTTTCTTGGATATATTTTTAAACTTATTTGCCAGTGCTACACACGCTTGACCACTTAATCCTGTATCAATCTCATCAAATATTATAGTAGGTATATCATAGAAATTTGCAAAAACAACTTTTAATGCAAGTGTTATTCTCGATAATTCTCCACCTGAGGCAATCTTACCTATTAGCTGTGCTCTACTCCCAACGTTTGTACAAATCATAAAGCTAACATCATCTAATCCATTTTGATTAAATTCATAATTTTGTAGTTTATCATATTCAAAAACGTTATTATTAAAACTTACTACAACATCAAATTTAGCTTTTGGCATTTCTAAGTCAATTAACTCCTGATTTACTATCTTTTCAATTTCTTTAGCTTTAGCTACTCTTATGTTATGCATTTTTAGTGATATGTCAAATAGACTATAAGTGTTTTGTTCATATTCTTTATTTAATTGTTCTATTATTTCATTAGAAGAATTTAACTCTTCCAACTGTTGTTGTAATTTTTTACAATAATCTAAAACATCTTCAATTGTATTTCCATACTTTCTTTTTAAATTAAATATATAGTCTAATCTATCAAATACTTTTTGTTGTTCTTCAGTATCGTAATATATGTTATCTAAGTTAGAGCCAATATCCCTTTTGGTCTCTTCTATATCATAGTAGGCTTCTTGTATTACTTTATATATTCTTTCATATTCACTATCAAATTTAGAAATAGCTTGCATATCAGCACAACATTTTTGCAAGCCTTGTACAATATTATCATTCAAAACACTATATGTCTCATTTAAAGCTAACGATATTTTTTCCGAATTTTGAAAAAGGTTTTTTTGTTCAATAAGTTTCTCTTCTTCTCCTATTTGTAAATTAGCATTTACAATTTCATCAATTTCATACTGTAACAAATCTATTTTTCTATTTCTCTCAACAGGGTCAGCTGATAATTCTCCTTGCTTTTTTAATATTTCTTTTCTAGTTGATAACAATTGATTATATTGCTTTTTAAAATTTTCTATATCCTTTCCAATATACCTATCTAGTAGCTCTATATGCCTTGATTTATCTAGCAAATTCACTGTATCATGTTGACCGTGTATATCAATTAAAATATCCCCTATTTGCTTTAATCCGCGTTAAAGTAGACATTCTTCCATTTATTTTACAAATATTTTTTCCATTTGCATATATTTGTCTTGATAAAATAACTTGACCGGTCTTCTGAAACATCTGGAATTTCTGCATTAAAACATATTTCAATTAACGCTTGTACCTCGCCATTTCGTATAATATCCTTATTTACCCTATTTCCAGTTACTAAATTAATACTATCAATAATTAAAGTTTTTCCACTTCCTGTTTCGCCTGTTAGGATATTTATATATTCATCAAACTCAATTTCTATATCTTCAATTATTCCTATATTTTGTATACGAATTCTATCTAACATATATATCATTCTCCTTGTATTTTTTACGATATATTCAAGTATATTTTATCAGTTTTGATGTAAATTTACAAGATAGATAAAAATAAATTAGAAAAATATATCACTTTTATTATGTTAATATTATTATTATATATTGACATACCCTTAAAATTAATATATAATTTATTTTGTAAGTTAAGTTACTTATGGCTACAATCAATTGATTAAGCAAAAATTTTATATTCAACATTTCCAAATGAATGAGAATAAAAGCAAAAGACTTGGTCTTACACTTGATTAATTGAATATAGCTAAATTTAGCTTATCTTGCAAAATTTCTGGAGTCATCACCTACCTAGACCGGGTTTTTAAGGAATATAGTTTTACCACCTTTTCTATATTCCTTTTTATATTTCGTGAGCTTTTTGTACTGTTTTTTCTACGTTGTAGTTTTAGAACAAAAAATAATTGAACAAAAGTATTGATTTTACAAATAAAATAAAGTATAATGAATATACTAAATATTGATAATATATATTATCAAACAAACTAGGCTAGCACAAGCCTTTGATTGATTTCATAAATAGTGCGATTTTAACATTAGGTTAGATATGAGCCTTTAGAATTTTATTTCTATAAACAAATATCCTATTTAACATTAGGTTAGAAACGAGCCTTTAGTTTAAACTATAAACAAGTTTCCAAAAAATATAGGGGTGCTTAAATAAAAGTATCCCTCTCTTTATATTTGAAAGGCGCTCTACGAGCCCTACGGCAAAATGAAAAACACAATCGGCGCGACCTTCGACGGAATGCTCAAAGCCGCGAAATTCTACGCCGAATGCCGCCGCATCTACGACAACATCCGCAAGGCCATCCAGTTCC
>CALYAQ010000084.1 GCA_944393615.1 uncultured Clostridia bacterium
TAGGAGTATGTGGAATATATTATCTACATATACTAGCAACAGATACAACAGGAAATACACAAACATATATATCAGATGCAATAGTAGGAAACAATTTAACATACGGACAAGTGGAAAGTGAAACAACGTACAGTTATATGAATAGTGTACAAGAGGAAAAACTAGATAAAGGAGTATATAAACTAGAAGTATGGGGTGCAGCAGGTGGACTATTTAAAGCTTCCGGAAATGCAACGTCAGATATCCCAAAAGGGGGATATTCATGTGGTACGTGGGTTGTAGAACAAAATGAGATTGATGTTTTTATTGTTACAGGAGGTGTTGGCGGTTCGCCCACTACTTTATCTGGTGGCGTAGGAGGATATAACGGTGGAGGTAGCGGAGGTAGTTCATACTCGGGTAGCTTTACTGGAGCAGGAGGCGGTGGCGGAGCAACTCATATTGCAACACAGACAGGTTTATTAAGTGGGTTACAAAATTCGCGTAATGCAATATTGATTGTTGCAGGAGGAGCAGGTGGAAATTCAGGAACAGCCAATGGACCTGGACGGAGTAGGAGGTGGTACTGTGGGCGGCGATGGCGTTAATGAACCACAATATGCCACGGTTGCTTCTGCTACAGGAGCGACACAAACTACAGGTTATAGTTTTGGACAAGGTGCAAATGGTGCAAATGGATATGGAAATATTGCTTATGGTGTGGTAGGTTCCGGAGGCGGAGGCGGAGGCTACTATGGTGGTTATGCAGGTACATTTCGTGGAGCAGGAATGCAAGTATCAGGAGCAGGAGGTTCAGGATATGTAAACCCAATATTAACCAATAGCTCTACAATAGCCGGAGAAGGCAGTACAACAAATGGGTATGTAAAAATAACAAAATATTTAGGGTATAGTTATATAGAATAAATGGGAAAATATGTATTTAATACTTGACAAAAGCACATAAAGATGCTAATATATATATGAAAGTTATTACATATATTCATGTGATGCACAAAAAAAGAGTAGCTGGTGGCTACTCTTTTTTCTATGTATTACTTTTTTACTTCGGCAAGTAGAAGTAAAAGTAATAGCATAAACACTATTACACATTCCATGTAATACACCTCCTTTCATAAAAAGGATACATTGATTATATATTACAAAAATTACCATGTCAATCAAAAAATATCGACAAAATTTGATATCGAAATATGTCGATATGCTGATATAGGCGAGGTACAAAGGAGATTAGAAAATTAAATGGTGTAAAAGTTATAAAAGGTAAAACTATTTTTGATTCAATCTTACGATAATTTATTAACGAAATTAAACCTTGACAGGTTGAGGACAATATGATAACCTATGAGTATAGAAAAGAGGAAAATAACAAAAATGATAAAAAACGCTGAAAGCCTTGGGGCTCTACACACACACACACACACACAAGTGGATACATTTACACAATAACCAGGTTTTAACTAAAGAGTTTACGCTTGTTTTGGGTATACAAAAAGCAATTGCTCGACAGTTTGGCACAAACATAATTGAATATAATTTGCAAATAGAATATGTACAAAACTACATATTATTTTTAATGTATAAAAAAATAAATAGAAAAGAAAAAATAAAACTAGAGTAACATATAATAAAAAGTATGTACTTTAGTTTTTTTGTAAAAAATAGAAAGTAATATAACTATAGACAAAGAAGTGAATACATGATATATTATGTATGAAAGAAAATTAAAAGGGAGAGTGAAAAAATGAACCAACTATGTAAAAAGGGGATAAGCTTAGTAGCGTTAGTAATAACTGTAGTTGTCTTAATAATAATAACAGGAACAGTAATTATATCAACAATGAATAATGGAATAATCGAGGAAACACAATCAACAGTGAATTTAACAAATAAAAAGGAAATATTAGAAGATATTCAAGCTAAAATACAAATAAAAAAAGCAAAAAAAGGAGTTTTTTCTATATATCAATTAGAGCAGAATGAAATAATTAAAATATTACAAGAATATGGAACATTTAATAATAGCACATTGATATTGGAAACACAAAAAGCAGGATCAATATACTTGTATGAAATAATGGAAATACCATTAGAAGAATATGCAACAATAACGTATGAAAATAGCATATTAACAATACAAACAGAACTAACGGATAATGGATATAGAATACAATATACAACAGATGCAGGAAATAGTTGGAACTTGTATACACAAGCAGTAACAGTAAGTGAAGAAAGTTGAATACAAATACGATTAATAAATCAAGAAGGACAAATAGTAAGTAATACATTAAAAATAACTGAAGGAGTAATAGGAGAGTTAGATAATACAAGTCCAATAATAACAATAGAACCAAATGGAATTGGATTAGCTAAAAATATGCAAGTAACAATAACCGTAACAGACAATAATGAACTAGCTAATAATAATACGTATGAATACTACTTATCAACAAGTAAGGAAGATACGATAGGCGGTAATTGGACAACGTATAGAAGTGGTAAAGCCTTTACAATAGGAACAAACTTGACCGGTAATTACTATTTACATGTAAAACCGGTATATGATAAAGCAGGAAATACAAGTGGTAATGTAGTAAGTGAAGCCTACTATTTTGATAATGAAAAACCAACAGCAAATGTTAATATATTGCAAGTATCAGATGAAATATATACATTAATGATAAATATATCAGATAATAAAGAATTAGATTTATCAAAATGCTATTATGCATTGAGTAAAAGCAGTATAGAATTAGGAACGAATATTCAAAACTATGATAATGTATTTGAAGATAGTAGCAAAGCTTTAATGGTTGGAATATGTGGAACATATTATTTGCATATATTAGTAACAGATAAATTAGGAAATACAGATGAATATATATCAGAAAAATTAGAAGGTACTAATACGACCTATGGACAAGTAATAACTAGTAAAGAATTTCCACATACAGGTAGTTATGAAGAATATATAGTGCCCAATAATGGTTTATACAAAATTGAATTATGGGGAGCAAGTGGAAAAACAACAAGTTATACAGCAGCACCAGGCTTAGGTGGGTATACTAAAGGAAATATTATTTTAGAACAAGGAACTAAGTTATACTTTTATGTAGGAGAAAGTGGAAATTTAACTAGTAGTAACTATGGGAAATTAAGCTTTAATGGTGGTGGATATACTCATAGCTCTAATACAAGCTATGGACGAGGTGGAGGAGCAACAGATGTAAGACTTGAACCAACTTCTTCACAAAATATATGGAACGAATTTGATAGTTTAAAATCAAGAATAATGGTAGCAGGAGGTGGGGGTTCAGGACATAGT
>CALYAQ010000085.1 GCA_944393615.1 uncultured Clostridia bacterium
CCACGATTTCGCTATTGCTTCTTTTCACGCTCCATTACTAGTTTATGCTTTGCAAGTCGCTATCGAGTTCGCGACAAATACGCCTCTTGGGACTTCCACCCTAGATTTATGACATGCCCGTCATACAGAAAAATACTGTGTAAATATTAAAATTTACACAGTAAAAAAACATTTAATAACCCATATTTATTTAAAATCTGGTACATATTTTATACTAGCAGAACTCAACTCTTGAATATATCCATTCTCAATATTATTTTCTAGCATAAACTTTACTACCCTGTTATATTCAACTTTATTTATTTTTCTTTGTAATTCTGGTGTATTTTCAAGATTTCCCATTGGAATATATTGTGCCATAACACTAATTAAAATATCCTTTGGCAAATTTTTCTTACACCATTGCAATACTTTTATTGTATTTTTTACATTATTAGGCAATATAAGATGTCTTACTATAACTCCTTTTTTTATTATACCATTATTATCAAACTCACACGCACCAACTTGTTTATACATTTCAAAAATATTTTTAGTCGCTATATCAAAATAATTCGGTGCTTTTGAATACTTTATAGCAATATCATCACTTGCATATTTTAAATCAGGCAAATATACATCAATCAACCCTTCTAATTTTTTTATTTGTTCTATATCTTCATATCCACCTGTATTATATACAATGGGTACTTTAAAATCTTTTTTATGCTCATCTAATACTTGTTTTACTATGTACGAATAATGCGTAGGAGTTACAAAATTAATATTATGTGCTCCTTTTTCAATTAACTCATAACACATATTTATTATATCTTGTTTAGTTTTTATCTGACCAACATTATCTAAATTACCACTAGTTATTTTATAGTTTTGGCAATAAACACATTGCAAATTACAACCTGTAAAAAAAATTGTTCCCGAACCATTTGTACCACTTATACAAGGCTCTTCCCATAAATGTAAACTATACCTAGATATTTTAGGCAAAACCGGCATTCTACAT
The DNA here is from genome assembly GCA_944393615.1 of uncultured Clostridia bacterium. GTDB lineage: Bacteria > Bacillota > Clostridia > TANB77 > SIG350 > CALYAQ01. The sequence continues at coordinate 1,004 of CALYAQ010000085.1, forward strand.
ATTCCATTTCCTTTATCTACTGTCCTAACCTCATTACATTTTCTAGGACATATATTACATAAAAATTCCATTTTAAACTTCTTTTCTCTTTAAAATATCTCTAGCAGCAACCAACCCCGTTGCAGCAGCACTAACTATATTACCAGTCTTTCCAGAACCGTCTCCAATAAAATACATATTATATCCTTCTAACTTCATATTATTATCTGTTATAATTTCATTGCTAAAAAATTTTATTTCAGGACCGTATAATATTGTTTCGTCATCATTAACACCAGGTATTATTTCATTTAATTTATCTAACCCCTCTAATATATTAGTAACAATTCTATGTGGTAGTACAAGTCCTAAATCTTCTTCTACGTAATCTTTTAGTGTTGGAATTACAGCATTATCACTTAATCTAAATGCTTTATTATTTCTTAAATTTCCTAATCTTTGCAATATTGGCTTTCCACCACCTAAAGCATTAGCAACACTTGCAATATGCTCGCCATAAAGTCTAGTGTTTGAAGATTTTTGTGTTAATGTAACTTTTGATATAAAAGCGAAATTAGTATTGTCAGACTTAACTTCCTTTAAAGCATGACCATTAACACATATAAAGCCGTCATAATTTTCTTTTGCAACAAACCCATTAGGATTAGTGCAAAATGTACGTATTTCATCTTTATATGTAGGTGTAGTTATAAATATTGTAGGGTCATATATAATGGAGGTGATCTGTTTCATTATTTCACTTCTTACCTCTACCCTTACACCTACTTCTATACTGTCAGAAAAATATGGAATATTATATTTATTAACTAAATCTTCAACCCATTTTGCACCAGTTCTACCAGGCGCCACAATAACATTAGTAGAATTAATTTGACATCTTTTATTATCATGCACATATATTAATTCAAAGTCAGTTTGAGAATTTGCATGTACATCTAAAACATCTGCTGTTTCAAAAATCTCAACCCCATGCTCTACAAGATAAGTAGTAAAATCTTCAATATATGTTGGTAATTTATCAGAGCCCAAATGTTTTTGCTTTATAATTAACAAATCTGCTCCTCTATTTTTTATATATTCACCAATTGTAATAGCTTGTTCCATGTTACTAGGGAAAACTTCACTATTCATATTAAATTTATTGAAAATTTCTTCTGCATCATCAATAAGCCTATATGCATCTTCCTTTTCCATATATTTGAACAAATCTGTTTTTCCTATTTTAGGTATAAAATTAAGTTTGCCGTCAGAAAAAGTACCTGCTCCTCCATACCCCGATAAAATTGCACAAGGATTACAATTAACACATTGTGTTATTCCAGATTGCAAAGGACAATGTCTATTTTTAGCAAAATGTCCCTTATCTAATAAAGCTATTTTTAAACTTCTATTTTTTTCTATCAATTCATAAGCTGCAAAAAGTCCAGCAGGTCCTGCACCAATTATTGCCACATCATACATTATATATTACCTCTTATCTTCATTATTCTTCTTTTACAAGTTTATGTCCTAAATGTTTTCCTGCTAATAAATGATAGTGAATATGTTTAACCTTTTGTCCTCCGTCTTCTCCACAATTAGTTATAACCCTATAACCGTTTTCAGCAACTCCCAATTGTTTAGCTAAATCTCTTAACACTAATTGAATTTTACCTAAAACCTCTATATCTTCCTGCTTAACATCATTCATTGAAGATATATGTTTTTTAGGAATAACCAAATAATGTATTGGAGCAACAGGGTGTGCATCTTCAAATGCAATTATATCTTCATTTTCAAATACTATATTAGCAGGTATTTCCTTATCTATTATTTTACAAAAAATACAATCGTTCATAACTTTTTTCCTCCTTATTTTATTAAAATAGCTTTTATTCTTCTAACACCAGCAGAACTTGCTTCTTCTTTTTTAATTTTAAACTTCCCTAAATTACCAGTTCTTTCAACATGAGGTCCACCACAAATTTCTTTTGAAAAATCTCCTATTGTATATACTTTCACAACATCTCCATACTTATTCTCAAATAAACCAGTTGCGCCACTTTTCTTTGCCTCATCTAAAGTCATTTCTTCGCACGTAACAACTAAATCTCTTTGAATTTGTTCATTAACTATATCTTCAATTTTTTGTAATTCTTCAGGAGTAACTTTTTGAGGATGTTTAAAGTCAAACCTTAATCTTTCCTCCGTAATGTTAGAACCACTTTGTGTTGCATGTTCACCTAGAACAATTTGTAGTGCCTTATGTAATAAATGTGTACAAGTATGATATGCTGTAGTTTTCTCACTATTATCAGCAAGTCCACCTTTAAATTTTTGAGTAGCACCCTCTCTTGATTTATCTTGATGTTCTTTATATAACCTATTAAATTCTTCAATATCTATTGTATAACCATTTTCTTTTGCCAGTTCATCAGTAATTTCAGGTGGAAAGCCAAATGTATCATAAAGTCTAAAAACCTTTTGACCAGAAATAACCTTTGTACCTTCATTTTGTGCTTGTTGTAAATATTTATTAAATTCTTTTTCCCCATGTTCTAATGTTGCAACAAATTTATCTTTTTCTTGTACAAGTAAAGATATAAGTTCTTCAGATTTTGTTTCTAATTGTGGATACATTTCCTTCGAACACTCTATTGTAGCTTTTGCTACTGCCGATATTTCATTTAAGTCAATATTCATTTTTCTTAAATGTCTAGTTGCTCGTCTTATAAGTCTTCTTAATATATATCCTTGTTCCACATTACTAGGTCTTACACCGTCTAATAATAGCATCAAACTTGCTTTTATATGGTCAGCAATTATTCTTGCACTTTCCGCCTTATAGCTATCTTTTGATAAATTCTTTATTGTATCAATAGTACCCTTAAAAAGTTCTGTTTCAAATACATTTTCTTTACCTTGAAGTATAAATATTACTCTTTCTAGTCCTAACCCTGTATCTACATTTTTTTGTTTTAATGGTTCAAATTGTCCTTCCCCAACTTTGTTATATTCCATAAATACATTGTTCCAAATTTCCAAATATTTGCCACAACTACAAGCAGGGTTACAATTAGAGCCACATTTTTCTTTTCCTGTATCATAAAATATCTCTGTATCTGGTCCACATGGTCCTGTTTGTCCTGCAGGTCCCCACCAATTTTCTTTTTTGCCGAAATAGTAAATTCTATCTTTTGGTATACCGACGTTTTCCCATATTTTAGCAGACACCTCATCTTTTGGTGCGTCCTTATCTCCAGCAAAAACAGTTACTGATATTTTTTCAGATGGTATATTTAGTTCTTTCGTTAAAAAGTCATAACTCATTTTAATTGATTCTTCCTTAAAATAGTCTCCTAACGACCAGTTACCAAGCATTTCAAAAAATGTTAAATGTCCTGCGTCTCCCACTTCTTCTATATCATCAGTTCTTAAACATTTTTGGTAATCAGTTAATCTTTTTCCTAATGGATGTGGGTTTCCTAAAAGATATGTTATTAAAGGATGCATACCTGCTGTTGTAAATAGCACTGTTGGGTCATTTTCTGGAACCAAAGGTGCCGATGGTATTTCCTTATGATTATTTTGTTTAAAAAACTCAATATATTTTCTTCTTAATTCTATTGCTTTCATTTCTACCTCCAAACAAATAGATTATATATTATATTAAAAAAAAAAGCAATTAAAAAATGAAATATTTCATTTTTCAATTGCAAAAATTCATTAGCTTGCAACTTTATAGTTACCAGAGCTATCATGCATTGGCAATATAGCACCGTGTAAACTCAAGTATACTACTTTTGTTTCTTCATCTACAAACATATTAGCATTCACTTCTTCTTGGATGCTAATAACATCGTAATAATATGAGTCGTTTATCGTTTTTACCGTTCCGTCAGAGTTTAACATAACAGTTACAATAAATCTTTCCGTAAAAGCCTTAGAATCAAGTACCAATAAATACATTACTCCTGTATCATCATCAACATAGCACTTTGTACTTAAATGAGTATTATCATATAGATTATTTGAAATGTAATATACATTCAAATCTTTATTTGAAAAGTATTTAGCATTATTGGTAATTACTTTTGGCGTTCCATCTGAATTAACTAAATCAAAAAATCCAATACCTATTCCTGCCCAATATACTCCATACATAACTCCATTAGCAGGATCAATAAAAATGATTTCGTCTTCAATACTTTGAGTGTTATCTACACACCCTGCTGTTGCAACCACCAAGATAAGCAGGACTGCAACAATTGCAAAAATACCTTTTGTCTTCATTTTATCATTTACTTTTATTCATAAATCTATGCTTTATATAATTTTAAAATTTACATAATTATTATATCATAATATATATTGAAATTCAACCTTTTTACTTGAATTTATGAATAATTAATGATATATTAATTAAAATAAATGAAAAGGAGAAAACGTATGAACGAATTTGTTTATAGGCGTGCTGAAATAAACGATTTAGAGCAAATATTAAAATTAGGTAATTTGCTTGTTGACTTTGAAATATCAGAAACAAAGAATTGCTTTTGGAGTAGAGATACATTAAAAAAATGTATCCAAGACCCTAATTCCGGGTTAGTGGTTTGCGCTTTAGCCAATGATGAACTTGCAGGATTTGCAATAGTTCAGTATAACATTGCATTTAGCGTTGCAACCATTGATCAAATGTTTATTTTGCCTAAATATCGTAATTATGGTTTAGGTAGAAATTTATATAATATGATAATTGAAGATGCTAAAAGCACTGGCATTAACGAACTTTGTATGAATGTCGAATTTAATAACAAAAGTATTATAGAATTTTTCGAATATAACGGGTTTGAAAAAGCAATGAATAATGTGAGCTTAAAATTAAAATTAGATTAGATTTTTCTGTTTGTTCCTTTTTCTATTATCAATTAATATACAAAAAGAGTGTAAAGATAAACACACTCTTTTTTGCTATTTATTTCAACTAATATCTTATATTATTAATCATTATCTTTTCTTAATTTAAAATGTTCTTTTCCTACTCCACACACTGGACATATATAGTCATCTGGTAAATCTTCAAAAGGTATATCTCCGTCATATACATAACCACATATATCACATACATATTTATCATTGCTTTCTTTTTCTTCAATATACGTAGGTGCATTTTTAGGACTTTTACCTTTTATAACATTGTGATAATATGCATACGTCATCGGCTCTTGATTATTTAATAACATATCTGCCTCTATTACCTCTCCTAGAAAAACAGTATGAGTTTTGGTTTGCATTTTATCCACCACTTTACAAATTACATAGCCAATACTATCTTTTAGCACTGGTAAATTCTCAACTTGTAAATGTTCAAATTTCTCCCATTTATTATTATCCTTACTTGTACTAAACCCAAAAGTACCAATAATCTCTTGATTTGTTTTTTCATGTAAAATTGAAATTGAAAACATTTTTGTTTTTTCTATACACATATTCGTATAATTATCATTATTTATACTTATTGCAATAGTAGGATTTTGAGAAGTTACTTGCATTATGCTATTAGCTATACAGCCTACACTTCTATCATTTTCCTTACTTCCTACAATATACACACCATACGAAAAATTCTTAAAAACCTCTGTACTAATCATATTTCCCCCCTTACAATTCTAATTTATCAGAATACTTTTTCTTTAAAGTATTTTTTAATAAACTATTTTTCTCATCTTCCAAGTTTGAATCTTCTCCTATAATTTTGTTTGCAACCTCTTGAACCACATTTAATATTTTCATATCTACAAATAAATTAGCTATTTTAAAATCAGGTAATCCATGTTGTTTAGTACCAAAAAAATCTCCAGGTCCACGTAATTCTAAATCTTTTTGCGATATCTCAAACCCATTATTGGTAGATTCCATAACAGCCATACGTTTTTTTACGATTTCTGAAAAACTATCATATTTTAATATACAATATGATTTATCGCTACCTCTTCCAACTCTTCCACGCAATTGATGTAATTGTGCTAAACCAAACCTCTCTGCATTTTCGATTACCATAACTGTTGCATTTGGTACATCTACCCCAACCTCAATAACAGTTGTAGATATCAATACATCAATTTCATGATTTTTAAACTTTTCCATTATTTCTTTTTTATCCTTATTCTTCATTTTCCCATGAAGTGCCATAACCTTACAACCCACTAATTCTTTTTGATAATACTCCAACATCTTTTCTACTGACTTTGCTGTAATAGCTTCAGAATCTTCAACTAATGGACATACAATATATACTTGATGTCCCTCTTGCACATTTTTTACTATAAATCCATTTAATCTCTTTTCTTTATCTTTAGTAATAGCAAATGTATCTATCTTTTGTCTACCAGCTGGCAATTCGTCAATTACAGAAACGTCCATATCTCCATATAGAATTAATGCTAATGTTCTAGGTATTGGAGTAGCCGTCATAATTAATACATCTACATTTTGAGTTTTATCCGATAATTTACTACGTTGTCTTACCCCAAATCTATGTTGCTCATCAGTTATAACCAGTCCCAATTTTTCGAACTCTACATTATCCTCTAAAATAGCATGTGTACCTATCAATGCATCAATCTGACCATTTTTTAAGTTTTGTAGTATATTTTCTTTTTCTTTCTTTGTTGTACTACCAACTAACAGTTCACAACTTAATCCTAATTTATCATATATACTTTTTATTGTTTGATAATGTTGATTTGCTAAAATGGCAGTAGGTGCCATTAGAACTGTTTGATATCCACTTTTTATAGCCTTGTACATTGCAATTGCAGCAACAACAGTTTTACCTGAACCAACATCTCCTTGTATTAATCTATTCATACATTTGTTAGATTCCATATCTTCAAATATTTCCTCTAATACTCGTTTTTGTGCATTAGTTAAATTAAAAGATAAACACCCCAGTATTTCATCTGTTGATATATCATCAAATTGTATACCTTGCAAACTATTGGTATAACCATTTTTTAGTAATAGTAACATTAATTGCAATTCCAATAATTCTTCAAAAACCAATCTAGTTCTAGCTTTTATAAAGGCTTGCTTTGAATATGGAAAATGAATGTTATTTATACTAAAATTAATATCACTCAAATTATATTGTTCAATTATATATTGTGGTAAGCTTTCTGGTATAGTACCATTTATCTTACTTAAAGCTATTTGTATCTCTTTTCTTAATGAATTTTGTGTGATTTTCTCTGTCAAATGATATATTGGTACTATTCTCCCTGTTTTATTATTCTCATCAATCTTTTCATATTCAGGATGTAAAAGTTCTACTCTGCCATTCTTTCTTGAAACTTTTGCATACATCATATATTGTTCATTAGGTATAACATAGTTTTTAACATATTTATTGTTAAACCACGTACAAATAGCTGTACCAGTATCATCTTGTACAGCTAATTTATATAAATACAGATTTTTTCTTATTCTTACTTCTTGAACTCTTGACATTGCAACAACCTTTACACACACCATTTCTCCGTCAATTAATTGATTAATATTCTTAAAAATTGTTCTATCTTCATAATCGCGAGGGTAATAGGTTATAAGGTCATATACACTATATATACCCAAACTATTTAAAAGTATTTTTCTATTAGGTCCAATACCTTTTAAGTATTGTATATCTTGCCTTAAAAAGTCCATTTATCCTCCATATACTATCTATTTTTGCATATTTTTATTTTATTTATTTTTTTATCGTCATATTCGATAATGCTAAATGATAAATCTGCTATTTCTAAATTCAAGTCTTTTTCACTTTGTGGAAAGTCTCCTATTTTTGATAATAACAAACCACTTATTGTTTCATTGTCTGCATCATCAACTTCTGTATCAAATAAACGTTCAATCTCATATATTCTCATTGCGCCATCTACAATATATGTATTTTCGTCTATTTTTTGGTACTCCATTTCTTCAACATCAAACTCGTCTGAAATATCTCCAACAATTTCTTCTATAATATCTTCTATTGTAACAATACCTGCTGTACCGCCATATTCATCAACAACAATTGCCATGCTTTGTTTTTTCTTTTTTAATTCTGATAAAATCTTATGTATCTTTTTATTTTGTGGTACAAATATACAAGGTCTTAATATGCTTTTTATTTGTACATCTTTATTTTCATTAGCTAATAAATCACGTACATGTAATATTCCTAATATATTATCAATATTTTCATTATATACTGGCAACCTACTAAAACTATTACTATTTACTATATCAATAGCTTCAGACAATGTTGTTTCAACATCAATTGCCAATGTATCTACTCTTGGTATCATTATTTCTTCAGCAGTCTTATCATTAAATTCAAAAACATTATTAATTAAGAATTTTTCTTGTTGTTCAATCGTTCCTTTTTCTTCTCCAATGTCTACCATTAACTTAATTTCTTCTTCAGTAACTGGGTTTTGCTCTGTTTCTTTTATTCCTAATATCTTTGTTACTAAATTAGTCGAACCACTTAATAGCCATACAAATGGTCTAGTTACTTTATATATTGCTGTTAATATTCCTACAACCGCAAAAGATATCTTTTCATAATACTTCATAGCAATTTTCTTTGGTACCAATTCGCCAAAAACAAGTGTGAAATATGAAAGTATTATAGTTATTATAACTAACGATATTTTTTGTAATATCTCTATGCTAATTGGTATAAAAGTCAAATAAGGTGCTAGCTTACTTGCAAATGCATCAGCTGCAAAAGCACTTGCTAAAAATCCACCTAAAGTTATACCTATTTGAATAGTTGCTAAAAACTTACTTGGGTCTTTTAATAGGTTTGCAACTTTTTTGGCCTTTTTATCTCCTGCCTCAGCCATTTTATTAATCTTAGCATCATTTAATTATATAAATGCAATTTCCGACATTGCAAAAAATGCATTTACCATTGTTAGTATTAATATTATTATTATATTTGTTAACAATTAATTCTCACCTCTAAAAATATTTAATTAAATTCATTATATCCTATATATATCCATTACCGCTAGTATCTATATTGCCATTTTCCTCTGGTTCAGTATCTTCATCAGGCTTTGGCTCGTTATCTGAATCAACATCCGGATCAGTAGGTTCAGGTTCCGGAGTTACTGTTGCATAATGAATATCACAATAGCTCTTTGGTATTTCATACTTATAGTCAGCTGCTGAAGTAACATTATCTAATAGTACAGTTCTTTGTGTAAATACTTTTGATACTTGCTTATCTAATGGGCAATACTCTGTTGCTAATAGACCACTATCAGAACATACTGTTGCAGTCACATGTATATCACAAGTTTCAGTAGGTTCAGTTCCTTTTATAAATAATTCACTTCTAACTCTTGAGCCTCTTTGATCAGTTGTGCACAAGTCTCCTGCTAATTTACCAGAATCTACACATATTGATGTGCTAACCAGTGTTGAAGGTTGTTTAAATGATTTTACCTCTAAACCTTCATGTGCTTTTTTCATAACTACATTCCAGATTTTAGCCGCTGGATTTTGTCCTGATACATTAACTCTTTTTGGAGTATCAAATCCATACCAAACTGTTCCTACGTAATATGGTGTAAATGCACAAAACCATCTGTCCTTGTTTTCATCAGTTGAACCCGTTTTTGCCGCTATAGGATTTCCTCCTACATTAACATATCTTGCTGTACCATTTGCACCTCTAACAACATCTCTCATCATGTCTGTTACAATATATGCAGTTTCTTGGCTAAACACCTGTCTTTTTTCTTGTGTCTTTACTAAAAACTCTTTATTATTATTATCCAATACTTTTGTATAAAACGCTGGTTCAATATATTCGCCTTGGTTAGCTATAGTTGCATAGGCACCACACATTTCTAATGGTGTTATTCCTGCAATACCACCCAATGCCAATGGTAAAGCTTTATCACTTTCAACAAGTGAAGTTACTCCCATTTTCTGTAAATATGTATATGCTGTTTGTACACCTACATCTTGAAGTGCTTTTACAGCAACTACATTCATAGATTTTTCTATACCTTTTCTTACAGTCGATAACCCAGCATATCCACCTGTCCAGTTATTGATATTCCATGTCCCTATTTTTGTAGGAACATCATCATACACAGTAGCCGCTGTTATAACTTTTTTATCTATACCAGGTCCATATACTGCAATAGGTTTTATTGTTGAACCTGGTTGACGTTTCGATTGAGTTGCCCTATTTAGTCCTCTTAATACTTTGTCGCCAGCTCCACCCACCAAACCAACTATAGCGCCATTTTCATAATCAATAACAATCATTGCAGACTGAGGTGTTTCATTATATTTTTTATCCAATGGGAAATATGACTCATCAGCATAAATTTCCTCCATATATTTTTGTATATCCGGATCTATATTAGTATATATCTTTAAACCATCGCCGTATATCATTTTAGTAGCAACCGCTTTTGTGGTTTTCTTTTCCTTAACGATATCATCTATTACAGCTTCAACAACAGCTTCAACTATATATGAGGAAGATGTATTAATTTCTACTGAGTTATATACCAACTCTTGAGCAACAGCTTCATCGTATTGCTCTTGTGTAATCATTTCTAATTCAAGCATTTTCTTTAATACTATTTCTTGTCTTACCTTAATTTTTTCAGGTGCTTTATACCTATTATATAACTCTGGTCCATGGTTAATACCAGCTAAAACTGCACACTCTGCAATCGTTAATTCACTAGCATCTTTACCGAAATAGTTATATGATGCTGCTTGAACACCATAAGCACCTCCGCCTAAATATATAAGGTTTAGATACATCTCTATAATTTCATTTTTTGTCAACCATGATTCAACCTGAACAGCTCTTATCCATTCTCTTACTTTTCTTAATGGATCTGTTTCCTTATCATTAGTTATATTTTTTACTAACTGTTGAGTTATTGTACTACCGCCAAAATCAGATTTACCACCATTTTTTATATATGTAAATATTGCATAAGCTGTTCTTTGTATATCAACCCCAAAATGTGTATCAAACCTTTCATCTTCTATTGCTATAAATGCTTTTGGTAAATATGGACTCATATCAGTTAAACTAATTAAAACCCTATTTTCTTCACCATAAAGGCTAGCATATTCATTGCCATTTTTATCATAAATAAATGTAGTTAAATTGTTATATTTTAAATCCGACTTTTCTAACTTCTCAGCACCATTAATAACACCAAACACCATGCCTGCAAAAGCAACACAGCCAAGTATTAGAATGATAAACATCACAAGAAAGATTGATTTTAGCACTTTACGTTTTTTCTTCTTCTTTTTCTTCTTATTATTTGTTGCATTTATTCTTCTATCTATATTTTCTTTTTCTTTATCATATTCATCTTGATATCTTTTTCCCATATTTTTAAACTAGTACCGAAATTAATCGATATAGGTCTCCTTTCTAAATACTTTTTAACATAATATATTATATAATATTTTTACTTTAAAAATCAACAATATATCTATATTTTGTATAATATTTAAAACTTTCACTCAATTTCTCATCACATTTTACATAAAGGTCGGAACTTAAACACTTTTTTAAACACTAAATTTAGCTAACTATTGAAAATAGTTATTTTTTTTGTCAAATTTTTGTTTTTTCTCTTGCGTACATCGTGCGTATGTGATATAATACAATTAATAAACTTTAAGGAGGAAAAATATGAGAATTAGAGTAATAAAAACAAAGAATACAACACAATACGCAATAATAAAAGATATTAATAAGAACGGAAAAAGAACGACATGTATCTATGAAAATTTAGGTACTATTGATAAATTTAAAGAAAGGGCTGGAGATATAGAACCTCTTGAATGGTTAGAACAATATGTAGCTGAACTAAATAAAAAAAATAAAGAAGAAACTTTGCCTGTAATTATTCAAAAAAATCCTAATAAAATTATTGAAAAAAATATGCAAACTTCTTTCAATATTGGATATCTCTTTTTGCAAGATATATATTACAAATTAAAACTTAATAATATTTGTAATCAAATTTCAGATAAACATCAATTTAAATTTGATTTAAATGAAATTTTATCTAAATTAATATATTCTAGAGTTATCTTTCCTGCTTCAAAATTAAAAACTTTAGAGCTTTCAAAGAAATTTCTAGAACAGCCAAATTTTGATTACCAACATATTGAAAGAACCTTACCTATTGTTTGTGATGAAATGGATTTCATTCAATCAGAACTTTACAAAAATAGTTGTAAATATATGAAAAGAAATAATAAAGTTTTGTTTTATGATTGTACAAACTATTACTTTGAAATCGAAGAAGAAAGTGGTTTAAGACAATATGGAAAATCTAAAGAAAATAGACCTAATCCTATTGTTCAAATGGGATTATTTATGGATGGAAATGGTATTCCTTTAGCTTTTGACATAACCTCTGGAAATACTAATGAACAGATAACTTTAAAACCTTTAGAAGAAAAAATTATTAATGATTTTAATACTTCTGAATTTGTCGTTTGTACTGATGCTGGGCTTGCATCAATGGCTAATCGTAAATTTAATAATACTAAACAAAGAAAATTTATCACTACTCAATCTATAAAAAAATTAAAAGCGCATTTAAAAGCTGAAGCTTTAGATTTAACAAAAGGCTGGCATTTACCTAATGAAACAAAAACATATAATATTTCGAAATTACGTACTGACGAAAAATTAAAAGAACAATATAAAGATAAAGTTTTCTACAAAGAAAGATGGATTAAAGAAGATGGTCTTGAGCAAAGATTAATTATTACATATTCTGTAAAATATCAAGAATATCAAAAACATATTAGAGATAACCAAATTAATAGAGCACAAAAATTAATAGAAACAAATCCTAAAAAGATTGGTAAACCAAAACAAAATGATCCAAAAAGATTTATTAAAACTACTAATATTACAAATGATGGTGAAATAGCTATAAATACTAACTATACTATTAATCAAAGTATAATTGATGAAGAAACAAAGTATGATGGACTATATGCTGTTTGTACTAATTTAGAAGATTCAGTAGAAGATATTATTAAAGTTAATCATAGAAGATGGGAAATTGAAGAAAGCTTTAGAATTATGAAAAGCGAATTTAAGTCTAGACCGGTTTATCATTCAAAAGATGAAATGATAAAAGCTCATTTTGTAATCTGTTTCATTGCTTTAATACTTTATCGCTTTTTAGAAAAAAAGTTAGATGAAAAATATACTGTTACAGAAATTATTGAAACATTAAGGAGTATGGAATTAAAACAAGAAAAAGTTGATACTTATTCTCCTAATTATATTAGAACAGATTTAACTGATGATTTACACGAGCAATTTGGCTTCAGAACTGACTTTGAAAGCATTGATATAAAGAAAATCAAAAAAATTTTAAAAAATACAAAACAATAAAAAATGTACGCATTTTTTTAGCAAAGTATTAACGCTCCAATCCGTTGAGTTGCAATGGATTAGAGCGTTTTACACTTCAAAAAGTGTTTAAGTTGAGATT
>CALYAQ010000086.1 GCA_944393615.1 uncultured Clostridia bacterium
GCTTTTAAAGCAACTATTTAATTGAATTTTCTTTCTTTTTTGACTAATTAACTAATCAGATTTTTTAAACTTCATGAATTCTTGAAATATATATCTTGGAAATAATTGTAACACACCTGTTAAAATACGTCAATACTTTTTCGTAATATTTTTTATCTTTTTAAAACAGCAAACACTATCAAAATATAGGGTTTGCTGTCGTTTTTTTGTTAAAAGTCACACTATATGTTAACATCATTCAATATATATAAAAATAGTAACATTTTAATTATCTTAACCAGTGAAGAAAAACCAAAAATATAGAGTTCATATATCGAACTCTATATTACTTATTTGGCTTGTGGCTCTGTCAAATCACTATCTGTTTGATTTTGTTTTTCCTTAATTGCTTTATATAACATTTCCGCAAGTTCTGCTCTTGTTATACTTGTTGTAGGCTTAAATGTTTTATCTTCGTATCCTGTTATTATTTGATATCCAACCATATTTTTAATAGCTCCTAATGACCATTCTGGAATATCTTTAGTATCATTAAAGTCTAAGTCATCTGTGTTATTTACATCTAAGTCAATACTATTATTAATTATAGTGGCAGCCTCTGCTCTTGTTATATTTTTCTCACCATTCAAGTATAATTTACCATCTTCCAATGAACCCTTTATAATTCCTTCAGAATATGCTTTATATACATAAGGTTTTAACCAACTAGCTATTGAATCATCATCTGCAAATCTAAAATTAGTTCCTATATTTTCATCTGGTTTAATATCTAGTACACTTAACATAGCAATTATAAAGTCAGATCTTTTTACTTTAGTATCTGGTTTAAAGAAATATTCATTATTGAAACTTTCTCCAACCATTATTCCCATATCAGCTAAATGTGATGCAGAATAGTTAGCCCAGTTAGATTTCATATCCACATAATCAAATGGTATTACCTCTTCAGTTTCTTGAATCGTTATAGAAACTGTTGCCACATTAGATTCTGTTGCTTCTTCGCCTTCACCTTTTACAACTTTAAATGTAAAAGTATCTTGACCAACATAATCTTGTGTAGGGGTATATTGGAATTCTCCTGTTGTTGTGTTTAAATTTGAAATTGTACCATGTTCAGGTTGCGCAACTACTACAAAACTTGCTCCTTCAGCATAATTTGCTTCTAATTGACTAATTAAAGTTACATTTTTGTCAGTTGTTAATGTTTTATTTAAAGCAACCATTGCTGGTCTTTCTATTACCCTAACTTTTGTAGTAAATATTACATCACTAGTTGTATCTGCTGTTTTACCTCTCCATGTAAATGTTGTAAAACCAGTGTAATCTTGAACTGGTGTAAATGTCAATTTACTTATATCCTCTAAAGCTATACCATAAGGTAAATCTGCAACAGCTACATCATTGTACTTTAATACACCTGCAGCTGGGTCTGGTAATGTAACTATAACTGTTCTTGCAAGGTCACCAACTGCTAAAGTATCAAATGCTGTTGTAAAATCTGTTGATTTAAAACTATACACCTCATTTTTATATGCTGTTACATCAACTGTTGTATCTGCAAATTCATTAGTTACCACTATTTTAGTAGTAAAAACTGTAGGTTCTGATACATCAGCTGTTTTACCTCTCCATGTAAATGTTGCTTCACCTGTAAAATCACTTGCAGGAGTAAATGTTAAACCACCAATTTCTGATATATCTATACCTTTAGGTAAAGTTGTTATGCTTTCACCATTAAATGTTAGACTACCAGCAGTTTCTTCTGGTAATGTAACTATAACTACTCTTGACAAATCTGCTGCTTCATAAGCTTCTAATGTTCCAAATGCTGTTTGAAAATCTTCTGCTTTAAATGTATATACTTCATTAATTTGATCAAAATTAATAGTAACTACATTTTGATTTACTTCTTCTGTTGCAAAACAAGGAAGTGCAAATGCCAATGTTAGTATTGTTAACAATGTTAATATTTTTTTCATAAATATTCTCCTTTCTTAAATTGTTTACACAGATATTTTTCACATAAAAAAAAAACATATACTATATGTTTTTTACTTTTTTGGAATTTTTTTGTTGAAAAAAATAAAAAAATAGTCAAGCATTTTTTATATAAACCGCTCAACTAATAGACTTTGGTGTACCCGAAGGGATTTGAACCCCCAACCTTCTGATCCGTAGTCAGATGCTCTATCCAATTAAGCTACGGATACATACAATATAAGTATACTATTTTTCAATACATTTTTCAATGTTTTTATTGATTTTTTTTACAAATTACCTTCCTAGCATTATTGCTTCTTCTATTATCTTTCTATCCCTTTCTAAAATTTTGACAAAAGCTCTTGCAATATTACCGTCAAACTGTGTATCAATATTACGTATAATTTCAGTTTTTGCAGCATCTATCGTCATACCTTTTCTATATTGTCTATCAGATGTCATTGCATCAAAAGAATCTGCAATAGCTACAATTCGTGCATATATCGGAATCTCATCTCCTTTTAAGCCATTTGGATATCCTTTTCCGTCATATCTTTCATGATGACTCTTTACAATGGGAATAATATCTTCAAATATCGAAGCCGCATTTATAATTTGAGCACCAATTAACGGATGATTTTTTATTTCACTATATTCCTCATTTGTCAATTGTTCAGGCTTTTGTAGTATAGAATCAGGAATACCTATCTTTCCTATATCATGGAATAACCCGCCTATATATATTCTTTCTTGTTCCTGACTCGTTAAGTTAATCTCTTTTGCCAATAATTTTGAATAATATGCAACCCTGTCAGAATGACCTTTGGTATATGTATCTTTTGCATCAACTGCTACTCTTAAAGCTTCAACTGTACCCATGTACGCATCAGCTAATTTATCCTGCGATATTTTCAATTCAGTATTTATCTTTTTTATAGTTTTAACTTGCTCAACCGACTTTAATGCAGATTCTATAAGTAATAATAGTTGGTTGGGATTATCACTTTTTTCACAATAACCTTGTATATCATATTTCTTTATAGTTTCTAATGGTGGAACTAAATCTTTATGCCCTGTAAGTAATAGTATATATAAATCTTTATTAAACTTTCTTACCTCTTCTATAACTTTATCTCCATGGATAGGAGTCATAATATAATCAAGTATAAGTAAATCAAAGTTTTCTCTTCTTATTTGCTCTATTGCTTCTAGTGGATTAGTTATACCAAAAACATTATATCCGCTTCTTTTTAAAAATATTGATATAGAATCAATTATACCTTGTTCGTCATCAACAACTAAAATCTTATACCCATCTTCACTACGAATTTGATTTTTCCTCATTTTAGACCTCCATTACTTTTCCACTTTCTACATTAAATAATTTATATCCAGATAACACTTTAAAATTTTCTATATCAGTACATGTAATTATAGTTTGATATCCAGCAATATTTTCTAACAATTTTTCTATTCTATTTTTATCTAATTCAGATGTAACATCATCTAATAACAATATTGGCTTTTCACCATATTCCTCATACAAGTTATCTATTTCAGCCAATTTATATGATAATATACCACTTCTTTGTTGTCCCTGTGAACCAAACTTGTTTAGCAAAATTCCATTAATATAGAAAGAATAATCATCCTTATGTGGACCATAACCAGTATATCCATTTTGTATATCAATATCCAAATTGTCTTTTAACTTTCTTTCAAAAATAGTTTTATCCTTGCAACTTGGAATATATTTTAATATCAATTCCTCTTTATTATCAGAAATATATAAATGTCTTTTCGTTATTTTTTCATTTATTTTTTCCACATATTTAGTTCTATTATTAATTAATAACATTCCTGCATTAACTAACTTTTCATCCCATATATCGATAGTATCAATTAAACTTCTATCATATTTAATTTGTTTTAATAACGCATTCCTTTGTTTAAGCACCTTGTTATATTCTAAAATATAGTATACATACATTGGTTTTGTTTGACTAATAGATATATCAAAAAATTTTCTTCTAACACCTGGTAATTGCTTTAATACTTGTAATTCGTCAGGGGAAAACAAAACAGTTTGTACATTTCCTACTACTTGACTTAATTTATCCAACTTTATACCATTTAATTTTACCTGTTTAGTTTTCTCTTGTTCAAACAAAATATCTATTTTATTATTTTTATCATTTTTAAAATACTCTATTTGAACTTTTCCATTAGGCATATTCATTTTAATCATTTCTCTATCTATATTAGTTCTAAATGATTTTCCAATAGAAGATACATAAATACTCTCAATAACATTCGTCTTACCTTGCGCATTATTACCAATAAATATATTTAAACCTTCCGCAATATTTAATTCTTGTTTTTCATAATTTCTAAAATTTTCCAAACCTATTTTTGATATATACATTCAAAACACTCACAATCTAATAATTTATTGGTATTTTGATATAAAATGTGGTTCCTTCATTTTCTTTACTCTCAAAATACATATCCCCTTTAAAATTACCTTTTATCATAGAATAAGACATATATAGCCCTAAACCAGTACCATTTTTGCCACGAGTTGTTATCATTTCCTTAAATAGTTTATTTTGTACTTTTTCCGGTATTCCACAACCATAATCTAATATTTTAAATACTATCATACTATTTTCTATATATATATTCAAATCAATTACCTCGTTAGGATTTCCGTTATATGAATATATAGCATTTTGTATAATATTATCAATAACCTGTACCAACCCATTTATATCGCCTTTTAAATACGCAGTTTTACATTGTTCTTCAATATTAATATTAAGTTCAACTAATGCTTTTTTTAAATTATGTTTCATTAATATATCAATTCTATTTATAACGTCTAAAGGACTAAATATTTGTGGCTCTGTTGTTTGTACAGCTTGTCCTTTAACAACAGTTATAATATCAGACATATATGATAAATGTATTTTAGTTTTATCTATTAATTCTTGCATATCTTTTGCAATTTCTTTATGGTCATTATTATTAACCTCTGGATCTCCAATTGATAAATCGTACTCTGTCACTAAATCTTGTAAACCTTGTAAATTGCCTGATATAGACATAATAGGGGTTTTTAAATTGTGTGCTATTCCTCCTATTAATTGTCCCAATGATGCAAGCCTATCACTTTCCATCAAAACCTCTTGGTTATTTTTTATTTGTTCAATATCTTTTTTATGTTCTGTGATATCTTTTAATAGTATTAAAACTCCTAATTTAATATTATTGACTTTGTTAGTTATAACTGTTAATTCTACTGTATAAAATTTCTGTATTGATTTGAATTCTTTTTCGAAACTTATAATTGTTCCTTGTTCTAATACTTTTTGTATAGAACTTCTTAATCTCCAATTTTTATTAACAAATTCGCCAAAGCCATTTAACTTATCCAAGTCAAATAATAATAGATTTCTAATATCTAAATTATCCGTATTAAATACTCTTGTAAACGTTTCATTATAGTCTATTATTTCAAAATCTTCATTTATAACTATAAATGCATCCGATATTCTATCAACAACATTTTGTAAGGCTATAGAATTAACATTTAAAAACTTAAATTTAATTATACCTATTGCAAAAAAGAATAGTCCTAGCGAAAAAGATATTGGTGTTGCATATACAGATAAATCAAGTACCTTTAATGTAAACAAAACATTAACTATAACTGGTATCAATATTCCTATAAATATCAATATTGACTGTTTTGAAAAAAAACCCGAACTTTTTATAGAATGATAAATCATTCTAAGCAAACCTACACCTATTAAAAAATATGAATATACAGTATGAATTGTAAAATACGAGCCATATACTACTCCAGTACGTATAGTATCATATTCTTTATAAAACAAATGATGATATTGGTTTGTCCATAACATTATTAACGAAAGTACTGGTATAACTAATAGTATCAAATGTTTTTTTTGAAATCTTATTTTCGTATTTACAAATATATCTCCCAAAAAATATATAGCAACAGGAGTTAAGCACGCCGCAATATATACAACATAGTCAAACTTAATCAAATCTGTATATCCTAATTGAGATGCAATAAGTTGTAATATCAAAGCAGCTTCCCATAATATTATTAACCCATGCAACACCAAAAATACGGTTATTATTTGTTTTTTCTTGCCTAATCGAATTATAAATATTGTCATTAAAATAGATAATACAAATGATGCAACAAGTAAAAACAATTCTAAATCCATAGAAATCATATTTTTTATTCCTTTCTAAAAAAATTTTTATTAAACAAATAATCAAAAAACTTTTTAATGTATTCTTTATTTATATTAGGCCAATCAAATCCTAATTTTGATAAATATTGGTTTGTAAAGTCTGCATTTACTTTTATATTAGACTCATATTGCAATTTTTTATTTTCATCCATATCATTTAATATATATGATGCTATATAATCATTTGTTTTTATTAGTTCTTTTAATCTCTTATTAAATATATCATCATTCACAATTTCAATTTTCTTGTATAATTTAGAACAAATATCAATAAAGTCAAGAAGTGTAATATGTTTATTGTTAAACAAATGAAATATTCTGTTTTGGTTATTATTATTAAATACAATTTTTACAATAGCGTTGGCACAATAATCAACAGGTGTAAATTCTAAATATCCGTTTTTTATATAATCAGGTATTACTCCTAAATTATATATTGCGTTTATTCTATTTAGATATGCATTATCATTTATATTGTCTTGGAAAACTCCATCTTCGTACCTTGCCATGATATTACCAAGTCTTAATATATATGCATCAAGCCCTTTCAATATATTATCTAAAATTATATTTTCAGCCATAAATTTTGTTTTAATATATACATTATCTAATGGTTGATTGACATAGAAGTTATTTTCTTTAAAATCTATCGTTCCATTTATATTATTACTTATATATGTTTGATCTACTAAAGCATTGCCAGATACACTCATAGTTGATATATGAAATAACTTTTTATTATATTTTTTACAAAAATCAACCAAATTTTGTACACTTATAACATTAATATTGTTAAATTCAGCTTCATTACCATAATGTGATACTTTAGCAGAGGAATTAATAACAACATCTATATCATTTACTAGGTTGCTATATATACTCTTATCCATTCCCAAATCTGCATTTGCTATATCCCCATTTATTGTTATAATTCTACTACCTATATATTTATCATATTTTGTTGAAAAATAGAAGTGCAATTTATCTTTTAATCTATTAATTGCTGATTTATTTTCTTTATCTCTAACTATACAATATATTTTTTGAACATTACTTTCTATAAGCGATGATAAAACATGAATGCCAACAAAACCCGTAACACCTGTTAACAATACTGATTTTACACTATTCTTTTGTATTTTCGTGTTGTTTAATGTGTTATTAAGTATAAAGCCATAATCATTAATTTTTATTGTATCTATATTTTCTTTCTTATTCATTAATATTCTTTGTTCTAATTGCTCAACTGTTGAATATTTAAAAATATCAGCATACGTTATATCAAACCCTTGATTTATCAGTTCAATTTGCAATCTCATTGCAAGTATTGAATCTCCTCCAACTTCGAAAAAGTTATCATTAACACTAATGCTATCAACATTTAAAATCTTTCTATATATTTTAACTAAATTATCTTGCAATTTAGTTTTTGGTAATATTATATTTTTTTCGTTTTCCAATATATTATCATCATTTTTTTGCCTCAAATAATTTTTATCGATTTTTCCATTAGGGGTATATATATAATTAGTCACTTGTTCTATATGTGTAGGTATCATGTATTGTGGCAAAATATTACTTAAATGTTTTCTTATTCTAGATGTATCAACTGTTACATTTGATATAAAATACGCACTTAAATATTGCCTATTTTTCATGTCAATTTTATCAATAACAACAACTTTATCTACCAAACCACTTTTTATAATTGCATTTTCTATTTCTTCTAATTCTATTCTTAAGCCACGTATTTTAACTTGACTATCAGTTCTTCCCAAACATTCTAATTCTCCGTTTTCAAGCCATCTAGCTAAATCTCCTGTTTGATAAATTATTTGACCTTGCTCATAAGGATTTTGTATAAATCGTTGTTGAGTTAAAGAAACATTATTCATATATCCTTTTGATACTCCCTGCCCACCTATATATAGTTCTCCTACTTGACCGATTGGCATCAATCTTTTTTCATTATCTAAAACATATAGTTGTGTATTGTATAACGGTTTACCTATATTTATTTTAGGTTGTTTATTTACTAATGTTAATGTTGAAAATATTGTTGTTTCAGAAGGCCCATAACCATTATATGATATAACCTTAGGGTTTAAGTTAATTATATCATTGAATAACTTATCAGTATATTGTTCTCCTGCTAATACAACATATTTTAAATTACTAAAACTAGGAATATCTTTTTTATACTCTATTAGCATTTGCATTCTACTTGGTGTTGTTTGTATAATTTCTATATTATTATTTTTTATAAGCTCATTTAATTTACTTGGTATACGTTGTTCATCTTCGTTAGCTATAACTACTGTTAATCCTCTTTGTAATGCTATTAAAGTTTCAAAAACAAATATATCAAAACTCATAGTTGTAACAGATGCTATGTTTTTACTTTTAACATTTTTTAAAAACTCCACATTATCGTTACAATAATGTACTAAATTAGTTATTCCTTTATGCTTTACCATGACTCCTTTTGGAGTTCCAGTAGAACCAGAAGTATATATTATATATGCTGTGTCATTACCATTATTAATATTATTTATCTTAATATTTCTATTGACATTATATACGTCACTTTTATTTAAAGTTATATCAATAGCATTATCTAGTTCTATATTAGAACTAGTAATAGTCAACACATATTTAGCATTACTATTTTTCAACATATATTCTATTCTATCTTTTGGATATGTAATATCAATCGGCATATATGATGCACCAGATTTTAATACACCAATTATACCTAACAACATTTCTAATGAACGTGGAACCATTATACCTATAACATCATTCGGTCCTACTCCTCTTTGTCTTAAATAGCATGCTAAATTATAAGTTAATTCATTCATTAACTTATATGACACTTTTTCATTACCGCATACTAACGCTATATCATTAGGCGTTTTTTTAGACTGTTTTTCTATCATTTGATGTATTGTTTCATTAACATCAAACTGATGATATGTATTGTTAAATTCATATAACAATTTATTTTTTTCTTCATTGTTAATCATTTGTATATTTTTTAATTGAATATTATTATGTATTAAAACTTCTTCAAGTATATTGTTAAAATGATTTAGCATATTTTCTATAGTGGATTTTTTAAATAGTTGCGTCGCATATTCCAAATTAATCTCATACGTCATATTCTCTTTTTGATTTATTATTTCTAAAGAAATATTGTATTTTGATATCTCCGTATCTATTAAATACGGAACTGCTTGTATTCCATTTAAGTTCAAACTTGGCATTCTGTTATTTTGAAATATAAACATGGTGTCAAATAATTTATTACCTACGTTTATATTATTTTCCTTCAACCATTTTATAATTTCGCCATTAGGCAAATCACTATTATTAACAATATCTAGCATTGATTTTTTCACTATGTTTAATACATCTATAAAATTATTTTCATTATTTATATTCAATCTAACAGGAACATCATTAACAAAAAGTCCTATTATATTATCAAAAGCCACATTATCTCTATTTGCCATTGGAACACCAATAACAATATCGCTATTTTGAGTATATCTGGATAAAACAATATAGTATATAGATAAAAATACCATATATGGAGTTACTCCATTAGTTTTAGCTAGTTGTTCTATTTTTTCATATTTTTCTTTACCCAACGTCCAATGTAGCTTGTTACCTTCAAAACTATTTATATTACTACTAGTGTAATCATATTGTAAATTTAAAGGTTCTGGTAACTTATTAAATTTTTCTAGCCAGAATTGTTTTTGTAATGCAAATTTATTGTTCTGTAATTTATCAAACTCATTTTCAGTATAATCAATATATTGTAATTGTAATGGTTTCACATTTTGCCCATTATATATATTAGATATATCGTCTACCAATATTTGTAAAGATGCTCCATCTGATATAATGTGATGCATATCAAATAACAACACATATTTTTGTTCATGTATTTTTAACAATTTAATTCTCATAAGCGGTGCAATTGAAAAATCAAACGGTTTAACAAACTCTTTATATTTTTTATTTATTTCCTCTTCATTTATTTTTTCAACATCTATTTTGAATTCATTAATTCTATTTATCTGTTGATATAATTCTCCATTATATGTATTAAATGATAATTGCAAACTAATATGTCTTTTAATAACCTCATTTATACTTTCAATTAGTTTTTCAACATCTAACATTCCATTTAGTATCAAGGAATATGGCATATTATATACTAATTCATTATTAGAAGATTTTGAGGCAAAATATATCCTTTTTTGTGATATTGTTGCCTTGTATCTATCCTTGTTCTTTGCTTTTTTTATTGTATCTTTTTCTTGAACATTTAATGATATTTGTTCGTTTGTCTGTTTTATCATACTTTCTACTTTTTTTGCCATACTAGAAATGTCCCTTAAATTAAATATATCTTTAATGCTAATTTCAATTTGATATTCCTTTGTAATTCTATTACATAAATCAATTATATTTAACGAGTCCATTCCCAATTGTATAATATCTGCATCAATATTATTACATTCTTTATTTAATATTAAACTTATCATTTTGCAAATATTTATTTCAATTTCAGTTGTAGGCATATTTTGAGGTTCATTATTTTCTAACTGACTATTTTTCGTACCTTTTATATTACTTTCTAATTTTAATAATGCTTTTTTATCCGTTTTACCATTAGGAGTCTTAGGCAAGCTTTCTACTTGTATATATTGAGTAGGTAGCATATATACTGGCAGTTTTTGTTGCAAATGTTTTTTTAATTCACTTATTTTAACAGTAACTTTTGAAGTATAGAATGCATGTAAAACACTATTATTAACACATATTACACTAGCCTCTTTAATATCACTAAATTTCAATATTACATTCTCTATTTCTCCTAATTCTATTCTATGTCCATGTAATTTAATTTGGAAATCGCTTCTACCCAAACATTCTAATTGTCCTTCTTTATTCCATTTGGCAATATCTCCAGTGTTATATATATATTCATTTTTAATAAAGGGGTTTGGTATAAACTTTTCATTTGTCAATCCTATATTATTATAGTAACCTTTTGATAAGCCATCTCCTCCTATATATAAATTCCCTTCCACATTTATTGGACATAAATTCATATCATTATCAAAAATGTATATTTGAGTATTACAAATAGGTCTACCTATCGTAACAATTGTATCATTTGTTAACTCTTTAATAGTTGACCATACTGTTGTTTCTGTTGGACCATACATATTATATATTTTAGCATTAGATATATTACGAATATTTTCTATAAGTGTATAAGGTACACCTTCTCCCCCCACCATAATATCTGTCATACTTTTTATAAATTCTATGTTGTCTTTATCACTCATTAATATTTGCATTCTACTTGGTGTTGTTTGTATCATATTAACGTTATATTTTAAACATAATTTATTTAAGTGATACGGTATGTTTTGTTCATTTTCATTTGCTATTACAATTGTGCATCCTTGTAAAAGTGCAAGCCATGACTCTAATACAAATATATCAAAAGATATAGTTGTAACAGAAACTATTGTCTTATTTTTAAAATCAATTATATTAGTAACACCAGTTATAAAATTGATTACATTTTTATGGGTAAGCATAACTCCTTTAGGATTTCCTGTAGAACCTGAAGTATATATCATATATGCCAAATTATCAGACGATATATATCCATATATATTTTCATCTAATTGACTATATATTAACTCATCATCACTAAATACTTTCTTTCCTCTTACATTAAATACATCTTTATATATTTTCCTAGTTACACAAACATTACAATTAGCATTATTCATTATATATTCTATTCTATCTTTTGGATATTCTATATCAATAGGTAAATATGCTGCTCCCAATTTTAATATTGCTAACATTGAAACTATCATTTCAATTGATCTACTATCAACAACACAAACTATATCTCCATTTTTAACTCCTAATTTGTCTAGCACTCTTGCCAATTGATTTGCTTTTTTGTTTAACTTATCGTACGTGATTTTTTCGTCGTTAAAAATTAACGCTATATCATTTGGCTTATTTTTACAAACATTCTCAAAACAAGACACAATTGTTGCATTCTTATTATATTGACAATACGTATTATTATACTGTTTTACTAAAATTTCTTTTTCTTCTTGTGATATAACCTCTATGTTCTTTATAAATATGTTTTGTACCACCTGGGTAATAATATTTTCAATTCTTTTATGCATTAAGTCTATATCTTTTTCACTAAAAACTGATGTTAAGTAATCGTATGCAAAAAGTATTTTGCCTGTATCGTCTGTATCTTTTAAATGTATCATTAAACTTTCAACTTGCTTATTATTCTCTACCCACCTACTTTTAGTTTCCAAATTATTTTCTTCTTTATGTACTTTTGCATTTTGGTAAGAAAATATAACATCAAAAACATTGCCATAATTATTATTTTTTTCATTTATATATTGAATTAACTCTTTATAGTCATATTTTAGATGTCTATACATTTCCATTTGTCTATTTTGTATTTGTTTTGCAAAAGATATAAAAGAAATATTTTTATCTATATCAACCACAAATGGATTAGTGCTCATAAAAAGACCGCAAGTGCTTTTTTCTTTAGCATTTGCTCTATTTAATATAGGATTTCCAATTATATATCTTTGTGTGTTTTTTATTCTTCCAAAATATATACAATATACAGACAACATAAAAATGTATTCTGTAATACCATGATACTGGCAGTATTTTCTTACATTTGATAATAACTCATCATTTAAAAAATATTCCTTTCTTTTTGAAAAAATATCGGTATATGTTTTTTCTTTAAAAGATAATATATCAACAGGAGTTGCAAAAACTTCTTCCCAATAATTTTGATTTATTTTTTTTCTATCCGACTTCATAAACTCTTGCTGTGATTGAATATATTCAATATATGAAGGATATTTCAGACTATCTACCGGTATATCATTTTTTAGATTATAGTAAATTGTAACAATTTGTTGTATAAGTAAACTCATGCTCCAAGCATCAGAAATAAGGTGGTGAAACACTCCTGATAACCCACCTTTTCCATTTGGATATTTAAAAACAAAAAATTTAAATGGTAATTCTTCTTCTAAATTTAATCTTACATTTTTTAATTCAAATTCCAATTCTCCTATATCAGCAACTTCTAATATGTCAACTCTAAACTCTTTGTAAAGTTCAACCTGCTGATATGGCTCTAATGATTTTAAATTAAATTTTAGTCTATAGCTATCATTTTTTTGCACAATAATATTGGCGGTTTTTATAAGTAAATCGCAATCTATTTCTTCATTTATTTCAAGCCAAGAAATAATATTATTTATACCGCTATCTTTATATATAGAATCTAATAAGTATATATTATTTTGTTGATTAGTCAATTTGTATCTATTATCATTGCTCATATTATCCTCTCCAATATTTGCTATAAAAAATGTTTAATCTTATTTCTACTTATATTTTCCCTTTGCCCAATCTTCAACTATTGTTTCTTTAGCTCTTCCTATAACCAACGAATTATCAGGCGCATCTTTTGTTACTGTTGTTCCTGCAGCTGTATATACACCCTCTCCTAGATTAACTGGCGCTACTAAATTTGTATTACAACCTATAAAACATCTATTACCTATTGTTGTTCTATATTTCTTTTTACCGTCATAATTAGCAACAGCGGTTCCACAGCCAAAATTAACATCTTTTCCGACATCACTATCGCCTATATATGTAAGATGTGCAACACTTGTACTATCACCTATATTAGAATTTTTTATTTCTACAAAATCGCCTATTTTCGCACCGTTACCGATTACACTGTTTGGTCTTAAATATGCAAACGGTCCTACTCTAGTTTCATTACCAACTTTTGACTCTGTTAAAACTGAAGATTGTATATTTACTTTATCTCCGATTTCACAATCAACAATTCTATTGTTTGGTCCAATGACTGCATCATTACCAATTATCGTATTACCCTCCAATATATTTCCAGGATATATCACAGTACCCTTGCCTATTTTCACAGTATCTTCAATATATGTTGCATCTACATCTATAATTACAACTCCTTTTTCAATGTGCTTTGCACAAATTTCTATTCTTTCTTCCTTATTATAACTAATTGACATTTGTTTCCTCCTTAAATATATATTATTATTTCACAATCTCTTTATTACAAATACTCAACAAAAATATAAAAAGATGCCTATATTTTAGACATCTTCCATTTTATATTATCTTTTCTTCATCAGCTTTATGCTCTTTTAACAATTCTAATTGAGAATTAATTAGCGATTCCATTTTTGCTCTATATACATTATACTTATTAACCAATTCTGTATATTCCATTTCTTTTATAGCAATCTTTTGATTTATTCCCGATAACGCCTCACTAACTTTTTGATTGGCTGATGCTATAATCGTATCAGCCTCTTTTTGTGCTGCTGATTTTAATTCATCTGCAGTATTCTGCGCAAGCATTAGTGTATTTTGCAATGTATCCTCAATAGACTTATAATGAGTAATACCGTCATTTAAAGAAGATGCCTTATCCTTTAATTCAATATTCTCCTTGTACAAAACTTCATAGTCTTTTAATACTTCATCTAAAAAATCATCTACTTCATCAGTATTATACCCATTAACAACTTGTTTTGAGAACTTCATATTTTCTATTTCTAATGGAGTTAACATTTTATCACACTCCTATACTATTATTATTTTATCCAAGATACTCCCAATTTATTTTTTAGCTCTTCTCTTGCCACTTCATTAGTTATTTCATAATTATATGGTGCTATTAAAAATATTGAGTTTGACACTTTTGATATATTTCCATCTAACCCGTATACTGCACCACTTACAAAATCAATTATTCTTCTAGCAACCTCTTTATCTACAAATTCCAAATTCACTATAACAGATTTTTTTTCTTTTAAATGTTCGCATATTTCTTGTGATTGTTCAAAAGAATTAGGTTGTAGTATCACAACTTTAACTTGTGACGAATTAGGAAGGCTTACTACTTTTGGTTTCTTTTTAATGAAAGGTTCAACCTTTTCTTCTTCCTCTTCAACAAAACTATTTTTATCATTTACATAGTTATTTCTGCCATAATCAACTTCGTCATAATCATCATCATCTGGATCATTGCCAAATCCTAAAAAATTTAAAAATTTATTCATTCCTTCGCCCATTTTTATACCCCCTAATATTAGTGTTCTAATTTGTCCTACATTTTATATCTTTTTCCCTAAAAAGTCAACATTTTAAGAATAAGTATTTAAAAAAACTTTATTTTGTAACACTTTTGTAATAATTCTATTTAATAATTAATTCATCATATATATTAATTGACCTTTTTACATCTTCTGATGATAAATTAAGTTCTTCTAAATCACTAGCACTTAAGTCCGTAATTATTGCGTAGTCATCATTTTGAGCCTTGATTTTAACCCTAACTTCATATTCTAAACCGTATTTTAGAAGTGTTACTGTTGCACTATTTCCTTGTCCTTTAACAGCAACATTAGGTATCTTTAAGCCTTGCTGTTCCCACCATATAATATCGAAACTAATTTTTCTATAACTTATAAGTTCTTCTACATTCTTGGTAATTTTTAAAACAACGGTTTTAGCGTCTCCTTCTTCTTTAATATTAACGATTTCAGCTGTAGTTTTTGTTAAATCTCCATAGTTTAATCTTATTTGCACCTTATCCCCAACTTGTATACTATCCTTGTGTTCGTCTTTAATACTTACCACTATATAGCAATAATAATTGTCAATTATTTTTATAGACTTTGTATTATTAGGTATTATCTCATCAGTCCTTAATTTAAAACCTTCTAGTTGCTCATAAGTAATATCATTAACATTTTTAGCTGTAAGCACATTTTCCAAATTATCAATTCTCGTAGAAACAACTCCAGATAAATTTGTTTTTATATAGTCTGTTGATTCGTTTAATTCTTTTTCGTATTTATTTCTTTCTGATATAAGTTGATTTATATATGAACCCGAAGGGCTTAACTCTCCTATCATTTTAGCTTTTTTTTCAGTTAAAGAATCAATTTCTTTTTTATACTGCAACACAGCTTGTCTTTCATTTGTATTAGAAAGCTTGGTAATTATACTTTCTATCTCCGTTTCTATTTTTTTTGCATCTGTTGGCCAAAGGTTAGTTTGGCTTTCCATTGCCAGCTGTATTTTTTCGTCCAACTCTTTTATTTTTGTTTCCATTTCTTGTTTTGTTTTACTAACATACGTTGCAATTGCTTCATTTTTGCCAACTCTACTACCTTCAGTTTTAGTAAGCATAATATCAGAAACCATATTTGTGCTCAATATTGTTTCATCTCTAATTACATAGCCTTCAAATCTTTGTTCATCTGCTATTTCTCCTTGAATTACAGTAACTTTATTTACTGGTTTTGATATATATATGCCTAGCATAGCTACCAAATATGCAACTATTACAATAATTACAAATATTCTAAATTTATGTATTTTCTTTGGTTTGTTGTTATTTTTTTTTGGTTTAAATTTTACAACATCATTCATCACATCACCTGAACTTATTCTATACTATATACCTCATTATTTCAAGTGGAAAAAAGAAGAAAAAAAAGAAAAAAAAAGATTACTTTAACCGCTTATTTTACTATACACAGAAAAAAACAACCGTATTTTGAAGCTAAATTCAACTTCTTTTTACGATTGTTTATTTTTAGAAGGACACAAATTACCACTCTACGCCCCTACTCGCTGTTAGGTTATATCAAAAGTGTCGTGTCTGAATGGCAAGCCCCCTTAAATTACTTTTTTATTTTTCTACACCATGTAGCAGTCAGACACAAGGTCTGACATTTGCTACATTTTTCACTTGTTCTCCTAGCAACTGACTTATGGATTTAATGTTATTGTCGTTCCTGAGATTGTCGCTGAGATATCAGACTTTAGGCAAACTATGGGACGAAGCCCATAGGAATAGCGATAGGCGTCGTTGCCCACAAAACTGCCACCCACATGCATCACACGGTTGCTGCAGTAGGACGGAGAAGCCAACCAATAGGAGTAACCATCATTACAGTAAAATCCATCATTTGTTATACTTTGATAATATATACCATTTACTGTATATCCATACGTAATTGTACCTATTGGTATATTTGTTCCTACCTTTGCTTTATATGCTGCTGCAAATAGCTCTATTGTTGGTCCTCCTATTGCTCCTACTACATAACTTGTTATTTTACTATTTGTTGGACTTGCATATGTTCCAAAATCATTTACTAAATATGCTACTGCTTTACTATTGTTATAACTACTATTTAATGTATATCCACTTGCTCCTAATTTGAATATTTTATATACACTTGAATTATTGGCTGTTGTTACTCCTGTTGCATCATCTAATGTCAAGCTTTGATTTCCTAAGTTATTTGTTGATATCAAGAATACATATCCATTTGTTGTATCTTCATAAAATACACTCCATGCACTTACTCCATTGGCTGTATACCCACTTACACTATACCCATATTCTGCTGGTCCTGTTATTAAATCTGCTAATATTCCTTGTTTTACTGTTATCGCTTGCGGTGTTGTCTTTCCACCATATGTTATTGTTACACTTCTACTAAATAATATTACTGCTCCTACTAATATTAATAACACAATTATTGTTATTACTAATGCTATTAAGCTTATTCCTCTTTTATATAATTGGTTCATTTTCTTTCTCTCCTTCTAAAATATGTTTTTTGTCATTTTTCTACAATACAAAAAACTAAAGTACATACTTTTTATTGTATGCTACTCTAGTTTTATTTTCTCTTTTCTATTTATTTTTTTACATACTAAACCAAGTTCAAATTTTTCTTCAAACTTTAATTGGTAATCATATCCAAGTGTGTATAGAGCCCCAATGCTTACATCATTTGTTACCATTTTTTACTACTCCCTTTACATCTTTTTATATAACTATTGTATAATATATTTCTCTCCTTGTATATATTGCATTTGCATGACATTCTTATTATTCTTTTGG
>CALYAQ010000087.1 GCA_944393615.1 uncultured Clostridia bacterium
GAGTTACTTTATATCAAGCGAAGAATACTACAAAGGGATGTTTTCAATAGCATTAACAGCCCTACCAAAAGAATATATATACAAAAGTGAAGTAACAACAGGATATGGAAGAGATGATTACGAAATATACAAGAACGATAAAAGTGTAGGAATGATATTTGAATTTAAGGTATGTAATAAAGAAAGAAAATTAGAACAGGCATTAGAAGAAGCAATGGAACAAATACATAGGAAAGAATACTACACTCAAATGGCAAAAGAGGGAGTAAAAGAAATATGGCTATATGGGATAGCATTTTGTAAAAAGAAAATGTTAATAAAGAAAGAGTTATATGTTCCAAAAGAATAATAAAATATATGATTGAACCAAAAAGTTAGTTCAATCTATTTTATTATCTACTTGTAACACTAAAATATATTTATCTACACTAGACTTGCATTTACTTTTTCAATTATCGCCTTTACAAGAAGCTCATAGCTTCCAATTGTTAGTATTGCTTTTTTGTTCTCAAAATGTTAAAATAAATATGTAAAATTATTATTTATTAAAACTAGTTAGGTGTTAGCTATGAAAAAAGAAGTATTAAGTTATCAACAAAAACAAGAACCATATAAATCATATAAATATGGCAATACTACATTAGGCGAAGCGGGATGTGGTGTATTTGCTATTATAAATGCTGTCTTTTCTTTAACAGGTAATATGATTGACTATAAAGAACTTGCAAATTGGGCAGGTAAAGAGCAATATGTATCTAATGTTGGTTCAAAACATACTATAACTAAACAAGCTGCTAATGTATTTGGTAATCAGTATTTTTTTTATTGTACAGAGTGTTTAGTGTTTGCTAAAATTGGTAATGTTACAAATTTTGGCTATTTACAAGATGAAAAATCTTACAATTATATTTGGAAAAAGCTAATAGATAACTTACAAAATGAACAGGTGGCGGTTGCTCTTGTCCAAGGGCACTTTATAGCTATTGTTAAGTATGATGAAACAGTAGATAAGGTGTTGGTTTTAGATTCTGCAGCAGATATAAGTAGACAAACTACTATTTATGGAGATTGGAAATCTAAAGAAGAGCTTGATTATAATTCTAAACAGGGAGTTACAAAGCTTAAACTACGGAGTTGTTTAACCTTTTTGAAAAAAAGATAAGTATTTATTTAAGTTATATTTATCTTTTTTTCCGTTGAATTTATGAAAAGAAATATATATAATATATATACTAATTTATGTAAGGAGAAAATATAATGGCAAATAAAGTTGTTAAAGTAATTGTAAAGTCAATAGTATACGCTTTCTATAAAGTGGCTTTTAGAATTAAGATTGAAGGAAAAGAAAATTTACCGAAATTTGAGGCTGGAATAATTGCACCCAATCACATAAGCAATTTTGACCCACCTTTAATGTATGTAATGACTAAAAGAGATATGAATATAATGTCAAAAGCTAGTCTTTTAAAGGTTCCAGTATTGGGAAGATTTTTAAAGTATATGGGAATTTATGCTGTTGAAAGAAATCATAAAGATATGGGAGCTGTTAAAAAAAGCTTAACATTTTTGAAACAAGGGAATTTACTTTGCATTTTTCCTGAAGGAACAAGAAATGGTATGCAGAAAGGAGAAAAATTACATAATGGTGTTGCATTTTTAGCTGTAGCTGGTAAGGTTCCTGTAATACCAGTTAGAATAAATGGAAAATATAAGTTGCTTCATAAAATTACAGTAAGAATAGGAAAACCTATATATTTAGATGAATATTACAAAGAAAAAAATGTCAAAGAAAAATATGAGGAAATAAATCAAAAGATTTGGACTAGCATTGAAGATTTGAAAATATAGTTTTTTTCTTGACAACGTTAACATAAAAGTGGTATAATTAAAAGGTATTAGAAGTTTGTTCTAATATTTGAAAAGTTTTTTCGAAGAAAAAGTAGAGGAAATCAAATGAGTCTTTGGTTATGTCTTCTAGGAATAGCAGTTATTTTAATTGCGTTGGTGGTAAAGTCTCCTTCAATAGTGAAAAACAAGAAACTGTTAATTGTACTGGGTCTAGTACTAATATTTTGGCCAATTATTTGGACATTGTTTGGATTGCTTGTAGCTATTATTGTAGCTGTCATACTCATTTTAATTATTATTTGGCTTGTAAAAAAAGTCTTTTGAATTAAAATGAATAAGGGGTTAATGAAAAAATATAAGGTTAAGAAAATTATATCTCAACCTTATATTTTTTTGTATAAATTCGAGGAATTTATACAAGTTTTTTCCTTTTTTCTAATATGACAATAAAAAAAGTTGCGATTTTTACTAGAAAATTAACAAATTTAATTGACAAATAGGTTGAAAAATTAGTATAATATATAGGCGTTAAAAAATGCAGAAATTTAATAAGGATTAAGGTGAATTTAGAAATGGAAAGTTTTGAAGAAATGTTTGAACAATCGTTAAAATCGATTAAACCACAAACTGTTATAAAAGGAGAGATTATTGCAATATCTAATGGAGAGATATTTGTAAATATAGGTTACAAAGCTGATGGTATAATTGCAAGAAATGAATTTTCTTATGATGAAAATAAAAGACCAGAAGATACATATAAAATTGGCGATGTAATTGATGTGTATGTAATGAGATTAAATGATGGTAGAGGAAATGTTGAACTATCATTAAAAAAATTAGAAGGTAAAAAGCTAAAAGAAGAGTTTAATCAAGCTGTTGAAAATGATGAAGTAATTACTGATAAGGTTTCTCAAGTGCTAGATAATGGCGTTAGAGTAAATCATAATGGTGTAATGATATTTATACCAGGTAATCATTTGGTTAAAAAAGATGTTAAAGAATATGAAGGTAAAAAGATTTCATTTAAAATTATTGCAAACGAGAAAAACAGAATAATAGGTTCTGAAAGAATAGCATATAAACAGCAAAGAAATGAACAAGCTAAAGAAACATTGGCTAAAATAAATGTTGGGGATAAGCTTAAAGGTATTGTAAAAAGAGTAAATGAGTATGGAGCGTTTGTAGATATTGGTGGTGTAGAAGGTCTATTACATGTATCTCAAATGACTTGGAAAAGAAATGTAAATCCTAATGACTTTGTAAAAGAAGGACAAGAGATTGAAGTTGAAATTATGGAATACGATAGAGAAAACAATAAGATTGCTTTGAGATCTAAAAAGCAAGAAGATAATCCTTGGAATAAAGTGGGTACTGAAATTAAAGAAGGGGATATTTTTGAGGTAAAAATTGAAAAGATGTTACCTTTTGGAGTTTTTGTTGAAATTGTTGATGGGATAGATGGTTTTATTCATATATCACAAATAGCAAATAAAAGAATTGGTAACCCAAGTGAGGTATTGAAAATAAATCAAGTTGTTAAGGCTAAGATTGTTAAGATTGATAATGATACTAAAAAAATAGAGTTAACTATTAAAGGAATTGAAGAAGAACAACAGCCTTTGGAAGATTAGGAAAAGTAGTAGAATAAGTAGCTATAAAATGTTGAATAAATGTATAATATATTTTGTGTAGTAAAAAATATATTAAAACACTCTAAGACTACTAATAAAAGTAGTCTTTTGATATGAAGGAGTAAAAAATGAAAAATATTAGAAATATTGCAATAATTGCCCATGTTGACCATGGTAAAACAACGTTAGTTGATTGTATGTTAAAACAAAGTGGAGCTTTTAGGGATAATGAACAAGTTGAAGAAAGAGTTATGGACTCTAATGATATAGAAAAGGAAAGAGGAATAACAATACTTGCTAAAAATACAGCTATTGAATATGACAATTATAAATTTAATATAGTTGACACACCGGGACATGCTGATTTTGGTGGAGAAGTTGAAAGAGTACTAAAAATGGTGGATGGAGTCATTTTAGTTGTTGATGCATTTGACGGTCCTATGCCACAAACTAGAGTTGTATTGAGTAAGTCACTAGAATTGAATTTAAAGCCAATTGTTGTTGTCAATAAAATAGATAGACCAGGAGCTACTCCATTAGAGGCAGTTGATAAAGTTCTAGAGTTGTTTATTGAATTGAATGCTAGTGATGAACAACTTGATTTTCCAATTATTTATGCATCAGGTAAGCAAGGAATAGCTAAATATAATTTAGATGATGATAGTAATGATATGAAACCTCTATTTGATACAATAATTAAATATGTACCAGAGCCACAGTGTAAGGAGGAAGGTCCACTACAAGTTTTAGTATCTAGCATTGATTATGATGAATATGTTGGAAGAATTGGTGTTGGAAGAATTGAAAGAGGTAGTATAAAAACTGGACAGGTTGTTTGTGTATGCAAGGATGAAAAAGTTAAGCAAAATTTAAAAATAGGAAAGGTATATACTTATAAGAGTTTGGCAAAGGTTGAAGTTGATGAGGCTTTTGCAGGAGATATTTGTGCTTTTACTGGAATTACCGATATAAATATTGGCGAAACTGTTTGTGATAACGAAAATCCTGAACCTATACATTTTGTTGATATTGACGAGCCAACGGTATCTTGTATATTTAGTGTAAATAATGGACCTTTTGCAGGTAAGGAAGGTAAATTTATAACGTCTAGACATTTGCGTGAAAGATTAACGAAGGAATTAGAGTCAAATGTAAGCTTAAGAGTTGAAGAAACTGAATCTTCAGATGCATTTAAGGTATCAGGTAGAGGAGAGCTACATTTATCAATATTGATAGAGAATATGAGAAGGGAAGGTTATGAACTTTTAGTGTCAAAACCTACAGTTATAACTAAAATGGTAGATGGTCAGAAATATGAACCAATTGAGAATTTGGTTATAGATGTACCAGAAGAATTTGTTGGTGCTGTAATTGAAAAAGTAGGTACAAGAAAAGGTGAAATGACTAATATGACACCTGGTAAACAAGGGTATACAAGACTAGAATTTGATATTCCAGCCAGAGGCTTGATTGGATATAGAAATGAATTTTTAACAGATACAAAAGGTAATGGTGTTATGAACCACATGTTTAAAGCTTTTGAACCATACAAAGGAGAAATTAGTACACGTTCTAAAGGTACACTTATAGCTTTTGAAAATGGTGTAACTAATGCTTATGGATTGTTTAATGCACAAGAAAGAGGAGAACTATTTGTAGGCCCTGGTGTTAAGGTCTATGAGGGAATGATTGTTGGAGAAAACCCAAGAACTGAGGATATATCTATAAATGTTTGTAAAGAAAAACATTTAACAAACATGAGAGCATCAGGTTCTGATGAGGCATTACGTTTGACTCCACCAAAGGTATTTAGCCTAGAGCAAGCAATTGAATATATTAATGATGACGAGTTGGTAGAAGTTACACCAATTAGTATCCGTTTAAGAAAGAAAATATTAGATAGTAAGACTCGTGAAAGAGCTGCTAGAAAATAGGATAAATTACAAAGAAATGTATGCACCAATTTAAAAATTAAGAATATAATATAGTATACAAAGAGTTAAGGTGGTAAAATTCGTGGTAACCACACACCTAATACAGGTAAGAAAGAGATGTAGGAGAAAAACCACGCCTACTAACAATTTGTATAAGAGGGTACTGTTTTATGAAAGTAAAACGGTACTTTTGTATATGGAAAAACTAGAAATATTAAAAAGAGTTTAAAGCTAAAGATAAAGAAAAAAATATATATTAATATTTTAAATTATCGGGGTTATATAAGAATATGTCGAAGAAAGTAAATTTGACAAAGTTAACATAAAATGGTATAATATATATGCATAATAAGTTTTTTTGAGTTATTCGTAACTATTGTTATGAAAAAAAGAATGTGGTATTATGAATAAGAAAGTCGCAGTTTTAATGGTTATCATAGTAATCAGTACTTTAGTACTATCTATGAATGTATCGGCGTATGAACAAACATATAATACATATATGAAATATATAAGTAATGAAGATTGTAATCCTACTATTGAATTTTTTATACAAGAAGGAATAGTAATGTCTAAAGAGTATAATTTTCACTATGAAGGAAAAAATTGGCATATAAATGCTGAATTCTTTCAAGATATGGTACTAGAAGAAATAAATAATGTAAAATGTAGGAATGCGTCTGACGAACAGTATATAAGATTAAAAGATTTTGTTATGACAGAAGGCTTAGACAATATATATAAACAAATTTTAAGCCAAGATGCTAATATAACCAAAGAGGAATACGCAAAACTTATAATCTACTTTGTCCAAAGCCAGATACAATCTTGTTTAGACATTGAAAACTATAACACTACAGAGTATTTTGCATTACCTTATGAAACTTTATTGACAGGTAAGGGAGATTGTGAGGATTGCTCCATATTAATAGTATCATTGCTAAAGAGCATAGGTATTGATAGTGTTTTAATAGTAACCACAGGGCACGCTTTGGTTGGTGTTCCAATTCTGGACTTACCCCAATTAAATAAAGAGGTACAAGAAATTGAATATGCTAATAAAACAATGCATACTAAATTAGGAGTACCTCTCGGAACATTTGAAGCGCGAAATACTGAATATGCTTTTTTGGAAGCAACACATATATCGCCACTGGGTTACATAAGTTATTCTACATATAATGGCTTATGCGAGTGTTTCTATATAATATAAAATACAAAATTTGAACTATACAATATAGTTCTTTTTTATGTTAAAATTGACAAAGTTAACATAAAGTGGTATAATATAAGTATGAATAGTGGTTTTATTCATCAGATTCTTGTGATTGCAGTTATAGCAATCCTTGGAGTAGGACTGGCTGCACCTGCAGTTGTTGCAACAGAAGTTGAAAAACATACCGTATTCATTGAATACGACGGGCTTATTCCTGTAAGTGACGGAATTATGCTTACTTCACACAACCCGGTTGGCGAGTTCAGCATCAAATGCATTGATGCAAAAAAGATTTCAATGCAGGTTAATGGCATTGATGTTGAAACACCTGAGGTTGTAGAAGGAAAAGCTAATTTTAAAGTATTCTTCGAAGAAGAATATAACGAAATTTCTATTGCAGTAGCAGACGAGCAGGGAAAAGAGTTAAAATGTGTTACATTTTATCTCGAGGTTGAGTAAAAAAGTACGTTAAAAAACGTACTTTTTTAATATTTCTAAATATTCGTTTGGAACAAAATGCTCATCATTAAAATAATTGTCATAATCAAATTTTGTTTTAAAATCAATAATATATTTCATGTGTTTTTTTAC
>CALYAQ010000088.1 GCA_944393615.1 uncultured Clostridia bacterium
GGAATATATACAATAACAATGGAAGAAATAATACCTATAATCGAAGAACATGGAACATTTGATAATAATATATTAAAGTTAATAACAGCAAAAGGAATAGAGATATGGCTATATGAGATAATGCAAATACCATTAGAAGAATATGCAACAATAACGTATGAAAATAGTATATTAACAATACAAACAGAGTTAACGAATAATGGGTATAGAGTACAATATACAACAGATGCAGGAAGTAGTTGGAGTTTATATAATAACCCAGTAACAGTAAGTGAAGAAAGTGGAATACAAATACGATTAATAAATGAGGAAGGACAAGTAGTAA
Organism: uncultured Clostridia bacterium; assembly: GCA_944393615.1. Taxonomy (GTDB): domain Bacteria; phylum Bacillota; class Clostridia; order TANB77; family SIG350; genus CALYAQ01. The sequence goes on from CALYAQ010000088.1 coordinate 326, forward strand.
GTAATACATTAAAAATAACAGGGGGAGTAATAGGAGAAGTAGATAATGAAAGCCCGATAATAACAATAGAACCAAATGGAATAGGGCTAGCAAAAAATACACAAGTAACAATAACAGTAACAGATAATAACGAATTAGCAAACAATAATACGTATGAATACTATTTATCAACAAGTCAAGATAGCCAAACAGGAGGAAGTTGGACAACATATACAAACGGAACAGCTTTTACAATAGGAACAAATTTAACCGGCACATACTATCTACACGTAAAACCAATATATGATGTAGCAGGAAATACAAGTGGAAGTGTAGTGAGCCAAAGTTATACATTTGATAATATAGCCCCATATAGTTTTACTCCAACAGTATTATCAAAAACAACAAATAGTCTAACAATAAAAGCAAGTACAAGTGATAATAACGGACAGACAGTAACATATCAATATAGCATAGATAATGGAAAAACATGGCAAGAGAGTAATATATTTGAGAATTTAGCATCTGGAACAACATATAGCGGTATACAAGTAAAAGTAATAGATAGTGTAGGCAATGAATATACAACTAGTAGTATAACAGCAACGACTATGCTAGGTAAAACATATTTATATGCAAATGGAAATCAATGTACGGGTATAACTGGAGGTTGGACTAGTTTTACAATGCCAGGAAAATATCTTAATAGCAGTGTAACAAATTCCTCTACAACTCAATATGCGGCAGTTTTTAATGAAAACAACATTTATCTAAATGCACCTGCTATTAATGGAGCAGGAACAGTATCTACAGTTAGAACTACTAATATGATAGATTTCTCTAGCTACAACACGCTATATGTAAGTTGTAATATAGTGGGGAATTATGGTCATGGATATAAAATGGTATTACAAAACAATTTATCATTTCCATATACATGGGTAACTTCTGGCACATATAGTGCGGAATTGCAAATAAGCTCAAGTACAAATAGTGATATTGTTCTTCAATTAGATATATCATCAGTAACAGGTTCTCAATATGTATTTATTCAAGCATCAGGTTGGCAATGGGGAACTTCTCAAGGCCCGTATTATACAACGGTAAAAATATATGAAGTATGGGTAGAGTAAAACAAGATTTTATTAGGAAAAATAAATTATATCGTTGTATATACTGTAAATTATTATTGATTAAAACAACTTGTAAAAAATAAGGAATTAATCGATTGAATAAATGAGTATTAGTGTATGTTGACAATGTAGAATGAAAAGAACAATTTATAAGTCGATAAAAAACATTACAATATATCTATACATTTTTTATACATATATCATGTTTTTATGATATATGTATATTTTTTTTGTATTTTTCTACATTTTTTTACTAAAAAAACTTTTAAAATAGACTATTTTGTTATACAATAATATACATCGTAGATAAGGGGAGAATAACATGAAAAAAAGTTGGAAATATGAAAAACAATCAGAAGAAGAAGTACAAAGAATTTGTAGCAATTTTCAAGTATCACCATTAGTAGCAAAAATAATAGTAAATAGAAAATTTGATAGTGATGAAGAAATTGCGTCATATCTAAATCCGGACATATCAAAAATATATGATCCATATTTAATGGAGGACATGGAAATTGCAGTACAAAGGATACTCCAAGCAATCCAAAACAAACAAAATGTTGTGGTATATGGAGATTATGATGTTGACGGTATAACAAGTATAACAGTATTAAAAAAATATTTTTTAGATTTAGGACTTAATGTAAATACATATTTACCTAATAGGTTAGATGAAGGATATGGCTTAAATATATCTGCAATAGATAAAATAGCTAAAGAGGGTACTAATCTAGTAATAACTGTTGATTGTGGAATATCTGCAATAGAAGAAATAAAATATGCTAAATCGAAAGGGCTAGATGTAATTGTTACAGATCACCATGAATGTGGAGAAATCTTACCAGATGCAATAGCAGTAGTTAACCCTAAAAGACCTAATACAAAATATCCTTTTGCACAACTTGCGGGTGTTGGAGTTGCTTTTAAGTTAATACAAGCAATTTCAATAAAATTAGGTTTACCAAAAGAAAGCTATCTAAAGTATATCGACATTGTTTGTATTGGAACAATAGCAGATATTGTTCCTTTAGTAGATGAAAATAGAATTATTGCTAAGAATGGTTTAGAACAATTCAAAAACACAAAAAATATAGGTATGAAAGCATTAATAAAAAAATGTGGGTTTAACAAAATTGATTCAGGGGTTATATCGTTTGGTTTATCGCCACGTATAAATGCGTGTGGAAGAATAAGGGATCCTCAAAAAGCATTAGATTTGTTTTTAACAGATAATCAAGAAGATGCAGAAAAATTGGCAATTGAATTAGATGAAGCTAATATGGAAAGACAAGATATTGAAAGAAAAATATTTGAAAATGCTAAAATCTTAATCGAAAACAGTAGTATAAAAAATGACCCAATAATTATTCTTGGAGATGATGGCTGGCATCATGGAGTAATTGGTATTGTAGCGTCAAAATTAGTTGACCTATATGCTAAACCATGTATATTAGTTTGTTTCGAAGGAGAAGAGGGTAAGTCGTCTGGTAGAAGTCTACCACATTTTGACTTATTTAGTGCAGTTTCGAGTGCGTCCGATTTATTAGAAAGGTTTGGCGGACATGAAATGGCGGTTGGGCTAACAATTAAAAAGGAGAACTTTGAAGAATTTCGAAGAAAATTAATTGATTATACAAGTCAAAAAATAAAAGGAGAATATATAAATGAAATAACAGTTGATGCTGTTGTTAGGTCAAATGATATATCAATTGATACAATACGTGAATTAAGAAAATTAGAACCATTTGGCGAAAGAAACCCTTTACCATTATTTGTATATAAAAATATGAAGATTGAGGCTATAAGGACATTGTCAAATGATAGACACTTAAAATTAAGCTTAAAGGATAATCAAAATATATATGACGCAATTGGCTTTAATTTGGGAGAGTTAAAAAATAATTTTCTATGTGGAGATAAAGTTGATGTGGTTCATACCTTGGAGATTAATGAATTTAATGGTTTAGAAAAAGTACAGTTTAATATTAAAGATATAATGAAACCTGTATAAAAATAATACAAAGGAGGAAATGTATTGAATATAGTCATACAATTAATTGGTCTTATAGCTATGGTGGCATGGGTATCTAGTATTCAACTTAATAAAAAAGATAAAATACTAGAATTACAGATTATAGCAAGCTTGTTTTACGCAGTACATTATGGGTTATTAGATGCAATGTCAGCTGTGGGTGTAACAATAGTATCTATAATTAGATTAACAACAATATATATAATTGAAAAAAAGGGGAAGACAGTTCCAGTATATGTATTGTTAATATTTATGGCAATGCTAGTTGGTGTTGGTGTAATTACGTATACAGGACCAATCAGTGTTCTACCAATAATAATTACTATGATTTATACGTATTGTACATGGCAAAAAAATACAAAAGTTATTAGAATAGGATTTTTCTGTGCAGGTTGGATGTGGATACTATACAACTTTACAGTTGGTGCATACGTACTTATGATAGGCAATGCATTAGAAGTAATTTCTAGTACAGTATCGTTCTTTAGATTTGATAAAAATAAAAAAGATGTAGACGATAAGAATAATACAAAAGATAATTGGGGAAGTGATAAAAAATGATATTAAAGAAAATAAAGCAAAAAGTTGGAGTCTTAGACATGGAAACTAATTGCTATGTAATAATTGATGATCAAACAAAAAGATGTATGGTTGTTGACCCTATAAAAGATGTAAAACAAATTTTAGATATTATAAAATATAATGAGGCAATAGTTGAATATATTGTATTAACGCATTGCCATGGCGACCATGTAGCAGGGGTAGTAGAATTAAAAAATGAAACACAAGCTAAGATTTGTATACATGTTTTGGATGCGGATGGTTTAAAAGAAGAGGCTAAAAGTTTAACATATATTGTAGGTGTTGAAAACCCTAATATAATGCCAGATGTCTATTTACAGGAAAATGATGTTTTAACATTAGGTAAATTAGAATTTAAGGTAATTCATACACCTGGACATACTCAAGGTAGTATATGTCTTTATTCAGAAGGAATTTTAATTTCAGGAGATACGTTATTTAAAGGAACATGGGGAAGAACTGACTTACCAACGTCTAGTTTCCAAAGTATAATATCATCAATTGAAAATAAACTTATGATACTACCTAACGAAACTATCATATACCCAGGTCACGGAAAATCTAGTATAATAAAGGATGAAAAAAAGATTTATTTAGATCTTAAATACTATTAAAATTTTACAGTATATAAAAAGGAAAAATATATGAAGAAAGGAATGGGAATTAAATGGGAAAATTAAGTCCAATGATGCAACAGTATATGGAAATAAAGGAACAATACAAAGATACAATACTGTTGTTTAGGGTAGGAGATTTTTATGAAATGTTTTTTGATGATGCAATTTTAGCATCTAAAGAATTAGAGATAACTCTAACTGGTAAAGATTGTGGGTTAGAAGAAAGAGCACCAATGTGTGGTGTACCATTTCATAGTGTAGAAAGCTATATTGCAAAACTTATAGAAAAGGGTCATAAGGCTGCAATATGTGAGCAGTTAGAAGATCCAGCAACAACAAAGGGTCTAGTAAAAAGAGATGTTATACGAATTATAACTCCTGGAACAGTTATTGAGAATAATATGCTAGATGAAAAAAAGAACAACTATATTATGATGATATATAAACAAGGAATGTTTTTTGGGCTAACTGTGTGCGATATTACAACAGGAGATTTACTAGCAACAAATATAACAAAAACAGGTAGTATATATTCTATAATTGATGAAATAGCGAAATATATGCCAACAGAAATAATTGTAAATGAAGAGCTATATATTGATACAGAATTTATAAAATTTATAAAAGCTAAGTTTAATATATTTATTACAAACTATAATGAAATTACTAAAGATTATGCAAAAGGTTTAAAGATAGAAAAAGAAACAAATATAGATGATATGTCATTATCTTTAATATCCACAAATTTGCTTTTGTCCTATGTGGTATATACTCAAAAAACAGAGTTAACCCACATAGATACGTTAAGTATTTATGCTATTGATACATATATGCAATTAGATAGTAATGCAAGACGAAATTTAGAAATAACGGAAACAATAAGAGATAAGGCGAAAAAAGGAAGTCTTCTTTGGGTATTGGATAAAACTAATACTTCAATGGGTGGCAGATTATTAAGAAAATGGATAGAAGCACCATTATTAAATATTAGAGAGATTGAACAAAGACAAAATGCAATTGAAGAGTTGAAAAATGATATAGTCAAAAGAACAACTATAAAAGATTATATGGATAAAATATATGATATAGAAAGATTAACTACAAAAGTTGTATATGGTAATATAAATCCTAGAGATTTAATATCTTTAAAGAATTCTTTAAGGTATTTACCATTTGTAAAAAAAGAGTTGGCTGATTTTAAGTCTGATTTAATGCAAGAACTATATGCTAACTTAGATGACTTGTCAGATGTATATAATTTGATAGAAGATGCTATCCAAGAAGACCCACCAATAGGAATTACAGAAGGTGGAGTCATTAAAAATGGATATAATTCTGAATTAGATGAGTATAAAAAAGCCACAACAGAAGGAAAAAACTGGATAATAGAATTGGAACAAAAGGAAAAAGAATTAACTGGTATTAAAAATTTAAAGGTTGGATACAACAAAATATTTGGTTACTATTTCGAAGTTACAAAATCATATTTTAATATGATACCAGATAGATATATAAAAAAGCAGACTTTATCAAATTGCGAAAGAGCTATTACTCCTGAATTGAAAGAATTAGAAACAAAAATTTTAGGTGCTCAAGAAAAAATATTTGATTTAGAGTATACATTATTTAATGATATACGTAATACTTTATTGCAAAAAGTTGCAAGATTAAAACAAACTTCTAATGTTATTGCTAACATCGATGTATTAGTTTGTTTTGCTCAAATAGCTGATGACAACAATTATATTAAGCCTATAGTTAATAACGAGGATATTATTGATATAAAAGGGGGAAGGCATCCTGTTGTTGAAAGAATGTTACCTACAGGTAGTTTTGTGGAAAATGACACATATTTAGATTTAGATACAAATAGGTTCCATATTATAACAGGTCCCAATATGGCAGGTAAATCAACATATATGAGACAAGTGGCATTAATAGTATTAATGGCTCAATTAGGGTCTTTTGTACCTGCTGATACTGCGGTAATTGGTGTTGCTGATAAAATATTTACTAGGGTTGGTTCTGCTGATGATGTATCAGGTGGACAAAGTACATTTATGGTTGAAATGAAGGAAGTAGCGGATATATTAAATAACGCAACTAATAGGAGTCTAATTATATTAGATGAAATAGGTAGGGGAACATCAACATTTGACGGTTTGGCAATTGCGTGGGCAACAACTCAGTATATATGTGATAAAGAAAAAATTGGTGCAAGAACATTTTTTGCAACTCATTACCATGAGTTAACACAATTAGAAGATACATTGGATGGTGTAAAAAATTATTCTATAGCTGTAAAAGATAAAGGGGAAGATGTTATTTTCTTAAGGAAGATAATACCTGAAGGAACAAACCAAAGTTACGGAATACATGTTGCTAAATTAGCAGGAGTGCCTAACGCTGTAATAAAAGATGCAAACAAGATATTAAAAGATTTAATAGAAACTGATATTACAAAAAAAGAATTTAAAAAGGGTAATACAGTTCATGATTTATCACAATATGATTTGTTTAATTACAGAGTAGCTGAAATAGCACAAGAGGTATCTAAACTTGATGTTGAGGAGTTGTCACCAATAGAAGCATTAAATATATTACATAAATTCAAAGAAAGATTAACATAGAGTAATAACCAAAATAGGGAAAGCGTGCTTTTCCTATTTTCTATAATAGGGAAGATTAATCATAATATTGAATTTGTTTGCATATTATGATATAATACCAACATAAAGAATTCTGACTAAATATGTTAATAATTTTTTTATTAACAGAACCTAAATGGAGTGAAAAATGGAACAAAATGCAGATATTAAAGTTGCTCATTATGTTGAATTCGTTTTTCCTAATGTATTCATGGACGGATCTTCTTATGAACAAATTAAAGAAAGAAAAGATGAACTAGTACATATACCAGAAGGTGCTTATGCGTATAGGTTCTTCGATAGAACATTAGCTATAATTAATGGAGAAGTACTTCTAGGAGAAAAAAGAAATTATTCAAACTACGCTTACATAGGTACAGAATATTCCTTAAGTGAAATAAAGAGACTATTTCCTAAAAATCAGCATATAATTGAAAAACTAGAGTGCTGTGAAGGCTGTAGAGCAATTAGGACTATTGCAGCTACCTGGGCGTTTGTAGGAAAAGATGATACAGTAATTTCTGTAGATTGCTAAAAACAAAATACACTACTAATTTTTGGGTAGTGTATTTTGTTTTTCTCTTATAAGTAAGTTATTTATGTGATATAGTGCAGAATAATTGAAATATGTTTGTATATGTGCTTTTCAATAAGTCACTATATAATTGTGCAATTTTCTAGTTTAATACTATTTTTATCTTTGGTATATATAGTAATATCTAGAGAATTGAAGTGTTTTGGTAGTTGTGTTATTAATATGTTCATAATTCCATTTTCACGTTCATAATCTATATGCATATAACCATAGTAAGAATTAGTAAGTAGAGTTTCAAGTAATGCATTTGATTTAGTTAAATCGGGTGCAAAAGTTTTATTAAAGTATATTAAATTATTTGCATTAGCATTTTCAATTATTTTAACATTTACAGGTTTGTTTGATAGATTGGTTATCATACAATTTTTTTGATAATTAACGTTATAATTATTGTTATCAGCTATTTGCAATATACTATTTTGAACTTTTTCATCAAATAAGATTTTATTTACAGCATAATTACCGATACTAAATATTCCTCCAATAAATACTAAGAAAAGTGTTAAAATTATTCCTAGCAAATCATACTTTATTTGTATGTTTTTTTTGAATAAATAATATAAAGTTTCAGCTCCTATGGATATAAATACAATAGGCCATAACATAAGTACATATCTTAAAAGATCAAAAGGTGCGAATGTCTGTATTATAACTATAATGCCAAATAGTATTAATGTTAAGCCAAATGTAAATGTGCCAATTCTTTTATTTATTACATTATTTGTTTGTACAACATTATTTATATTTTCCATTGGTATTACCTAACCTTTCTTGTTAAACATTAATTTAATACCTACACCAATTGACAATGATGCAATAATTATTGAAGGTAAATAGTGTTTAATATATTCTGCAAACATTATTAACCAATCAACGTGAAATCTATATGCAACTCCGTGAATAACATTAGTTACAAGAAGGTATATACCAATACATAATAGTGATATACCTATTAAAAAAGATTTTTTTGAAAGAATAGTATTTATTGAACTGTCTAATCCTGTATTTCCCCAAATATATTCGTCTGATATTTGTTTATCTGTTCCAATAGAATTTCTAATGTTAAAAGTATCAAAAAAACTATATGCAAAAACTATTAAGCAAGGTACTATAAATATAGGAGCGCCTAGTAACATTGCCAATATAACGAATAAAGAGAATATTATTAATATAGACAACCCCCTTTTCATATATGTTTGGTACATTTGACCTGCACCAGGTATAAAACTAAAACAAAAAGTAAAAAAACCGTTTTTCTTCATTATCTATCATTCCTTTCAAAATTTATTGGTGTTAACAAAAAGTTGCCTGCTAGTTGCAGTTTGTCTTTAAAGTATGTTTCGTTTTCAGTTTGAGGTGTTTGAATTGTATGATTTTGTGTATGCTCTATTTTAATAGGGGATAGTGTAATATAGTTCCACATAATTAAAGCGAACATTGTACATGCTGCAATTTTTAGTATTTTTACAGTGTTTTCTTTAATTGTATTTATCTTCTTAATTTTAGGTGGTGTCTCTATATTACTGAACTTTTCTAATAAAATATTTTCTAAATTATTTGGAATATCTATATTTGAACTTTCTATATCTTTTATATACTTTTCTAGTTCTGTATTACAATTTAATAAATTTTCTATTTGCTCAATTTTTTTATTTAATTTATTCATATAGATTTACACCTCCTTTTTTTAGACTTTCTTTTAACAATTCTTTACCTCTATATATTTGTACTTTTAGTGTAGACTTTGGAATCTTTAGAAGATTACTCAAATCATCTAAAGACATTTCTTGTATGTAATATTTGTACAATATGTTTTTGTATGGCTCTCTTAATTCATTAATCATTTTATGTATATACTTTTTTCTTTCCTCTTTAATAAGATTTTCTTCGATATTAACATTATCAATATACAAATCAAGGTCATCATCTGTAATATCAGCTGTTTTCAACTTGTGAATTTTCGATTTTAAATAGTCTTTGCATTTGTTTAGAGCAATTTTACAAATTATATTTTTTATTTCGTTTTCAGGCAAGCCCACATATTTGTCTATGTTCTGATATATAGTAATGTATGTTTCTTGAGTAATATCTTGAGCGTCTAAAGAGCTATTTAACATGTTTTGGCATATACTATAAACTAATTTATGATATTTCTTAATTAGAAATTCAATGCTCATGTTCCACCCCTATATTTCTTTTCACATATATATAACGACAGTGTTTAGAAAAAGATAACAATAAATTAATATTTTCTAACAACATTATACTATATATTAATTTAATATGCATAGTGATATATTAAAATATCAAGGTTAGAAAAGTATCATTGAAAAATTCATATATTTATTTTTTTGTATTTTTTTCTTTTTTCTATTCCATATTATTTTTTTACATGATATAATGTAAATGAAAAGCAAAGAAAAATTTCTATACAAAGGAGATAATAAATAATGATAATATTAGGTATAGTTTTAGTGATATTAATAATTTATGTTATAGTTACGTATAACAATTTTGTATTTTTGATAAAATCGTCAGAACAAGCAAGAAGTACAATAGATGTCTATTTAAAACAAAGATTTGATTTAATTCCAAACTTAGTTGAATGTGTAAAAGGATATCAAGATTATGAGCAAGATTTGTTAGAAAAAATTGTGAAATTAAGACAACAATATGATGATAAACACGATATTGAAAGTGCAACAAAATTAAATGATGAGTATAATAAAATAATGATGCTTATTGAAGATTATCCAGAGATTAAAGCAGGTGAGCAGTTTATGCATTTGCAAAAAACATTATCAAAAATTGAAAGCCAATTACAAGCAGCACGTAGAATATATAATGGGGATGTTACAAAATATAATACCAAATTAAATATAGTGCCTTCTAATATAGTTGGAATGATGTTTGGATATAAGCCAAAAGAATTGTTCCAAATAGAAGAAAATGAGGCTAAAAATATTAAGTTAGATTTATAAAATGAGGTGTATGTATAATGTATCAAGATTTTGAAAATATATATGGTAATTTAATTGAATATATAAAACAATTAGGAGCCGAAAGGGAGATTTTTAAAACCAAATTAATAAGAACATTAATTTTGGTTGGAATACTTGTAGTAGTGCTAATAGCTATATTTTTGTTGTATAAAGATAGTTATGTGGAAAAAATGCAAGAATTAGAGATTATTTTAGCTATTGTTGGTGTTGCTTTTGCTATTGCCTTTATTGTATCGATATTTCATGTTGGAAAAAGTGCACAAAAATATAATAAGATATTTAAAACAGTTATTCTACCAAACCTATTATTTAACATTGATAAAAACCTTACATATACACCTAAAAATGGTCTATCAAAAGAGGTTTATGATCAATCAGGTTTAGCAATTAACTATAACCAATATTCAAGCGAAGACTATATTAGTGGATACATTGCTGATAATGCTTTGCTAGAAATGTCAGAGATTAATGCAGAGGAAATTCAAACAAATGAAAAAGGGCAACCTGTAGTTGTAAATTCGTTTAATGGTATTTTAGCAGTTGCAACATTAAAAAAGAGTGTTAACAATAATATAAAGATTGTTAAGAATTCTTTTTGGAAGGGTAAAAGAGAAGCAAATATACGAATTGCATCTATACAATTTGAAAAGTATTTTGATATGTATGCAGATAATAAAGTAAATGCAATGCAAATATTTACTACTGATGTTATTGAAGAAATAATAGGTTTTGTTCAGGAAATGAAAATACATTTAGAAATATCAATTATAGATAATAAATTCTATATAGCATTTAAAACAGGTCAAATGTATGAAGGTGGAATAACACAAAATACAAAAGAGTTACTTAGTAAGTATTATGTAGTGACATATTTCATGATTAGTTTAATAAAAAGAATAAATAAAGCTATTGAAGATGCAGAGTTATAAGAAAAGGTGCTTATTGCATCTTTTTTCTACAATATATAGTAATATATGAAAATTCAACCATTTATATAATATGTATTGCATTTATCTTTAATATATAATAAAATGAGTGCGGTGATAATAATGAAAAAAAGTATATTAACGAAAGCAATTACAATTATGACATTTTTGATTTTGTTAAATGTTAGCGTATGTTTTGCAAAAACAAATACATATATAATTAATGATGAATATAATTTTGAGATAACGCAAGATATTCCTCAAAATGCATATATAAAAATACATATTGGAAATATAAATGCATCGGTATATTCTCAAGGAAAAATTAATGTTTATCCATTTCCCAATGAGATTTTAGAGGACGATTATGGTAATAAAATATTAAAATATAATTATTCAACATTAACTCAATATAAAGGGCAGACATTTACTGTTGGTATTAATAAAACAATAAATACTACAGATAAATCTATAACAGAGCAAGGATATATTTCACAAATATTATTAAAAAAATATTTGTCTTCTGCAACAAGAATAGATAGTGATAACCCATATATTGTTGCAACAGCACAAGATATAACAAAAGACTGTACAACGCAGGAAGAAAAAGCAAAGAAGATATTTGAATTTGTAAATATGTATTTAACGTATGATACATCTAGTACATATAGAAATAAAGGTTCTTTATCTGCAATGTTAACTGGTAGAGGTGTTTGTGAAGAATATGCTACTTTGTTTTGTGCACTTTGTAGAGCATCAGATATACCTTCTAGGGTAATAACGGGATATAACGCGGAAAATCTAGTTGTGGGTCAAAAAACTGAATCAATAGCAAGTTATCATGCTTGGCCAGAAGTATATTTGGAAGATAAAGGGTGGATACCATTAGAAATAACAGCAGAATATTATAAAAATGGTGTTAAGGAAGTGTACTGGGACGGCTTTTTGCAATTACCAGATTCCACTATGTATGTTGTGGAAGGAATATATAATAACGATATAAATGAAGTTGAATGGTATGGTGTAAATATTATAGATTATAATAAATTTATTACATTAACAGATGAAAAATATTTTGAGGATATAAATGATCATTGGGCTAAAATAAATATAGAAAATTTGTATAATAAAGAAATAATAAATGGCTATGAAGATAATACTTTCTTGCCTGACAATAATGTGACTAGGGCAGAATATATAACTATGTTATCTAGAATGGTTTCATATTTAAAGCTAAATAAATATGATGTTGAACAAATTTATTATCCACAAGATTTTGAAGAAAATTGGGTTAAAGAAAGTTATGATAATTTAATGAAATATTATGCTTTTTATTCTCAGGATATAGAAAATGGAGCAGGATATAGCACAATGAATTATGTGTTTGGAGATACTTTTGATATGAATAAACCAATATTAAGAGAAGAAGTTGTGGCGTTATTAGCACCTTTCTTAAGATATGCAGAAAATGAAGAAATACCATTGACAGATATAGAGGATAGTAAATTTAAAAAAGAGATTATTGTATCGTATATGAATAATGTTATAATAGGTTACGAAGATAATACATTTAAACCAACAAATACAATAACTAGAGCAGAAATTGCTACAATATTTGATAGAATGAGTAATAAGGAGAAATAAGATATATGTATAAAATGGTGGTAATAGATATTGATGGAACATTGCTTACATCTGAAGGTAAAATTACTAAGGAAACAAAATTAGCATTGCAAAAGGCACAACAAATGGGCTTGCTAGTTGTTTTGGCATCTGGTAGAATTGCTAATTCAACTGCGGTATATGCAAGAAGTATAGGTCTAAATTCTTAGGCTATATCTGGGAATGGTTCTGTTATTACAAATTTGGAAAATAATGAAATAATATATACTAATTGCCTAGGGAATAGAGCAGCACAAAGTATAGTAGATATTTGCAAGGAAAATTCAATTGGTTTTAATGTGTATACTTTAAACGAAATTTTAACTGAAAAAATAGAGTATAATGTCTTGTTCTATAGTATGCAAAATAAAGAACTGAAACCTGAAAAACAGACTAAAATTAACATCTGCGACGATTTAAGAAAAAGCATTGGACAAAAAGCTAATAATAATATTTCAAAAATAACTATATGTGATAAAGATAAAAGCATTTTTAATAGTATTATACGTAAATTAAGAACAATAAAAGGTATTGAGGTTTTAGATGTTTCTCATTCTTCACATAAAGTAATAACTGTTGGTTCACAAAAAGTTGATGTTGATTATTATTATACAGAAGTTTCAAAAGCTAATGTGGATAAGTGGTTTGCTGTCAAGTTTTTGGCTGACAAATTAAATATACAGTATGAAGACATAATCTGTATTGGTGATAATGCAAACGATATAATTATGATACAAAATGCAGGGTTAGGTGTAATGTTAGAAAATGCATCACCTATTTATAAGGAAAAGGCAAAATATGTAGCACCCTCAAATAATGATAATGGTATTGTTGATGTATTAAATAAATTTGTTTTTGGTTAATATAATTTTCTAAAATAATAATGTGAAATTGAGAGTTATTCCTTATTTTGTATATTAATATTACAAAAATATTTTAGCACATTTTTTAATTATATATATTTTTTATCACAATCTTTATCTAAGATTGTGATGTTTTTTTCGTTTTTTATATATTGATAAATACCCTAAACACCTTGACAAATAGCGAATTTGAGTATACAATATATGCGAGGTGAGAAAAATATGAGTAATATATTTTCTGACAAATTAAAAACTGGTATGGAATATATGCAAGAGGGAATAAAAGTAGTTAAGAATGAAGTTTTACACCAAGTTTCTAAAAAAGTTAGTTGGTTAGACTCGCCATATAAAGTTAAAAATGAAGCACAAACTGCAATAGAGAAAAATATTCAATTGAGTAGTTTAATGGAAAATGGGGATAAAACCATGTTTGATGACAGGAGAATAATATGAAACCAAATAAAATATTTGATAAAATGTTTTCAAATGCAAGTATATACATTGTAGTTATATTTGCACTATTATGCATAATTTTGTTTTTAAATACCGATTTATTTCTAATTTGTTTAGGAATAGGAGTGTTTATTGTTTGCTATGCAGTTTTAACTAGGATTATTAGAAAAAATGAAATAGATAAATATATTGACGAATTAACGTTTAATATAGATTCTGTAACTAAAGATGCGCTTTTAAATTTTAGAATGCCGTTAGTAATAATAGAGTCGGATGGGAATATAATATGGAAAAATGATAACTTTGTTGATATATTTGAAAATGAAAATTTAGAAGATAAAATAACTAATATATTGAAAACCTTTATAAATAAGCAAAAAGCAAACCCTGATAGTTTGTTACAAATTGAATCAACTGTAGGAGATAGGGTTTATGATATATATGCAAATATAGTTAAAACAGACAGAAAAAACAGGAAAACAAGCAATCATATATTACTTATGTATTTTGTAGATAAAACAGATTATGTACATTTGGTTGATATTTATGATAAATCAAATTTATGTGTAGGAATATTGTCAATAGATAATTATGAAGAACTTGTTCCAACAATTCCTGAGGATAAAAGGTCGCAAGTTATGCCTATTATAGGGAAGATGTTAAGAAATTGGTTAGAACCTACAAATGCAATTGTAATAGATAAAGAACGTTCAAGATTTATAATTCTTTTCCAAAAGGGATATTTGAATGAATTAAAATCACAAAAGTTTAGGATATTAGAAGATATCAAGAAAGTTGATTTTGGTACGACTATACCTGTTACTTTAAGTGGTGGAATAGTTGTTAGTAACGACACATATATAAAAAAATATTTAGATGCATTTTCAACATTAAATATTGCATTAGGACGTGGAGGAGATCAATTTGTTTTAAATCAAGATAACAAATATGAATTTTTTGGCGGTCTAACAGCTGAAGTTGAAAAAAGAACAAAAGTAAAATCTAGAGTAGTGTCACAGGCACTAGTTAAATTAATTCAAAGTTCAAAAAATGTAATAATAATGGGGCATAAGGAGCCTGATGTAGATTGTATAGGAGCAGGTCTAGGACTATATAGATTAGCTACGACATTGGGAAAAGAAGCATATATTGTACTTGATAGTTCGGGTAGGCCATTAAAAAATCTACTAAAGAAAATACAAAAAAATGAAAAATATTCAACTGTTATTCTAAATAAAAATGAAGCTATGAGCAAAATAACGTCACAAACCCTACTTATAGTTGTGGATACACATATTAAAACAATGGTAGAGGTTCCGGAACTAATGAAAGAAACTGAACAGATAGTAGTAATAGACCACCATAGAAGAAGTATTGATGCAATTGATAATACATTATTAACGTTTCATGAAGTCTATGCATCATCAGCGTGTGAGTTGGTTGCTGAAGTTTTACAATATTCAGGAGAAGAGCTAGAGCTAGAACCAATAGAGGCACAAGCACTTTATGCGGGTATTGTTGTAGACACTAAAAACTTTACATTGAAATCAGGGGTTAGAACGTTTGAGGCAGCAGCATATTTGCGTAAAATGGGTGTTGATACATTAGAAGTAAACCAATTATTTAAGCGTGATTTAGGCACTTATGTGGTTATATCTCAAATAATAGCAGATATGGAAATTGCAAAAGAACACATCGGAATTTCAATATGTCCTAAATTAGAGACAGACCCAAGTTTAGTTACAGCACAAGCGGCAGACGAAATGCTAAACATAGAAGGGATATATGCATCTTTTGTTTTATGTGAAGAAAATGGAGTTATAAGGGTTAGTGGTAGGTCATTAGGTCAGATAAATGTACAAGTGATATTAGAAAAACTAGGTGGTGGAGGACATTTATCAATGGCAGGAGCACAGTTGGAAAATATATCCATACAAGAGGCAAAAGAAAAATTATTTGAAGTAATAGATGAAACTGATATAAAAATATAAAAAGAGGTGAAGTGTATGAAGGTTATTTTAATTCAAGATGTTAAGTCATTAGGAAAAAAGGATACGATTGTAAATGTTAGTGATGGATATGCTAGAAATTTTTTGTTCAAGAATAAGTTGGCTATAGAGGCTGTACCAACAAATTTGAACGAACTAAATAATAAACTAGAATCAAATAAATATAAAAAGGATACTGAAAAAGCACAGGCTGAAGAATTGGCAAAGAGAATAGGACAGTTGACTTTAGAGTTTGCAATCAAGACTGGTGAAAATGGTAAAACATTTGGTTCTGTTACGTCAAAAGATATAGCAGATAAATTATTGCAAAAAGAAAAAATCGAAGTTGATAAGAAAAAAATAATTTTGGATGAACCAATAAAAATGATAGGAATAAAGATTGTTGATATAAAATTATACGAAGGAGTAATAGGTAAGATTAAGATTTTGGTAAAACAAGAGGAGTAATTTATATGAAAGAAGAAGTAATAAATAAAATACCACCAAATGACCAAGAAGCAGAGCAGGCTGTTTTGGGTGCAATGCTAACAGATAAAGATGCTGTTGTTGTAGCAGTTGAAATATTAAAGCCAGACGATTTCTATAGAAAAGATCATGGTACAATTTTTGATTGCATGCTTGAACTATATGGACAAGGTAATCCAATTGATATTGTTACTGTTAAGGCTGTATTAGAGTCTAGGCAGATGCTAGAAAATGTTGGGGGCTCAGATTATTTAATAACTCTTGCAGGTTCAGATTTTACAACAGCCAATATTGAAGCATATACTAAAATAGTGGAAGGTAAATCGGTTTTAAGAAAATTAATACAAGCTTCAAATGAAATAATAAAGGTTGGGTACGATGCAAAAGAATCCGTAGAAGAAATATTGGATAATGCAGAACAAAAAATATTCAACATATTACAAAAAAAGAATACAAAATCTAGTGTACATATAAAGGACGTATTAGTTGATGCTTTTGCAAGGTTAGAAGAATTATATAATAGTAGAAATAGTATAACAGGTGTGCCTACAGGTTTTATCGAGTTGGATAAAAAAACGGCGGGTTTACAACCTGCAAACCTTATATTTATTGCAGCAAGACCTGCTATGGGTAAGTCAGCATTAGTTTTGAATATAGCTGCAAATGCAGCAATAAGGAATAAGATACCTGTTGCTATATTTAGCCTAGAAATGTCAAAAGAAGAACTAACAAACAGAATTTTATGTTCTGAGGCCATGGTAGATAGTGGAAAGGTAAGAAATGGTACAATAGGGGATGAAGATTGGCTTAAGCTTGCAAATGCTTTGGGACCTGTATCGGAAGCACCTATATATATTGATGATACACCTGGTATTACTTCTATGGAATTAAGAGCCAAATGTAGAAAGTTAAAGATAGAACACGATTTAGGTTTAGTAGTTATTGACTATTTACAACTGATGCAAGGAAGTAGGACAGAAAATAGACAACAAGAAATATCAGAAATAAGTAGGTCGTTAAAAATATTGGCAAAAGAATTAAATATACCAGTTATTGCTCTATCACAATTAAGCCGTGCGCCAGATGCAAGAACTGACCATAGACCAATATTAAGCGATTTAAGAGAATCAGGTTCTATAGAGCAAGATGCCGATATTGTTGCATTCATATATAGAGATGACTACTATAATGAAGATTCTGAAAAGAAAAATGTTTCAGAAATAATTATTGCAAAACAAAGGTCAGGTTCAACTGGTACTGTTGAGTTGGGCTGGATTGGCGAATATACTAAATTTGTTAATTTAGATAAGTTTAGATAGGCTGTATAGGTTTTAAATAAAAGGAGTTTTCATGATAGAAGATAAAGTATTAGATACAATAAAAAAGTACAACATGATTAATAAGTTTGATAAAAAAATTTTAGTAGCAGTATCAGGTGGATATGATTCTACCTGTTTGTTGTATTTGTTAAATGAAATAAAGAGTAGTTTAGATATAGAGATATATGTTGCACATATAAATCATTGTTTAAGACAAAATGCAATGCTAGATGAGCAGTATGTTATGGATACATGTAAAAAACTAAATATTGAATGTTTTGTACAAAGAGTAGATGTTGAAAAATATGCAAGAGATAGTAAAGTATCACTAGAAATGGCAGGTAGAAAAGCAAGATATGAGGTACTAGATAATATTGCTAAAAAATGCAACTGTACTAAAATAGCAACAGCCCATAATGCTAATGATAATGCAGAAACGATATTATTAAATATATTTAGAGGTACAGGGTTAAATGGGTTAAAGGGTATAAAAAAAATCAGACAAAATAAATATATACGCCCTATAATAGAAATTACAAGAGATGAAATAAATCAATACTTACAAAAGAATAATATAGAACCTAGATTAGACGAATCTAATTTAGAAAATGAGTATAGAAGAAATAAGATAAGAAATGATATGATACCATATATAAAAGAAAATTTTAATTCCAATATTATAGGCACTTTAAATAAAATGTCTGATATAATTTGTGCTGATGATGAATATATAAATAGTAATGTGGAAAAAATATACAAATTAGATATAATAATTGAAAATGATAATAATATTATATTAAATGGGAAAAAAATTTTACAATATGAAGAAAATATTCAAAAAAGATTAATATTAAAATGTATAGAAAAGTTAAATGGTACTACAATACATATAGAGGAAGTAAATGTAATAGATATATTAAAAATTGTAAAAAATAATATTGGTAATAAATATATTATTCCTACTAAGGGTTTAAAAGTCTACTATAACAAGGGGAAAATATATTTTACAAAAATTTAACAATTTTTTTATCAATATATATTGTAAAAATATTGTATTTATGATAATATTTGTAAGTAATTAAATTAATAAATTTTGGAAGGGGATAAATATAAGTGAAGAGAACAGTTAAAACAATTGGTATATATATGGTTTTGATAGTGTTAGTATTATTTTTAATGATAAATGCTATGAATAATAGTGATTTAAAAATGAGTTATTCTGAAATGATTGCAGCAATTAATGCAAATCAAGTGGAAACAATTGAATATTCCAGTGAAAGTGCAAAGGCTATTGTTAAAATAAAAGATAGCAATTTGAAAAAAGAGGTTAATATACCAAATGCACAAGTATTTGTTGAGTATATTCAGACTGCTCAAAATGCAGGTGCTAACCTAACTTTTACAGAGTCAGGACCTTCAATGTTAACAACTTTTATTAAATATATTTCACCAATAGGAATTATAATTATATTAATATTATTTTGGGTGTTTATTCTACAACAACAAAATGGCGGTAAAGCAATGTCGTTTGGCAAGAGCAGAGCACGTTTACAAACTGATGAACAAAACAAGGTTACATTTAAAAATGTTGCTGGTATAAAAGAAGAAAAAGAAGAATTACAAGAGTTGGTAGAATTCTTGAAAAATCCTGATAAATTTACACAAATGGGTGCAAGAATACCAAAAGGTGTATTGCTTGTTGGTCAACCAGGAACAGGTAAAACATTACTTGCTAAAGCTGTTGCAGGAGAGGCAAATGTACCATTCTTTACAATAAGTGGTTCTGATTTTGTTGAAATGTTTGTTGG
>CALYAQ010000089.1 GCA_944393615.1 uncultured Clostridia bacterium
GGTCATATGTCCAAAGGGGGTGTAAAATATGCTAAATAAATATGAATTAGTATTTATAATTGATCCAAAACTAGAAGATAAGAAACCTATTATCGATAAAGTAACGGAATTAATAAATACAACAGGAAAAGTTGAAAATGTTGACGAATGGGGTAACAGAAAATTAGCGTATGAAATTAACAAAAACACAGAAGGTTATTATGTGTTAGTTAATTTTGAGGCTGAACCACATTTTATAGCAGAACTTGAAAGAGTATTTAATATAACAACTGAAATTATAAAATTTATAGTTATAAGAAAAGAAGATTAGGAGGAACAAGTATGGTAAATAATGTTGTTCTTATAGGTCGTTTAACAAAGGACCCTGAAATAAGATATACAGCAACTACAAATACTATGGTTGCAAGTTTTACTTTAGCAGTGGAAAGAAGATTTGTTAAACAAGGCGAAGAAAGACAAGCAGATTTTATTCCAATAGTTGTATGGAATAAATCAGCTGAATTCGCTAGTAAATATTTTAAAAAAGGAATGCAAGTTAGTGTAGTAGGAAGAATTCAAACTAGAAGTTGGGATGACCAAAATGGTCAAAAAAGATATGTTACAGAAATTATTGCTGAAGAATTAGGTTTTGCTGATTCTAAAAGAGAACAAGAAAATGGTTTTAATAATAATGTAAATGAAACATTTGGAAGTATAGTAGATGCTCCAAGTGCAGATATACCAGCAACAAATGAATTCTCTCCAACAACAGATGATGACTTACCATTCTAATAAACAATGGAAGGGGGAATAGAAAATGGCAGATAAAAAAGGAAATAAGAAATTTTCAAGAAATAAAGATAATGATAATGAATATAAAGTAAGAAGAATAAAGAAAAAAGTTTGTCAATTTTGTGCTAATGAAGAATTTAAAATAGATTACAAAGATTATGACAAAGTAAAAAGATTTGTAAGTGAAAAGGGTAAAATATTACCAAGAAGAGTAACAGGTAATTGTGCTAAACACCAAAGAGTAGTTGTTGAAGCTATTAAAAGAGCAAGACATATCGCAATATTACCATACACTACAAACTAATATACATAAATGTAATGATAAGGATAAGTAGTTAAACTTAATTTTTAGAGAGTCATATATATGGTGAAATTATGATAAAGGATGTTTAATGAATATCACCTTTAAACAGTAAGCTGAAAAATATAGTAGGCTTTTAACCGGTTGAACCGTTAAAACTAATAAATTAAGGTCAATATAGTATATGTTGATAAATTTGGGTGGTACCACGATTATTCGTCCCTATGGATAAATAATTTGGTATCACTTTTTATATATACAATTGTATATGAGAGGAGAGATAAAAAGTGAGTGAAGAAAAAATGGACTATGGTGCAACATTAAATTTGCCTAAAACAGATTTTGCAATGAGAGCTAATTTGCCAGAGAATGAACCTAAAATTTTAGAGCAAATGTATAAAAAGGATCTTTATCATAAATGTTTAGATAAAAATAAGGGCAAGGAAAAATATGTGTTGCATGACGGACCACCTTATGCCAATGGGAATATGCACATGGGACATGCGCTAAATAAGGTGTTAAAAGATATTATTGTAAGATATAACACTATGAAAGGTTACTATACACCATTTATACCAGGTTGGGATACACATGGCTTACCAATAGAGAAACAGGCTATAAAGGTACTTGGAGTTAACAGAGAAGAAGTAGGAATAACTAAGTTTAGAGATACTTGCAAAGAGTTTGCACTAAAATATGTTAATATACAAAGAGAGCAATTAAAAAGATTAGGAATAATTGCAGACTGGGATAATCCTTATGTTACGTTAAATCCTGAGTTTGAGGCAAGACAAATTGAAGTTTTTGGTGATATGTTTAAAAAAGGATATATATACAAAGGACTAAAACCAGTGTATTGGTGTACAGATTGTCAAACAGCATTAGCTGAAGCAGAAATTGAATATCAAGATGATAAGACAACTTCAATATATGTTAAGTTTAAAGTAGATAATGATAATGAAAAATTTAGTAAGTATGAAGGTAAGAATATATATTTTGTAATATGGACAACAACACCTTGGACATTACCAGGTAATACAGGTATAGTTATAGGTGGGGAATATACTTATGATTTAGTAGAAGTTAATAACAATGAAATATTAGTTATTGCACATGAATTAGTAGATAGTGTAATGCAAGCATCAGGAATAGCAGAATATAAATCAGTAGGTTCATTTACAGGAGAAAAGTTAGAAGGAATATTGTGTAAGCATCCATTTTTAGATAGAACTTCTAGGGTTGTATTGGGAAGTGAAGATACAGTAGATGTTAAATTGGATACTGGTACTGGTATGGTACATTGTGCACCCGGTCATGGAATGGAAGACTATCTAAATGGTTTAAAAAATGGTTTGGATATTATTGTTCCTGTTGACGGAAAAGGCCATATGACTCAAGAGGCTGGAATATTTAAGGGAATGTTTTATGCTAAAGCTAATAATGAAATATTATCACATTTAGAAAAAATAGGTGCATTACTTGCAAGTCAAGTTATTGAACATTCATATCCACATTGTTGGAGGTGTAAGGAACCAGTAATATATAGAGCAACATCTCAATGGTTCGCATCAATTGAAGGCTTTAGAAATGATACTTTAAATGCTATAAAGGATATAAATTGGGTACCTTCTTGGGGAGAAGAAAGAATTACTAATATGATTAAGGAAAGAAATGATTGGTGTATTTCTAGACAAAGAGTATGGGGGGTTCCAATACCAATATTTTTCTGTCAAGAGTGTGAAAAGGAATATGTTACAGATGAATCTATTAAAAAGATTGCAAATTTATTTAGAGAAAAGGGTTCTAATGCTTGGTATGAATTACCAGTGGAAGAGTTAATGCCACAAGGTGCTAAATGTGAATGTGGATGTACTCATTTTAAAAAAGAAACTGATATTATGGACGTATGGTTTGATTCAGGTACATCACATTTCGCGGTGCTTGAAGAAAAAGGATTATGGCCAGCTGATATATATCTAGAAGGTAACGACCAATATAGAGGGTGGTTCCAATCATCACTTTTAACATCAATTGCTGTAAAGGGAAAAGCACCATATAAAACAGTGTTAACACATGGTTGGATGGTTGACGGCGAAGGTAGAAAAATGTCTAAATCGTTAGGAAATGGTATTGAACCGGATGAAATAATCAATCAATATGGTGTAGATATAATGCGTCTATGGGTTAGTTCAACTGATTATCAAACAGATATAAGGATATCTAAAGATATATTAAAACAGTTAGCAGAAGTCTATAGAAAAATACGTAATACGGCTAGATATATGCTAGGAAATTTATCGGATTTTAATCCTAACAGTGATGTTGTTGAATATGAAAGACTGGAAGAACTAGACAAATGGGCGTTAATAAAATTAAATGATTTAGTTAAAACTGTAAACAAGGCATACCAAACGTATGATTATCATATTGCATATCAAAATATAAATAAGTTTTGTGTAATTGATATGAGCAATACATATTTAGATATAATAAAAGATAGATTATATACATTAAAACAAAATGATGTAAAAAGAAGAGCTTGTCAAACAGTTATGTATGAAATATTGGTAACGTTGACTAAAATATTAACTCCAATTCTTGCATTTACATCAGAAGAAATTTGGGCTCAAATTTCACATAAAAAAGATGAGAATACAGAAAGTCCGCTTCTTTCAACTTGGCCTGTGGAAAATGACAAATATGATAATCCACAATTAGAAGAAAAATGGGATAGAATATTAAAACTAAAAGAAGATGTTTCAAAAGAATTAGAAAATGCAAGAGCAAATAAGGTAATAGGTCATTCGCTAAATGCAAAAGTTGTACTTACAGCAAGTAAGCAATATGAGTTTTTACAAGAAATATTACCAATGCTTAAAGATGTATTTATTGTTTCACAAGTTGAACTTGAAAAGGATACAAACGAAAGTAATGAAATAAAAATAGATATAGGAACTGCAGAAGGACAAAAATGTGAAAGATGTTGGTGTTATAGCAAAACAGTTGGAAATAACCAAAAGCATCCTACACTTTGTGATAAATGTGCACATACAATTGAATAATATGTAAAAATGCCTTTAGCTAAAAAGCTAGGGCATTTGTTTTTGGTACAAATATTGAGAGCTATTCATTGTATATAGCAATGGCTATAATAAGCATAATATAACGTTTGTTCTAGCATCGGTTCGATATAAGTGAGAACAAAAATGGAAAAATATATTGATAAATATTTGTTTGTGATATATAATTAAAAATATATATTGGTATATATGGAGGGTAATATGGAAAATAAATACAATATGAGTAAAGTAGATAATATATTTTTTGCTAAAAGAAAACTAGTAGATAATATATACAAAAGTGCTAACTTAGAAGGAATTGCAGTGACATTTGCTGATACATATTCTTTTATGAATAATGTTAATACAGGTAATATTTCTATCGATGATATGTTAAAGCTTAAAGGACTTAAAGACGGTTGGGAATATATATTAAATAATATTGATGTAGAGCTTACTATTGAATATATTAAAAAAATACATTTTGAAGTATGCAAGGGACAAAATATTACTCCACTTGGTGAATTCAGGGATAAAGGTGTTGGAATAACAGGAACATATTGGAGACCTAAATTGCCTAGTGAATGTGATTACGAAAGCGAATTAAAAGAATTATTATCTATTAAAAATGATTTAGATAGATGTATTAGTATTTTTTGTTGGATACAAAGGAGCCAAATGTTTCTGGATGGAAATAAGAGGGTCGCTAATTTGGTGTCTAATAAAGAAATGATAAGATTAGGTTTAGGTATAATTGCCGTTCCAGTAGAAAAAATAGGACAATACTTTACCCAGCTTATAAAATACTATGAAACAAATGATATGAATGATATAAAATTATGGATATATAATAATTGTATAGACGGTATAGAGAACTAGAAAGTAATAGAGTAATAAAATTGTAATATTGAGAGCTATTCATTGTACATAGCAATGTTTATATAATTTGGAATATATTTTTTCGGTTTTTATACACAATTTGTCAAAAATTGTGTATTTTTTCTTTTAAAATATGGTAATTATATAATTTGTATGATAAAATATATTCTAGCGAGGTGGTAGTAAGTGGATATAAAAACTAAATATCATTATACATATTTTTTAAATCCGTTTGTAATAGATGAGGAAAAATATGAACAGTTTTTATTAAGATTAATTAAAGACGAAAAATGGAATTTTCGAATGTTTGATAAAGTAGTAGATTTAGAAATTTATACACATTTTTTAACACAAACTAAAAAAACTTTGTTTCCTTCATTCTATTGGAATGAAGAGTATAAAAATAAAATGAAACAAATGAATGAAGAAAAAATGGCAAAAGAACTTCGAAAAGTATCATGCACAGAATTTATATACAACTTAAATGATGAATATATAATGCAGGGGAAAATTGAACAGAAAAATCAAATATTTTTTGAGATAAGTGAAATTAAGTTAATATGCTTTAATACAGGAATATGTTTCTTGGCATTTAAAACAAATATACAATCTGATGACTATATACAATTTAGAGATTTACTAAATTTTAATTTTAAATTTAAACAAGTGAGTTCAGCGTATGCTAAATATAAACCTTCAGATAATATATATATACAAACAAATATGTTTGATAATTTAGAAAGTGTAACACACTTTATAAATTCAATAACGCAAGGATATGTAAAGTTATGCAATGATGATATATATTCAGATAGAATGTTTGTATATAGTTATGCTTGCATTGATGAACAAGATTGGAATAACGAAAATACTTTTGAAGATATAAAGGACAACTTCTACAAGTTTGCATATCAACTTTCCGGTGATTATGATTCTAAAATTGAATTATCACAAGAAGAATTTAATGAAACTGTATATTCAAAATGGGAATATTCAAAGTATGGTTTTTCAAAATTAGGTGGAGTTGTATTCTGTTCTGCAACAGACAAGTTCAATTATACTAATTTACCAATTCATTATGAAAACGTATCTTTCTATATAATGCTATTAGCCTTCTATAAAAGGATATCGTTGCTAACATTGGACAATAAGTTAATGTATTCAAAAAGAAAAGAGATAAATAAAATTAGGAATAGAATAAATAAAGAAATGATAAGTACTAGGTTTAGCCAAATAAGTAATTCTTCACATGGAATGAGTTTATGGAAAAACTGGTATAGAGTTTTTGAAATTGAGGAATTATATAATCAAGTGGGTAAGCATTATACGAGGTGGCTTGAGCATATAAAAGAGGTTAAGAATAATATTTTTTCTAGTTTTCTAGTATTTATATTACTACTAATTTTAGGATTAAATATTTTAGGGTTATTATAGGTGGATTATGAGAGTTACAACTGGAGTAGATATTGTTGAGGTTAAGCGAATTGAGGAAATTATTCAGCAACAAGAAGAAAATTTTTTAAGTAAAGTTTTCACAATAAAGGAAATAGAATATTGTAATAGTACAAAAGCACATAAATATGAAAGCTTTGCAGTTAGATTTGCGGCAAAAGAAGCAGTGTTTAAAGCACTAAATGTAAATGTTGATAACAACTATATTCAGTGGCAAAGTATTGAAACTATAAAGGAAGATACAGGCAGACCAAAAGTTATATTAAAAGGTGCTTTTGAAAAATATAATGAGCAAATATGTAATATTGATATTAGCTTGTCACATGAAAGAAAAATGGCAGTAGCAAGTGTTGCAATATTATGGAAAGATTAAGGTATAGAAAGTAGGGATTTTATGGAAAAAGAAAAATTTTATATTACAACAGCAATTGCATATACATCAAAGAAACCTCATATAGGTAATACGTATGAGATAATTTTAACAGATGCGATTGCTAGATTTAAGAGATTACAAGGCTATGATGTGTTCTTTTTGACAGGTACTGATGAACACGGAGAAAAAATAGAGCAATTGGCTAAACAAAGTAATATGGAGCCTAAAGCGTATGTTGATATTGTGGCAAAAGAAATAAAAGATATATGGGATTTAATGAATACTAGTTACAACAAATTTATACGTACAACTGATGATTATCACGAAAAAACAGTACAAAAAATATTCAAAAAACTATATGAACAAGGGGATATTTACAAAGGATTTTATGAAGGGCTATATTGTACACCTTGCGAATCTTTCTTTACTGAGACACAATTAGTAGATGGCAAATGTCCTGATTGTGGAAGAGAAGTAAAGCCTGCAAAGGAAGAGGCATATTTCTTTAAAATGAGCAAATATCAAGATAGACTATTGAAATATATTGAAGATAATCCTGGGTTCATTGAACCAGAGGCAAGAAAGAAAGAAATGATTAACAACTTTATAAAGCCAGGATTACAAGATTTATGTGTTTCTAGAACATCTTTTAAATGGGGAATACCAGTAGATTTTGATCCAGGTCATGTTGTATATGTATGGATAGATGCATTAA
Organism: uncultured Clostridia bacterium; assembly: GCA_944393615.1. Taxonomy (GTDB): domain Bacteria; phylum Bacillota; class Clostridia; order TANB77; family SIG350; genus CALYAQ01. Next base: position 7,551 of record CALYAQ010000089.1, read on the forward strand.
CAAACTATATTACAGCTTTAGGATATAGGTGTGATAGTAAGGATGAGCTATATACAAAATATTGGCCAGCAGATGTGCATGTAATAGGAAAAGATATAATTCGTTTTCATACTATTTATTGGCCAATTATGCTAATGGCTTTAGGCGAAGAATTACCTAAAAAAGTTTATGGTCATGGTTGGTATCTTTTTGGTGAAGATAAAATGAGTAAGTCTAAAGGTAATGTTATATATGCTGATTATTTAGTTAAAAAATTCGGAGTTGATGCTATTAGATATTACTGTTTATCTGAAATGTCATTTGCTCAAGACGGAAGTATAACTTATGTTGATATAATAAATAAATATAATTCTGATTTAGCAAATACATTAGGCAATCTTGTTAATAGAACTGTTGCTATGATAAATAAATATTTCGAAGGGAATATTTATTTACCAACAAACGAAGAACAAGTTGATATTGAATTAAAACAATATATCCAAGATACTATTGTTAGAGTAGAAGAAAATATGAATAAATTGCATGTATCAGATGCATTAGAAGAAATAATGAATATTGCAAAAAGATGTAATAAATATATAGATGAGACAGAACCTTGGGTTTTAGGTAAACAAGAAGATACAATTCCAAGATTAAAAACTGTGTTATATAATTTAATAGAAGCAATTAGAATATTATCTATACTATTACAAAGCTTTATGCCTGAAACTGCAAAAAAAATACAGGTACAAATTAATGCTAATGTATTAGATTTTGAAAGTATAAAGACATTTGGAAAGACAGAAGAGGGAAAAGTAGAAAAACCAGAACCTCTTTTTGCAAGAATTGATGATAAGAAAATGCTAGAAGAAATACAAAAGGACATGGAGAGTGAAATGAAAGTGGAAGAAGAGAAAAAAGAAGAAGAAAAATCAAATATAATTACTATTGATGATTTTGAAAAGGTAGAATTAAAAGTAGGTCAAGTATTAAGTGTAGAAAAAGTAGAAAATGCAGATAAACTTTTAAAATTAGAAGTAGACCTAGGTACAGAAACAAGAACTATTGTATCAGGTATTGCAAAATGGTACAACCAAGATAATTTACTTAACAAAAAGATTGTTGTAGTTACAAATTTGAAACCTGTGAAATTAAGAGGTATAGAGTCAAATGGAATGTTACTTGCAGCAGGTGAAGAAGATGTTAAGTTATTAACAATAGATGGAGATTTACCTGCAGGAACTAGCATACACTAAAAAATTAATCTGCAACAGAATATATGGAGACTATATTAGAAATAAGAATATTAAGTAATAGAAAGAAAATAATTCGTATTTAAAATAAAACGGATTATTTTTTGTTCCGTTATATAATGGCAAAAACAAGCAAAAGTAATTTGATTGCTATAATTGTTGTTCTATATAAATGAATAATTATTTTGAAAAAAAGACAAAAAATATTGACAAACGTAATAAATAGTATATAATATAGATTAAGATAAAGGTATAAGCAGAAGCGGTTAGCCACCAATTTTTAATGCAAAAGCACCGTAGCAGTGTTTTTAGTACATAAGAAAGGGGTGGTGCGAATGATTACATATGAAGAAATGAATTTAATGTTCATGTTTGGTATGCTAATTGTAGCAATCTTGAACTTTAAAAATACAAAAAAATAATCGCCTCTGTTGATTGCAGAATTAGGCGATTAAATCGTTTAACTTCGGCTAACCGCTTAAGCGGAACCTTTATCTATTTTTATTATACAGTATAGGAAAGTGTTTGTCAATAGTGTTTAAGGATATTTTTTACATATTACTTGAAAAAAAGACAAAAAATATTGACAAACGTAATAAATAGTATATAATATAGATTAAGATAAAGGTATAAGCAGAAGCGGTTAGCCACCAATTTTTAATGCAAAAGCACTAAAGCAGTGTTTCTAGTACATAAGAAAGGGGT
>CALYAQ010000090.1 GCA_944393615.1 uncultured Clostridia bacterium
TAATTTAACCGGCACATACTATCTACACGTAAAACCAATATATGATGTAGCAGGAAATACAAGTGGAAATGTAGTAAGCCAAAGTTATACATTTGATAATATAGCCCCATATAGTTTTACTCCAACAATAGGAGAAGTAACACAAAATAGTATAGAAATAAATGCAAGTACAAGTGATAATAACGGACAGGCGGTAACATATCAATATAGTAAAGATAATGGGAAAACATGGCAAGAGAGTAATACATTTACAAATTTAACAGCAGGAACAACATATAGCGAAATAAAAGTAAAAGCAATAGATACATTAGGAAATGAGTATTCAAGTAATAGTATAACAGCTACGACTATGTCAGGTAAAACATATTTATACGTAAATGGCAACCAATGTAACAGTATAACGGGTGGTTGGACAAGCCCTTGCACGTATTCGTATTGGCAAAATGGATATTCTAGTAAGCTTGTATATGAAAACAACGTTACCTTTGAGGCAAATAGAATTGTATTTCCAGCTATTCAAACAACTTGTACATCTCTTGTTGGAACTAGAACCAGTAACAAGATTAATTTAACAGGCTATACAAAGCTTACTATGATAGGAGAAGTAATTGCATTAGGATATTCTAGCTATGATTCGGGTGTAGGAGGAATGAATATTAGGATAACACCTTATGCAAGTGCTACCACCATAGTTGACCATGCTGCGTGGGGGGGAATGGCAGAAACGAGTAATGTTGGAAACTTTGTTCTTGATATAGACTTAACAGAAGTTTCTGGTGAATACTATATTTTCTCATTTGCACTTACCCATTCACCTTATTCAAATTATACAAGTAAAACTATGGAGGCAATAGTAACACAAATATATTTAGAGTAATAATACGTTATTGATGAAAAAGAGATATTACAATTCATATAATAAAAAGGTTTCAACCTTTTACTATATAAAGCGTATGTGAAAAATGTCTTGATAGGTTACTACATATTCAGAAGGACTTGGAATTTACCGTACAGTAGCAGTTGAGGTGGGGATAACAAAATATGGGAATACTCATATTTTGTTTTTTGTTCTTGTCTTTTCCTTTTTCTTTCTAAGATAATTTTAAATATTATTGATTTTTTTAGCATAGTTGTATATACTTAAATGTATAACAGAAGAGGAAGTGTTAAAATGGGTAAAAGATATATGGAAAAAGAAAAAACAGAAAACAAAAAGATAAGTAAAAATCAAATATTAGTAATAAGTTTAATTATATTAGCTATATTATGTACAAGTATTGTTATAGGTGTTATGTTTTATAAAGAAATAAATACACCTGTAACACCAAGTGGAAATGATAACCCTTCAGAAGGAGAAGTTGTAACCCCTATTGACCCTGAACCAGAGCCACCAAAGGAAGTGCAGATATTTAAAGGAAATGATAGGCCTGTAGCTGTAATGATTGATACTGAAAAGCCAGCTTGGCCACATGCGGGTCTAGCAGATGCATATCTATTATATGAGATTATAATTGAAGGTGGAGAAACTAGAATAATGGCACTATTTAAGGGACAAGATACTAAAAACATAGGGCCAGTAAGAAGTTCAAGACACTATTTTCTAGATTATGTAATGGAAAATGATGCTATATATGCACATTTTGGTTGGAGCCCACTTGCACAATCAGATATTAAAAAATTTGGTATAAATAACATAAATGGTATATATGATAGCTATTATTGGAGAGTTGAGCCATTAGGGTCATATCATAATGCAATGACAAGTATGGAAAATATATTAAAATTTGCTAATAAGAAGAAATATAGGACTACATCTGATGATAAAGGAGTGTTCACATATTCAGCGACTGATGTAAAATTAGAAAATGCCCAAAAAGCAAACACAGTTAAAATTAAATATTCAGGTTTACAAAATATAACTTATACGTATAATGAAACTGATAAAGTATATGAAAGAGCTATGAGAGGAATAGCTCATAAAGATAGATATACTGAAGAACAGTTTGTTGCTAAAAATATTATTGTTTGCTATGTTAAGAATGCTTTATTAGACGACCCTGAAAACAAAGGTAGACAACAATTATATAATATAGGTACAGGAGATGGAGTATTTATTACAAATGGGGAATATATAGATATAAGTTGGAAAAAGACAACTAGAGAATCAAAAACAAAGTACTATAATTCACAAGGCAAAGAAATTATACTAAATGACGGAGTTACTTGGGTACAAATAGTACCGATAAATAATAAGATTGTGATAGAATAAATAAGGAGGAAAAAGATAAGTATGAGTAAAATGGATAGAATATTAAAATATTTAACCTTAGTAGTATTAACGGCTTTGATTACATTTATTGTAACATCGTCATATATATATAGTAGAGTAGATAATGGAGAGGTTGCTGATAATAGCCAACCAATAACACCAAATACAAATACAGAAAGTCAGTTTCCGTTATTGGATAGTGTATATAATTTATTGTCAAAATCATTTTATAAAGATTTGGATAAAGAACAACTAGAGAGGCAAGCTATAAATGGTTTGATAAATGGTTTAAATGATCCATACTCATATTATATGGATATGGATCAATATAACTCATTTAATATTGATGTAATGGGAACATATAGTGGTGTAGGCCTACATTTATTCTATAACATAGAAAAAAATAAAATAGAGGTATTAACACCTATAAAAAATACACCTGCATATAATTCGGATATAAAACAGGGAGACTATATTATAGCTGTAAATGGTGTGCAATATACTGGAGAGCAATTACAAGAAGCTACCAATAATATAAGGGGTGAGGCAGGTAAAGAGGTTATATTAACAGTAGAAAGAGACAATAAGCAGTTTGATGTTAAGATAATAAGAGCACAAATAAATATAGAACAATTAGAGTATAAAGTAATAGAAGGAAATATAGGGTATATTGATATTGCAACATTTGATTCAGATATATACAACGACTTTATAAAAGCATATAATGATTTAATGGGTAAGAAAGTGAAGGGAATAGTTATTGATTTGAGGGATAACCCTGGTGGGGTTTTATCAGAGGTTGTAAAAATAACTGATGCACTTGTTCCAGAAGGAATAGTAATATCAACTGTTGATAAAAATGATAATAGAACAAACTATAAATCGGATTCTGACCATATAGACATTCCATTAGTAGTTTTAGTAAATGGTGGTAGTGCATCAGCTTCTGAAATACTAGCATGTTCAGTAAAAGACCATGGAGTAGGAACTATAGTAGGAACAAAAACTTATGGAAAAGGACTTGTACAAAAAGCGTTTCTATTAACTAGTGGAGATGCTGTAAAGTTAACAGTAGGAGAATATTATAGCCCAAATGGAATTAAGATTGACGGTGTTGGTGTAATACCAGATGTGGAAGTTCAACCTTCAAGTGACGTTAATGAAGATTTGCAATTGAAAAAGGCTATTGAAATATTAAAAAAATAATAACTTAAAAACATATAGCAATAACTGCTATGTGTTTTTAAAAAAATGTATGGTAATATGTGTTGGGATATAGTATAATATTAAATGAGGTGAAAAAATGACAACAAAACAAAGAGCATTTTTAAGAAGTTTAGCAATGACATTAAAACCGATTTTTCAAATCGGAAAAAATGGTATAAGTGACAATCAAATTAGTGATATATCGGATGCTTTAGAAGCTTTAGAATTAATAAAAATAAATGTATTACGAAATAATGAGGATGAGATTACTGATATGGCAAATGAAATAGCAAATAAAACGGATAGTCAATTAGTACAGGTAATAGGTAATAAGATAACTTTATATAAAAAATCTGAAAAAGCAAAAAAGCACGTACTATAATAAAAAGCATACCACATATATTTATGTGATATGTTTTTTCTATATTCTTTTTGCTAATATATATTCGGTATGTCCAGGAGGAAAATCTTTAATTTCTCCTACTGTTTTAAACCCAATATATTCATAGAATTCTTTAGCATTTAAATCAAATGTTTCAGTTCTCATTCCTATACAATTTTTTTCTTTAGCGTAATCAACTGCTTTTGAAAGTAGTATGGAAGCATAACCATTTTTTCTTAATTCTTCATCTACCCATAATATGTCTATATGAGCCCAATTAAGTTTTACTCTACCTATTATTGCACCAAAAATATTGTCGTTCTCATCAATTGCAAAAAAACCGAAATCGTCATATTTTAGATCTTTATAACTTCCGAAGTATTCAGAATGTTCTCTATTATACTTGTCTACTTGCTCATTGATATAATCTTTGTATACACCATAGTTTGAAAATATTATATTCATTTTTCTTCCTCCTTTTCCATTAGTATATAATATATACTTCGTTTTTACAACATATTTTAGTGATTTTATAAAATTTATGAAGAATAAATTGACAAATTGGAATTTAAGTAATACAATAAAATGCATAAAAGGAGAAAAAACAAATGAATAAAAACGCTAAAACGGTTGAGGCTGTACACACACACACACACACACAATTGGATATAATTTACAAATATGGTTAAAAAGATATAACCTA
>CALYAQ010000091.1 GCA_944393615.1 uncultured Clostridia bacterium
CAATTAATCTTATATCTTATGCATTGTTAAATGAAGGAGATACTGTATTAATAGAACAACCAACATATTTTGGCGCTATAAAGGCTTTTAAAAATAGAAAAGTTAATTTAATTGGATTAGATTTAACTGAAAATGGAATTGATTTAAATATATTAGAAAATAAGATAATTAAATATAAACCAAAACTTATTTATGTGACTCCAACTTTTAATAATCCTACTGGTTATTCTTGGAGTAATTCTTATAGAAGAAAGTTTTTAGAAGTTGTTAATAAATATAATGTTTTAGTATTAGAAGATGATCCTTATAGCTTAATTAATTTCACAAACATTAAATACAAAAGTTTATATGAGTTAAATAATGGAAAAAATATTATTTACTTAGGGACTTTTTCTAAATATATTAGCCCATCAATCAATGTAGGATATGTATTATCTAATGCTACTTTATTAGATATATTATATTCTTTTAAGGAAAGTTTTGATTTGGGTACTTCGCTATTTAATCAGTTAGTTGTTTTAGATTATCTTCAAAACAATAATATTAAAAGTATTGTAAAGAATAGATTAAAAATTTATAAAAATCTTTTAAATGAAACAATACAAAATATAAATACTAATTATGCAAATTCTATTTTATATTATTCTAAAATTAAAGGCGGTATGTTTGTTTATTTAAAATTTAATAATGAAGTAGATACTAATATTTTCGAGAATGGCAGCAATTATTATATAGATAAAAATCATAATAACGAAACTAGAATAAATATATGTAGTTTGCTAAATAGTAATTAATATAAAAGACAATATAGAAGTAAAATTCTATACTGTCTTTTTTCACTATTGGTTTTCCAAATTAAACATTATATCGTCTATAATGAAATTCATATGCTCAATTTGTTTTTTTACTGCAGGACCATCTATATAGTCATACATATAAGCTTGTCTAGCAAGTTTGCCAAGAGCATTATTAATTTGGTCTATTGCTTTACTATGTCTTGTTAAAATAGTAATATCTGTTTTTATAGGCTCATAATCTCTAACTATTTTTCTAACATATTCAGACTGTGTTAAATTTGCATCTTTGCTTTTTTTAATTAGCATTTCATTTTCTTCTTTAGATAGATATATAGTTTTTTCTTTCCATCTTGTTCTCATAAATTTTCACCTCCTTTCAAAATGTACGGGGATTGGGGTGTTCCCCACAAACGAATTTGTACGTGTGGACAAATTCATTGCTTGTTAAACATTTTTAATCCACTTGTCCATACAAACTTTAAATATAAATGATTTCATTTTTTATAATTTCTTCTGCTGTATTTTTATAATTATTCATAAGATTTGCCCACTCGATAGGGTTATTTTCTTTGTTTTTTTCAGTCAGTTTTTCATCACTTTTTATATAATTTTCCATTAGAGTCTTTAATAAAGTGTCTGCATTTTTACTTACTGAAATAAGATGTTCTTTTAATAAATCTTTCATTAAAAGTTCTGTATATAAAGTTTTTTTATGCTCTTTTAAATAGTCTAATCTCATTCTTCCATATTTGTTTATATTTCCTTTTTTAGTTTCTTTTAAAGTTAAATTTGGTATTAAATAATCTCCCTGTTTTGTATAAGTTATTTCCATAATTAAATCATTCCTTTCTTATTTTTATTAAATATTTATTATTGTTTTTGGTATTAATAGTAGGTTATCTACTATGTTGTTATCTTCAATATATGGACAATTTATAATTCCATCTTGATAAAAATGTTGTTTTATTAGTTCCATATATAGAAGTAAATCAGCTTCAGAATATTTATTATCTTCGTATTTTTTTGTAGAAAATATAAAGTAATCTTGTTCTAATTTTTCTAATTCTTGCTTATCAATTTGTTCTTTATATTTAATTCCGAATTCATTATTATTTAAAATTTCATTAAGATAATTCAAATATTCTTTATTACTTTTTGAAATAAATTCATCAGTAAATTTTATATTTTTAATTTCGATATTGTAATTTTTATCTCTTGTTATTTCTAAACTTGATATTAATCTTTGTATTAATTCTTTCTTGGTTTTTCTATTTAAACTGTCCCATAAAAATGAGAATCCAAGTTTGTTTTGAAATAAAATATTGTTATCATCTTGATAATCACAATCTAATTTTTTAAGCAATTCTACTGTATAATCTTTAAAGTCATCATCTGGATCTAGTTTGTTTTTCTTTTGATTTAGTTTATCTATTTCTTTTTTTATAACTTCATTTTTGTGGTTAATTACTTCAACATTTAGGGTAGAACTTAAATATAAATCAACTAACTTTTTCTCTTGTTGTTTTAATTTTTCAATAGCGTTGTCTATATCTTTGATTTCTTTTGTTTTAGTAGAATTGCATACTATAATTTCATTATCTGTATTATACATATATCTAGTTAATTCATTTAAAATACGTCCTAATTTTTGTTCTATTTTATCTGAACTATAATGAAGTCCTTTTGACTTACAATTACTATTTTTACAAGTTAAATGATAATACACTTTTTCTTTTTCAGTTCCACTATTCTTAAAAGAATTAGTAGAAGAAAGTATTCCACCACAATCAGGACATTTAACTATTGAAGTAAATAAATGAATATGTTCTCCGTAGTTAGAGTGTTTATTTTTCTCTAAATTTGCTCTTGTAACATTCCAAGTTTGTTCATCAATAATAGGTTCACAATAGTCATTAACTCTTAAAACATCTTGTAGTTTTCTTTTATATTTACCATATTCAAATATTCCAACATAAATAGAATTAGTTAGTATTTTATAGACTCGGTCACTTCGCCATTTCCCTTGTTTTAAATATGAATTATTATCTTTCATAATACTTGCTATATTTCTTGTAGAATGTCCTTTTTTACATAGTTCAAATATTTCTTTTACCACTTGTGCTTCAATAGGTTCTATTTCTAAATGTCCTGTTTCTTTGTTCCTAATATAGCCATATGGTGCTTTACTAGGGTGTATTTTAGATAATGCCATTTCTTCCATAGCACGTTTAGTTCTTGCTCCAATTTCTTTCCTTTCTCTCTGACCAAATACTAAATTCATTCCAAATATCATTTCACCATTAGCAGTTGATACGTCATAAGGTTCAAGTATTAACTCAATTTTCACATCATGTTGTTCACAATAATTAAGTAGCCAAAATCCATCATAATTATTTCTAGTTAGTCTATCTACTTTAATAGCAACTAACTTATCTATCTTTTTAGATTTAATATCTTTTAATAATCTTTGCATTTCAGGTCTCATTAAATCTTTTCCTGAATGTCCTGCATCATTGTAAACATCAACTATTAAATAATCATTTTTCTCACAATATTCTTTAATCATTCTTAATTGTGAATCAATAGAATAACCATTATCTCTTTGGTCATCTGTACTAACTCTTACATATATTGCACATCTATTACTCATAAAATCATCTCCTCACTTGTTTCCTAACTTAAATGAGTTTTTATACCCACCAAATTAAATTTTCTTTCTTCAATTGTTTCCTCACTAAAAGGGAAAATAACAACCCATTTTTGAAAATCTCTTTCAATTGTTTCCTAAAAAGTTTTAATTTTTGCAACCCTAAATTGAAAATATCTCTCATATGTTTCCTAACTAAATTGCAAAATAACAGACACTTTCTCATAAATTTCCTAAGATTTTTTTAAAAAGTGTAGTCTAAATTTTAAAATTTCTAATTATTCCTTCATATATTTCCTCAGTTAGAAGTAATTTGTTAAGTTATAAATTTAAAATTTGTATATGTTTTCACTATATACTCACTTAAAATTAAAATTTTTACCCCTAAAGTTATAATTTTATGAGAATTTGTTTAATTTCTTTGAGATTATACTTTTCATTATGTTCTTTAATATAAAATGGTTTATTACTAATCTCATTTACTTTGTATTCTAGTATTGTAAGAGTAGTAGGATATGTAATTATGTACTCAGTAGGTTCAACAAATTGTAGGTTTGTTTTAAGTAATTGTTTAACTTTACCATTTTTAGTTATGTAAGTGTAGCTTTTAACGATTTCTAGAATTTCAGTATTTGGTTTTAATTCTTGTATTACTTTAAATTCAAGCATAAAAAATGTTCTCCTTTCTAGAAAGAGAACATTGTATTTATATATCTTCCAAGCGACTACGTGAGTTCGATTGAAAGACAAAATAAAAACTTACGACACCATATTGGTTCGTAAGTTGTTTGCAAATGGAGCGGGTAGAGGGAATCGAACCCTCGAAGACAGGTCGGAAGCATGCCATTTTACCACTAAATTATACCCGCATATTAAATCTACTAATATTATATAATATATTTTAACTAAAATAAAGAGAAAAATAAAAAAAAGAAAAACAATTCACAAAAACAAAAAAATGATATATAATATACACAGTAAAAGTGGGTGAGAAAATGAGAGTAAATATAATAATAAAAACAAATAACGAAGATGTTGAAACAATTAATATTCACGGAGAATATTTAGAAACTGAAGAAGCACATGTGATATCATATATTGAAAGCTTATACGATAATTTGATAATAATCGACAAAAAAACTAATATTATCACAGTGGAAAAACAATCGACGGTTCCAAATCAACAATACTATTCTAAATTAATATTTGAATTAAAACATAAGCATAAGTGTACTATTGATGTAGACGGCTATACTACATTTGTTAATATTGATACTATTAGCATGCCAGTTGTAAAAAGTGAAAAACAGTTAAAAATATGCCTAGATTATGAAATAGAAGGTATACAAAACAATGTTGAGGTTATAGTTGAATGGTAAAATACTTCTAATACCTAGGGAAATAAGAGGCTTAGAAGAAAAAGTGTAAAAAATGTAAACAAAAATGTAAAAAATGTAAGCCTAATGTAAACGGTTCCGTAGGTTTTTGTAAACAATTTGTGAAATTTGTAAACAATTTGTAAATTTTTAAAAAAAGTGTTGACAATATGAAACAATGTTATATAATAGTCGTGTACTTAAGATAAAAAAGGAATTTTTCCTTTCAAAATGAAATTTAGTTTATCAAGTTCAATGTAGAAATCATTTTTCAACATTGAAACCAAATAAAATTTTGATTGCCTTAAAGAAATGAAAGAAAGGAGACAATCAAAATTAACAAACTTTCTTTCAATAACTAATTTAAGGAAGAAAAAGTTGGAAAGGTACTTATTTCGACCTAAAAAAACAAAACCTTTCAAAAAAAAATTAAGAGGAGGAATTTTAGATGAAAAGATTTTTATCAATATTTGTTGCAATAGTAATGACTATGACAATGGTAGTACCTGCATTTGCATATACAGATACAGACGATAGTGATTACAATGCACCAATAACACATCTAAGTGGATTAGGTGTAATCAACGGTTACGAAGACGGTTCATTCCAACCAGAAAAAGTAGTAACAAGAGCAGAAATGGCAAAATTATTAGTAGTAGCATTAGGATTAGAAGCTGGTGCTAGTTTACTAGAAGGAACAAGTTCATTTGATGACGTTCCAACAACACATTGGGCTACAGGATACATAGCAGTAGCAGTACAATATGGATTAATCAAAGGTGACGGAGACGGTAACTTTAGACCAGATGACACTGTAAACTATGCAGAAGTAGCAACAATGGCATTAAGAGCATTAGGTTATGATAGAGTAGTAGACAAAAATGGTCAATGGCCAACAAACTACTTAAACAAAGCTAATGAATTAAAAATATTTGACGATATCGTAGAATCATTCGTAGGAACAGATGGAGCAACAAGAGGAACAGTTGCACAAATGTTATGGAACATGTTAAATACTAAAATGTGGGAAGTAACTAGTGAAAACGAAAATGATGGTTTAAACTATTCAAAAGGTGAAACAATGTTAAAAGTTAAATTCCCTGAATACACATTTGCTGACGAATTAATATTTGAAGAATATGAAGTAGCAGAAAACAAAGGTAAATGGGAAGTAACATTAGCATTTGAAGATGATACAGATACATACAAATATGCAGGAAATGATTTCTACACATTTGTACCAGGAACAGAATTTGAAGCTTTAATATACACAGCTAAAAAATCAGTTCCAGAAATAATTTCAATGTTTGCAACAGAAGATAATTATTTAGCAGAAGGTAATGTTTGGGATTTAGAAGATAAATATTCTGAATATACAGCTACAGCTGATGCAACATATGCATACTTATTATTAGATTCAGCTAAAAAATCAGCTAATGTAGAAGCAGCTGTAGAAATTTTGGGTGTTGACGAAACAGCAGTAATTACAGATGTTCAAGAAACAAAAGCAGCTACAAAAGTTTATGTAGGTGACACAATAGCATTTAGAGTAACTGATGACGGCGACGAATATGAATTACCAATGATAATCAAAGATGGTCAAAGAGGAACTGTATTAGATCTTGAAATTGGTGATATAGTAACTTATGTAGATGATAATGTTTTAGTAGTATCTGATAAAGCTGTAAAAGGAACTTATGACAGTATATCAATTAATGAAACATTAAATGATTATGAAATATTTATAGAAGTAAATGGTAAAGAATATGATGCTAGAACAGCATACGATGCAATGCCAATATTTATTGCAGAAGATGATACAGAAGAAGAATTAACAGAAGAAGAATATGAAGAATTCTATACAGAAAAAGCTAAAAACAATAAATTCATAGACCAAACTGCAACATTCTACTTCAATGCATTCAATGATTTAGTAAAAGTTGTATTTGGAAATGTTGATGACATTGAAAATACAGGAAGTTTCTACCTAATAACAACAGGTAAAGTATGGTCAGTAGCAGATTCTGAAGGTGCAGTAGATTATATCCAATTAGCTAATGAAGATGGTGTTAAATCATACGTAATTAACGAAGATATAGCAACTGTAGATTTCAACAAATTAAACGACCAAGCAGGTTCAATTGTTTGGGTAGAATTTGACAAAAATGATGAAATCGAAGAAGTATTAACAATTGAAGACGAAGCAGAAATTACAGATGAATATGTAATTGCTAAAGCAACAGAGGCTTTAAATAAAGATACAGCTTATGTTGGTGACATCAAAATAACATCTAACACAGTAGTATTCACATATACTGAAATATTAGATGAAGATGATCTAGGAACAGGTAAATACAAACTAGAATTATCAAAAGGTTCTAAAGCATTAGAAGGTGTTGCGGCTGAAGATATACTATTAGCATTAGAAGATGAAACATCAGTAAGAGCATCATATGCATTTGTAGCAGGTGATCCAGTATCAAGCGATAAGAACTATGGTATATTAGAAGGATACACTTCAAGATTAGGTGTTGAATATGTAACAATTTCAGGTGTTAAATATGAATTAGATAGCACTTCAGAAGAAGGAGAAATGGGAGATGCAGTAATATTCACAGTTAATGATAATGAAGCTAAAATTACATTTGTATATGCAGCTGAAGAAATTGCAAATGCAGCAAAAGTTACAAATGTTGATGGCGAAATCGTTGAACTTAACGACGGAGAAATAATATTTGACTTAGATTTATTACCAACTGAAGAATATGCAGTAACAACAGCTCCAGATGGAGCATTAAAAGAAATATCATTTGAAGATTACAAAGTATTTACAGTAGAAGTTGAATACGACAGATTTGATGATCCAAACTTCACAAATCTTGAAGAAGTTGCAATTGATGCAGTAAAAGTAGCAAAAAACAACGGTATTGCAATTAATGTAGATCAAGAAGTAATTGTAATAATTAAAGGTATTGACTGGGATTTATAATAATCTAGTTAGTAATAACATAGAGGATAGATAGAAATATCTATTCTCTATTTTTTTCTTCAAAATATTGTAAAATATTGATTTGTTTAGTATAATATTAATGAGGAGAAAAACTTATGGTAAAGAATAAAAAAAGTGGAAAAAAATTTTTAGTGTTAGGTATAACAATGACAATACTAGCAATACTATTTGTTTTTTATGCCTTAAATAATACTCAAAAATCGTATCCTTGGAACAATTATATAACATATATGATATATATAAGTTACATTACTATAAACGTGATAATATATTTTTTAGCATGGAAGTATATAAAAAAACATAGAAAGGAGTAAGACATGTATTTAATAGTGGGACTAGGAAATCCAGGCAAACAATATGAAAGAACAAAACATAATACAGGCTTTATTGCGATAGATTATATAGCAGAAAAGTTGGGCGAAAAAATTAATAAAGAAAAATTCAATGGTCTATATTGTAAAACACAAATACAACAACAACAAGTTATATTATTAAAACCCACAACATATATGAATTTAAGTGGGGATAGTGTTATACAATATCTTAATTACTTTAATATACCAACATCAAATTTAATTGTTATTTTTGACGATGTGGATATTGATATGGGTAAAATGAGAATTAAGAAAAATGGTTCGGCGGGAACTCATAATGGTATGAAGTCAATTGTTAATTCAATAGGGGCGACTGACTTTGCAAGGATAAAAATAGGTATAGATAATGGATATAACAACAATTTAGTAGATTACGTTTTAAGTAATTATACAAAAGAACAATTAGATAATCTATATAAAATTTGCCAAGATGTATACGATAGTGTAATATATATTATAAATGGTGATATAGAAAAAGCAATGAATACATACAACTAAGAGGTGGTAGTTATGGTTAATGTGTATATAAACAAAAATGAAACATCAATAGAATTAGCTATAGTTGAAAATAGCCAAATTGTAGAATACTATATTTTAAAAAAAGATGAAGATGCATCAATTGAAGGTAATATATATGTAGGTAAAGTTAGAAATATAATACAAGGTATGCAATCTTTTTTTGTTGATATAGGAGAAAAAAAGAACGGTTTTCTCTTTTTTAATGATATTTATGAAAAGTTTGACGGTGCGTATGAAAAAGTAAATTTAGACAGTGATAAAATATCTAGATTATTAAAAAATGGGCAAAATATATTGGTTCAAATTAAAAAAGAGCCAGTTGACAATAAAGGGGCAAAACTCACAACAGATATATCTTTAGTAGGTAGATACTTTATATTTACACCTAAATCTCATTTTATAGCTGTATCTAAAAAGATAGAAGACGAAACACAAAAAAGCAAATATGTTAATATTATAAAAAAGTATTTACCAAAAGAGTATGGTGGAATTGTACGTACTAATATATTAGAAGCAACCGAAGAAGAAATACAAGAAGAAATACATGACCTTGTTGAAAAATGGAATGAAATAAGACGTAAAGAAGAAAGTGTTTCAAAATATGAAAAACCACAATTAATATATAAATCAGAGAATATGCTAATACGAACTGTACAAGATATTTTAAATAAAGACTTAGAAAGAATATTTGTCAATGATGAAAAAATAAAAAGTGATGTAGCTAAAATTATATCAAATATAGATAATAAATATATTGAAAAATTGGAATATGTAGATACAAATGATCTTCTAAAAAGTTATTATTTGAGAGAAGAAATTAAAAAAGATTTTGAGAATAAAGTATGGTTAAAATGTGGCGGATATCTAATTATAAACAAAACAGAAGCTTTAACTGCTATAGATGTTAATACTGGAAAATATACTGGAAAAGATGATTTGGAAAGTACGGTATTTACAGTTAATAAAGATGCAGTAAAGGAAATTGCTAGACAACTTAGATTAAGAAATATTGGTGGAATAATAGTTGTAGACTTTATTGATATGAATAGTGAAGAACATAAACAAGCAATATTTGAAATGTTAAAACAAGAAGTAAAGAATGATAGAAGTAAAATTGATATAAAGGGATATACTAGATTAAATCTTATGGAAATAACTAGAAAGAAAAAGAAAGCATAAAAAAGAATTAAACACATAAATTTAATTCTTTTTTCGTTATTCTAAAAATATTAAACCTGATTTTTCAATTTCAACATTGACTTTAACTTTAAAATATGAGAATTTATACATTTCTAGCCAATTGTTTTGTTTCCATTCTGTTATGGTTAGATAATTTTTTGCGGCAATTTTACCAAAAGCACATATATCACTACCAAATTTTTTACTTGTTTTATATAAAAATGTTTCTAGATTTCGATGTATTACATATTCCAAATGTTTTTGTATTATTTCCAAATTTTTTTCATTTTGATAATCTACATCATTATTAATTGAAATAATATTTCCTTGTAAGTTTACTTCAATAAATATCAAAGGCTTATTATTCACAAAGTCCACTTTAATTTTAGTATTACCCTTTTTACTTAGGTTAAAAGCAATAGTGTTTTGAGGTATAAATGGGTCGTATATAGAGTAATATACTTCTTCAAAACTATTTTTTGACATTTGGAAATATATAGTGTCTTCTCCAGTTAATTCCCCAACAGCATGACCGTTTTTAAAAACAACCATACCTAAAGCAGCTGTACTAGCTCCCCCTTCTTTAGGTATATTTCCAGCTGTTATATTACTATCGTATGGCCCTAATGACTCACTAGGTTCTGCTATTGCTTTTGCTGTTTCTTGTGTTTGAGTATCAACGTTTGTCAATATAGCAATAGGGTTTGCATGTGTTGATCTAGTTGATAGGAAAAAACCTAAGAAGTATGAGTTGGGTAATAAACTAGTGTAATCATATCCACGAAATAATAATTCATAAAATTTTGCAGGATTTTTTTCTAATTCGGGTTTTGTATTTTTTATATATTCTTCAGCGCTACATTTTGATATAGCTATATACATATTAGTTCTATAGTTTTTATCATTGGATATTGTGGATACATATTTTTCCAAACCTTCATAAGCAATTTCTTCACTAAATACCAATACTTTATTATGTGATAAATTTAATTCTTTACTTATATATGTGTTAGCTAGACTTATTGCAGAATGTAAGGAAGTTGATTCAACTGTGGTAATACTAGAAACTTGTGAATTACTCTCGGCATTAAAAGCAATAGGTATAACAAATTCAAAAGTAACTCGTATACGATCTTCTTGATTTTCGGATTTATCAATACCAATAGCTATTACGTATGCATGTTCATGAAGTTCTTTGCTCTCAGTACATCCTGTCAACATAGTAAGACATAATATACTAATTATTACTAGATATAAATTTTTCATAATTACCCCTATTCTTCAAACGTTTAATATTAGCTAATCCAACTATAACAAATGGAAGTGCAAATGTTACTGGTAAAACAAGAGAAGAATTAATTATGTTATAATAGTCAAATACTTCCATTAAATTATTAGGAATGTTAGATAAAATAAATATTATAATTCCTACCGCAATATTTATCCAAACATTTGATTTTATATTTAGTGTTTTATATAAAAAGTTTAATGTTCCATAAAACATAGAAATTATAAATATAAATGCAACTATCATAAGTGTAAAAATATATATAATTTCAGAGCGTAAGAAAAAAGAATTTAGATTTGTTAGTTTTGCTAAATCATATAATGCAAAAAAGTTACTGTCTGTGTACGGATACGCAAATGCCATGGTGTTTGCTAAAACACATATAGTTATAAGGAAAAAAGATATACCTATATATATAAACGCCATTTTGTTCAATTCTTCACTTTTTTCAACATAATTTACCAAGTCAAATAAGTAAATAAAACCAAGGTAAGTAGATATTCTGGGAAACCCATACAATAAAATATTATCTATACCATGTCCTAATAAAGGATACAGCCTATTTACGTCCCAATAATTTGTAGAAAATATAATTGTAATTAATATTCCTAATATAGCGATAGGCACAATATATCCACAGGCACGGACTATACCTTCAAAACCGGCACTACAACCAATAATCATAGCGGCAGTAAAGAACAGTGATATGATTGTAGTTGAAGTTGTATCAAATAATAATATTTTCATTGTTTCGCTTACTTCACGTAGAAAAAGAGTTGTTAATAATATAAACACAATGCAATATAAAGCAGAAGAGATTTTTGAGAAAAAATTTCCTCCTACATATTTAGCAACTGTAAATAAGTCGATCCCATAAAAAGGTTTATATAGTTTTGAAATAATTATAATTAATAACACCATAGTTAATGCAAGATATATACTTAGTATATACGTAGCTGTACCTGCAACACGAGAATAAATTATAGGTAAGCTAAGTATTAATTGCGAAAGTGTAAAGCTAATTAAAAAGCATACTATTGCAAAAGGAGATACAAATTTTTGATTTAACATATTTATTTTCCTTTCTTATTATTACTATCCCATTGTCTTGCTATATGAGAGGTTTTTCTTAAGTTTAAAGGGTTTAAAAATGGTGGCCTAAATTCATCTAACCAGTTAGGTGCTAAAACTACAGTGTCAGTAAAAGGGTTTTTGTTATATCTATTAAAGCCAACCATATATGGAACACCGAAACTATATACACTACACAATATTACTAAATGAGTTATTGCACCAAATAGTATTCCTAAAAATCCCATAAATGCAGCCAAGATTATATATACAAATCTTAAAATTCTAAATGTAAATGCCAAACTATAATTAGGTGTTGCAAAAGAGCTAATAGCAGTTATAGCAACTACCAATATCAACATAGGGCTTACTAAATGTGCATCAACGCTTGCTTGTCCTAATAACACAGCACCAACAATTCCTAAAGATGAACCAATAGAATTAGGCATTCTTGCTCCAGCTTCTCTAATTAATTCTAGAGATATTTCCATAACGAGTATTTCAATTAGTAATGGAAATGGGAGCGACTCTTTTATAGCTGCAATTGAAAATAGTAAATCAGTAGGCAATAAGGATACGTGAAAATTAGTTAATGCTACATAAATTCCAGGTAAGAATATTGAACAAAAGTATGCTACCAATCGTATTAATCTAATAAATGTTGCATGTTGAAAACGTATACTATAGTCTTCCGCAGAATGAAATAAATCCCAAAAAGTACAAGGTACAACAATTACATAAGGCGAATTATCTACCATAATACACACTCTGCCTTCTGATAGATGTGAAGCTATTTTATCAGGTCTTTCAGTACTTATTGTTTGTGGCATAGTAAGTAAAGGGTGGTCTTCAATTAATTGTTCTAATTGTCCGGAGTCTAATAAATAGTCAATACTAATATTTTTTAACCTATTCCTGACATCATCAACTATTTTTGGATTAGCAATATTTGATATATATCCCATTAGACATGTTGTATTACTGCGTTTACCAATTTCTATTTTTTCTAACATTAGATTTTCATCATTAACCACTTTCCTTAATAGAGCGGTATTTGCCCTTATAGACTCTACAAATCCAGAATGAGGACCTTTAATAGCCACCTCGTTTATAGGTGTAGAAATAGTTCTGTGTTCGTTTTGTTTTACATCACAAATATAGCAGTGACTTAATGTATCTATAAACAAAGCGCAGTTACCTGCATTAATATCTATTACAATTTCTTCAATTTTCTCTTTATTATCAATATTTCCTTGTAGTAATATTTTATCTTCAATTGCTTGTGCTAAATCAAGATTATCAAAATTGTATTGCTTAATCATTAATGGCTTTAAGATATTATCATTAATTGAATCTGAATCACTTAAACCTTCAATAAAAATTGCACAGCAACGATATGAATTATTGTTCAAAGATAATTCAAATTCACGAAAAACAGTACCAATAGTTATTTTAGGAGAATAAATTTCTTTGAACATATTAATATTATCTTGCAAATTATTACTAATACAAGTTTTTTTTAATTTTTCAATTTTTTTAAACTTTTTCCTTAATGCTATACGATTATTCAATTTTTGCACCTCAAGAATATTATTCCATTTTATACAATATATATACAGAAAAAATTCTAAATAATAAATGATAATATAACTAAATTAACAAGTATAGCAAATGTAATACATACAAGTTGTGCAAAATGCAATAGAATATACATGAAAAAAGGAGAAAAAATGAAGAAATTATATAAAAAAGGAATAAGCTTAATAGTATTAACGATAACAGTAGTAGTATTGATATTATTAGTAGGAGCGCTAATAATATCAGGAGTAAATGCACAAAAGCGAGGAACCTTCGCTATATTTGCAAATAATATAACAGCGTTGCAAGACGAAGTAACATTAAAGATGCTAAATAATACAATAGAAGGAACAAGTAATGGATATATCATAGAAAACTATAAATGGGAAGGTGTAGTACAAGGTTACACGTATGATAATGAAAATGCAAATATAGAGCCGATATTTAATCAAAAAATAAATGGAGTAGATGCAGTGAATTTGGCAGAAGAAATGCGAGAAGGAACTAATATGACAGCAGAAGAGTTTGCAAAATATTACGTAGATAAGAGAGGTGTATTATACTATTATGATACATTAACAGGAAACGGTTTTGAATATGAGGGAATAATATACTATAACTTAAGTACAACAATGTCAAAAATAAAAAAGATAGAAATAACTATACCTCCAACGAAAACAAAATATATAGTAGGAGAAATATTTAATGCATCTGGAATGGTAATTACAGCAACAAAGAATGATAATACTACAGTCCAAGTGACAGGATATACTCTAAGCCCAAGTGAACCACTACAAACTACAGATACGGCTGTAACAATAGCTTATGGTGGACAAATAGTAACACAAGCTATAACTGTAACACAAGCTATATCACAATTAGGAATAAGCCCAAGCAATTATGGAACAACAGTAAGCGGTTATAGTGCAAATAGCGTAGCGGATTGGAAACTATTTTATCACGAGGAAATAAATGGAAATACATACTATTATATAATACCTAGTGGGCAAACTGCAAATTCAGCATTAACTATGTATTCGGGAAGTAATAAGGAAAACATAATAAATAACGCAAAGACGTATTTTAGATTAGGAAAATTAGCAAATGGGGATGATAGCGGATATGATTATATAAATAATAGTAATGAAAATATACAAGCAATAACTTGGTTGTTAGATACATCAATTTGGAATGTAAAGTATAAGACGGGAAATGTATTAGAAGAATATATACAAGATGTAATAGGAACTCCAACAATGGAAATGTTTATAGCGAGTTTGAATGCAAAAACAGAAACGAGCCATA
Organism: uncultured Clostridia bacterium; assembly: GCA_944393615.1. GTDB lineage: Bacteria > Bacillota > Clostridia > TANB77 > SIG350 > CALYAQ01. Next base: position 15,145 of record CALYAQ010000091.1, read on the forward strand.
CATATACAATAAATGGAAATGGTAATTCTAATGCAGGTATAGGAAATTCTAATTCGTTTACAGATAGTTTATATAAGACTGGTGGGTGGTACTGGATGACTGCTCCGTCGAATAGTAGCCCGCTATATGTGCGTTTTGTGTTTGGCGATGGTGGAATAAGTGACAGAGGTTATACTGTTTCTTTAGGGCTTCGTCCAGTAGTTTGTCTAAAGTATAACACTCCAGCTCATTGGTCAGGGGATACAATAATAATAGGAAGTTAAAAAATAGTAAATGATAATATAAGTAAATTAACAAGTATAACAAATGTAATGCATACAAGTTGCATAAAATGTAATAGTATATAAATGAAAAAGGAGAACGAAAAGATGCAGAAAAACCATGCACCCCTTGGGGCTCTACACACACACACACACACAATTGGATATAATTTACAATTAAGGTTTGAAGAAAAATTCAAACTTGGTTTAGTATGTAAAAAAATAAATAGAAAAGAGAAAATAAAACTAGAGTAACATACAATAAAAAGTATATACTTTAGTTTTTTTGTATTGTAAAAAAATAACAAAAAATATAAAGAATTGAAAGTGGTAAAAAAGTATAGACAAAAGAACAAATACATGATATATTATGTATATAACAATATGTCAAAATATAAATATATTTTAGAAGGAGAGAACGAAAATGAACCAAATGTATAAAAAAGGAATAAGTTTAGTGGCGTTAGTAATAACAATAGTGGTGCTTGTAATATTAACAGGAACTGTAGTAATAACGACAATGAATACTAATATGTTTGGAAATACGCAAAGTGCAGTAAATGACTATAACAAAAAGGTAATAATAGAAGATATTCAAACCAAAATACAAATGGAAAAGTTAAAGAAAGCAAATCAAGGAATATATACGTTAACAATGGAAGAGATAATACCAACAATACAAGAACATGGAACGTTTGATAACAATATATTAAAGCTAACAACAACACAAGGTATACAAATATGGCTATATGAAATAATGCCAATACCATTAGAAGAATATGCAACAATAACGTATGAAAATAATATACTAACAGTACAAACCCAATTAACAAGTAATGGATATACATTGTAATATACAACAGATGCAGGTACAACATGGAACATATATAGCCAAGTTGTAACTGTAACAGACGAAAGCGGAATAATGGTAAGACTAACAAATGAGCAAGGACAAGTAGTAAGTAATACAATAAAGGTAACGACAGGTGGAAATATAGTAGTAGATAATACAAGACCAACATGTACAATAACAGCAGATACAACAGATATAACAAATGTGGATAGTATAAAATATACAATAGAATTTAGTGAGGCAGTAATAGGTTTTACAATAGAAGATATAACAGTAAATAATGGAACAAAAGGCGAATTTACAAAAGTAAATGAAACAACATATACAATAGTAGTAACAAACAATACAGACTGTATACAAACAGTAATAGTAGCCGAAGGAGTATGTACAGATATAGCGAATAATCAAA
>CALYAQ010000092.1 GCA_944393615.1 uncultured Clostridia bacterium
AGCTTCTAAGGATTTAGAAAAAGAAGTTTCTAAATTAAAGAAAGCTAATGAAGAATTAACTAAAAAGTCAGCAGATTTAGAAAATGAAAAAACTGAATTAGCCAAAGCTAATGAAGAATTAACTAAAAAGTCAGCAGATTTAGAAAATGAAAAAACTGAATTAGCCAAAGCTAATGAAGAATTAACTAAAAAAGTTGCTGAACTTGAAAAGAAAGTAAAATAATAAGAGGTGTTGCACATGATAACAGTTTATGCAACAAAAGAAGATTATAAAAAATATGGTTCTAGTTCATTAGATGATGATGAAATAGAAAAATATTTGGAATTATCTTCAATAGATATCAACAGGGCTACATTAACAAGAATCGAAAAAAGAGGTTTTTATAATTTAACAGAACAGCAAAAAGATTTAATAATCAAAGCTACTTGCTTACAAGCTGATTATATAAAAGATGAAAGCATTTATGATGATGATAGTATAGAAAGCTATAGTATTGGTGGAGATTTGACAGTAAATGAAAAAGAATCTACTGATATAGCAGATAAACTAAACATATCTAAATTAGCTTTTTTTTATTTAAAAAGAACAGGATTAACAAATAGAATACTATGATAAAAAAGTTAAATCCTAAGCATTTAGAAAGATTATTAAATAATTGTTGTGATATTAAATTATATCAGGAGGGCTTGTCTGAAGAAGGTGAGCCTTTAACCTCTTTAAATGTCGAAAATCAAAAATGCAGGTTTGTTGAAAAAACTAAAACTATAATTACTGCTGATGGAAAAAAGGTTGAGCTTATTGGAAAAGTAATATTGCTAGGAGATATAGCACCAAATATTAAAAAAATAAGCGGTGGAGAAGTAATAATAAATGATAGTAAATATGAAATATATTTAGCAAGTCGACCTAGAAATCCAGATGGTAGTGTTCATCATACAACTTTGGAGTTGATGTAATGTGAAAATAACTTATAACACTAAAAATATAAATATGATAAATGAAGTTGCTAGATTAGCACTATTAGATACAGCAGAAGCAATAAAAACTGATTTAGTTCAAAGCCAGACTGTACCTAAAGATAAAGGAGATTTAGAAGGGGATATGTTTATTGACGATAAAAGAATTATAAAGGGAATAGCAACTATACAAAATCCTGCAATATATTCAAGAAAGGTATATTTCGACCCAGAAATTACGATACATCAAGGAGAAAATGCTAATGCTAAACAGTATTGGTTTGAAGATTATATTACTGGAGGCAAAAAAAATTTACCTTTCAAATATTATCAACAAATGCTAAAAAGGAGAATGAAATGATAGTAAGATTAAAAACTGTTAAAGTAAAAGACTATCTTAAAACTATAATAAAAGACTGTGATAAATGGTATATTGGAAAAATGGACGAAAATCAGGAGAAAGCTATTGCTATATATTCTAATAGAAGAAATTTAGCAAAATTATCAGAGTTTAAAAATCTACAAAGTTATGGAATATTACCAATCACATTATTGTTAAGATGGACGAAAAATTATAATACGGCCGAAACAAAAGCCGATGAAATTTATGAGTTACTAGATTGTAGCTCTTTTTTTATTGATGATTACAGATGTAATATCAATTGCTTATATGATGGACCTATTGATTTAGGTTCAGATGAAAATGGAGTTTATAAGTTCAGTATTGAACTAAATTTATTATATAGAAAGGGTGAAGAATAATGCCAGGAACAACAAAAACAGGAGTATATCCAGTATACGAAAACCAATTTAAAGTCGGTGCTTCAAGTGAATCTTTAAATACAATTGCAGATATGGCTACATTTAGTGTCGCTTTAGATAACGGTGTTGAAGAATGGAATCCATTTGACCAAAAAGGTTGGGTAAGACGTTTAATGACATCAAAATCTGTTACAATTTCAATTTCAGGAAAAAGAAATTATGGAGACACAGGAAATGATTATGTAGCAGGTTTAGCGTTAAAAAACGGTAGAGAGGCAGAAGGCTGTCTAGAATGGACATTCCCAAACGGAGATACTTTATTATTTGAAAGTGCTGTATTTAATGTTACTAACTGGGGTGGAGGAGATAGCACAAATGTTATTCCACTTGAGTTTGATGTAATGTCAAATGGAAAACCAACTTATACAGAAGCAAGTGCAGGATAGTTGTAGGGGACAGCTCGTCCCTTTATTTTTTTATAAATTTTAGGAGGTAAATCATGAATTTAAATATTACAGATAAATTAGGAATAGAAAAACAGGAAATAACAATAGCAGAAGGAAAAACATACACAGTAAATTGTGGGGCTAAAACAATGATAAAGGCTCAAGAGATTTTTGAAAAAAACAAATCATTTGATGCAATGTTCAATGTAATAGAATTACTTTTAGGAAAAAAAGCAAGAAAAGATATATATGATATGGACTTAACAGTTAAACAATTACAAACTGTTATTTTAGCAATAATGGCACAAGTAAATGAAATATCATACGAGGAGATGGAAGAACGATTTCAAAAATCAGTCAAATAGCGAAGCATGGTACGATTTTGAAGAAGATTGGGAGTTAATAGCTTCTAGTCTAAAAACACAATATGGATACAGCATTAGAAAAGAAATTGACAATATGAGTTGGGCTGAATTAAGTAGTGATATTTCTGGTCTTATGGGAGATACACCATTGGGAAATATAGTGCAAATTAGAAGTGAAGATGATAGAGAAAGATTAAAAAACTTTACACAAGACCAAAAAAACATAAGGTGGAAATATAGAATGAAAATGGCTCAAAATGTGGATCAAGAAGAGTTTAAGAAAGTTATTACCGATTTACAAAAAGCATTTAAAGAAATGGCTGGTGATAGAAAATGAAAGAAATAAGATGTCCAAAATGTAATCAACTTCTATTAAAAGCTGATATTTGTATTGGAGAAATAAAATGTACAAGATGTAAGGAAATAGTAAAAATAGATATGAAAAATGACAGAGCGAGCAACACGACTAAAAATAGTGAGTAGTTAGCCAATACCTGCAATTCTAAAATTTATAAAAAAGTAAAGGGAGGAAAAGCAGGTATGAGCACCAATGTAGGAGCAGTTGATTTTGAATTATTATTAAATTCAAATCCATTTAATAAAGGTTTAAAAAATGCTAGTAATAATATAAAAAGCTCTGGAATAGAAAATTCTTTAAAAAGTATAGGTAAAGCTGCAATAGCTGCTTTTTCAGTAGGAGCAGTTGTAAGTTTTACTAAAAGTTGCCTTGAATTAGGTTCTAATTTAGCAGAAGTACAAAACGTTGTAGATGTTACGTTTGGAAATTTAAATAGTGAAGTAGATAAATTTGCACAAAATGCAATAGAACAATTTGGATTAGGACAAACAGTAACAAAGAAATATGTAGGTACATTTGGAGCCATGGCTAAGGCTTTTGATTTCAACAATCAAGCAGCTTTAGAAATGGCAGAAACACTAACTGGGCTAACAGGAGATGTCGCATCTTTCTATAATTTAAGTGCAGATGAGGCATACACAAAGCTAAAATCTGTATTTACAGGAGAAACAGAAACATTAAAAGACTTGGGTGTTGTAATGACTCAAAATGCATTAGACCAATATGCTATGGCAAATGGCTTTGGCAAAACAACTAGTGCAATGACAGAACAAGAAAAAACGGCATTAAGATACCAATTTGTTTTGGATAAATTAAGCTTAGCACAAGGTGATTTTGCCAGAACGTCTGACAGTTGGGCTAACCAAACAAGAGTATTAAGCCTAAGGTTTGATGAATTAAAAGCAACTTTAGGGCAAGGATTTATAAACTTGTTCACACCAATTGTTCAAGGAATAAATTGGGTGTTATCTAAATTACAAGTTCTTGCAGATGCGTTTAAATCATTCACGGAATCTATTACAGGAAATAAATCAAATAGTTCTGGAGGAGTAGGAAGTATAGCAACAGACTTAACAGATGTGACAAGTTCTGCAGATACAGCATCAGATGCAGTCAGTGGAATAGGTGAAAGTGCTAAAAAAGCAAATAAAGATTTATTAGGAATACGAGGAATAGACGAAATTAATAATTTAACAACTAGTGACGATACTTCATCTTCTGGAAGTTCTGGAATAGGAAACCTTGGAGGATTAGACTTTGAAAATTCATTAGCAGATACAATGAAAGAGAGTGTATCTGATATAGAAAATATAATAAATGGTGTGAACTTTGAACCTCTAAAACAGAGTTTTAACAAAATAAGAGAAGCAATCTCTTATTTTGGACAAGGATGTGGAAAGATTCTTGATGGGTTTTATAATAATTACTTAAAACCACTAGGAAATTATATAATATCAGATGCGTTGCCACATTTTTTAAATTCAACATCAGAGGCAATGAAATCTATTGATTTCGATAAACTAAAAACTTCATTTGATGAACTGTGGAAAGTGTTAGAGCCATTTACCGAAAACGTAGGAAATGGATTACTTTGGTTTTATGATAATGTTTTATTACCGTTAACTACATGGACAATAAATGATGTTTTACCAGCCTTTTTAGATATATTAACAGGAACACTCGATATTGTAAATCAAGCAATAGCAGACATTCAACCAATATGGGAATGGTTTTGGAATAATGTACTAAGCCCATTACTAACTTGGACAGGAGGAGTCATAGTTGATGTTTTAAAAGGAATTGGAGATGCATTAAAATGGATTAGCGATAATGAAGTAGCAATGGCAATTATTGAAGGTATAGCTATAGCAATAGGATTAGTTGCAGGTGCTTTAACATTATATAATGTAGCAATGGGAGTATGTAATGTCGTTACAGGAATATTTGCAGGAATTATGGCCATTTTAACTAATCCTATAACTTTAGTTATCGCTGCAATTGCAGCATTAATTGCAATTATAATATTATGTGTCAAGCATTGGAATAAGATAAAAGAAACAGCACAAAAATGCTGGGAGGAAATAAAAAATGCATGGAATAATGCTGCACAATGGTTCAATGAAAAAATAATTACCCCTATAAAAAACTTTTTTCAAAATTTATGGGACAATGTAAAGAATACTGCGTCTGGAGCATGGCAAGGAATAGTAGGCATTTTTTCTGGAGCAGGCAGTTGGTTTAGTAATATATTTCAACAAGCATACAATGGAATTACAAGAGTATTTAGCAATATAGGAAGTTTCTTCTCTAACATCTGGAATAGCATAAAAAATACATTTAGTAAATTAGGCACAAGTATTGGGAATGCTATTTCTAATGCAGTAAAAAGCGGAATTAATGGTGTTATTTCTCTAATTGAAAGAACGATAAATAGAGCTATCAACCTAATAAACGGAGGAATAAGTCTAATAAATTTAATTCCAGGTGTTCGTGTTAGAAAGATTGGAACACTATCATTGCCACGTTTGGCAGAAGGTGGCTATGTAAAAGCCAATACCCCTCAACTAGCAATGATAGGTGACAATAGACATCAAGGAGAGATAGTAGCACCAGAAGACAAACTACACAATATCATGGCAGAAGAATTATCAAAATTTCAAGGAAAAGAAAATAAAAGTGAAATAGTTTCAATCTTAAGAGAAATTTTAAAATACTTAAGAAATTCAGGAGGAGACACAGTATTAAATGTAGACAATATTGAGTTAGCAAGAGCAGTAATCAAAGGAATGAAAGCATTGCAAGCTAAATCAGATAAGCCAATTTTAGATTTTATTTAGAGAGGAGCAGATAAAATGGACATACTAAAAATAAACGGAGTAGCAATACCTGCTCCGACAAAATGTCAGGTTCTTATATCAGACCAAGACTTAAATTCAGACACAGACTCAAATGCAGAATTACATCGAAACAGGGTAGCAGTAAAAAGAAAAGTATTGAATGAATGGGGGCCATTGAGCTGGACAGAAATAAGCACTATATTAACATCTATAAAGGATGTTTTTTTTAATGTTACATATCCGGATCCTGAAACAGGGCATTTTGAAACTAAGCGAATGTATGTAAGCGATAGAACCGCACCAGTTTTAGTAGTGGGTGAAGATGATAGTATTACTTGGGAAGGATTAACAGCTGATTTTGTAGAAAAGTAGGTGACTAAATGTATATAGTAAATCCGTATTATTTAGAGGCTTTAGAAAAAGAAGATAGAAAAACAAAAGCTAGAATAAAATTAAATGACATGACGATTAACAATGAAAATATAAAAAGCATAAAATATGATTTAAACATTAATGATAGTGAGAAATTTACTATTGGTGGTGCTTATGGGGCAACAGCAACTTTAACCTTATTAAATTATGATAATGAATTTGACAATGTTAAATTTGAAAATAAAGAATTTAATATAGAGTTATGTATTTCAATAGAAGATTTATATACTGTTGGACAATTTCATAAAGAATTAGTCAGTGTAATAAATTCATTAAAAATAAAGCATATGACATCATTGTGGATTCCTCAAGGAAAATTTTACGTAACAGAAATAACAAAGAATGAAAATAAAACTATAACGATAAAACTTATAGATAAGACAAAGTATTTAGAAGATGAATATATTTGCACATTGACTCCACCATTTACATTAAAGCAACTATATGATGATGTACATAGTAAAGCACAAATAATATCAGATACAATAACTTTTTATAATCAAGAAAAAATAATAAATATAGTGCCAGAACGGATATACACATAAACAAATCTTAGGTTATATAGCAGAATGTGCTTGCGGATTTTATATTATAAATAGAGCTGGAAACGGAATAATAGGACAATATGGACTAGAAAGTGTTAAATCTATACAAAAGGGAAAATATAAGAAATTTTTGCCAGCAGAAAATTATATAACTATTCAGAAGATAAAATATGCAGGAAGCGAGATAATAGGTGCAAATAGTGGATATGTATTAGAAATAGATGAAAACAATCCTTTCGTTACAGATGATATAGCACAAAATATATTGCTAAAAATGCAAGGATTTACTTTTATTCCATACACATATCAAGCAACGATTTCAGATTTTGCTACAGATGTTGGAGATAAATTCGATATTACTAATACTAATAATACAAAATATCTAACATACGTGATGGGAAATTCGTGGGAATTTAACGGAGCAGTCAGTCAAACTTGGACAGCAAAAGGAGAAAATGAGTTAAATAATACATACTCATCAAAAGGACCAATTACACAGCAAATAGAAAATATAGTAAAAGAACAAATACCGTCTGTATATGACAAAGCAGTAGAAAAGGCAACTGAGCTAATTACGAAATTTAATGGCGGTTGTGTAATAAAAAAAGCAGGAGAATTATTTATAGCAGATAATGAAGATTTAGACCAGGCTCAACATATTTGGCGTTGGAACATGAACGGACTTGGATATAGTTCTACAGGAATAAACGGACCATATGGCTTGGCGATGACAATGGATGGAAAAATTGTTGCTGATTTCATTGCATCAGGTACAATGAGTGCTGAAAGAATTAACGGTGGAACACTGAAGCTTGGAGGTAACAATAATACAAACGGTGCTATTCAAGTTGTTGATGCAAATGGAGATGAATTGGTTACAATAAGTAAAGATGGTGTGGTTCTTTCAAACGGTACAAAACTAATTGGAAACGGAGGAGTTTTATCAAATCTACAATTTAACAGTTTTGGAGTATCAGAAGAATGGGGAGATACTAAAAAGGCTGGAGAATATAATATGTTAGGGTTTATGAGCTCAGAACTAACTGGAACAGATAAATATAATATATATATAGATGTGGTTATTCCCGATAATTTTACAGTAATTTCAGCATATATCACATTAAGACATATTCCATATTTTGTGAGTATGGAAGATAATAGTGTAGCGTATGGGTATGCAAGGAATGTAAAATGTTATGTAAGCGAAATAGATGGAAGTATAAGTGTTTCTGGATATGAAGGAAGCGAATATTATCCAGAACTATCTGGAATAAATTTTTCGGAAATAACAGCATGTTTCAATACAACCAATAATACTTTCACACCAGTTAAACCAACATCAAGCAACTATAATGTTGAAGAAATAAAAACAAATAACATTGCATCACAGATAGCGAATAATTCAAGAATAAAGATTGCAACTACAAATTCAAATCCCTCTACGGCCAAGGCTTGCTTTGAGCAAACTGGATTTGTTTTTGCTCAATTAAATGTATATGGTTATTTAAATTAGAGAGGTGATTAAATGAGTAAATTTACAGATTTTTTAAATTTGTTTAAATGGGAACCAAGTACTGATGCTGAAGAAGAATTTGATATAGACAAAGCATTAAATGAAAATTGGGATAAAATAGATACAAAACTAAAAACATATATAGAAGACACAAACCAAAATATTAGTGATTTTGAAACCGATACGAATGAGACTGTTCAAGAGTTAACAGACCTTATAAACAGTACACAAACAACCTATAAATACAAACTTGCCATAACCGAAACAACTTCTGCAGGAGCAAATATAACAATACCATGTTATTACAAAGTAGGGGCAGAAGTACTTGATGTTTATCTAAATGGTGAAAGGCTAATAGCAAGCAGTGATGATACAGGAACAGATGGGCATTATAGAGAAGTAGGAACAAGTGGAAGTATAAGTAATATCATAAAAACCACAAGTGATTGGTACTTAGAAGATGGAGACATGTTAGAGTTTGAAGTAAAGGGGGAATACGAGGATGAAACCTAAGGACGAATTAATAGTAAGTGCAGTAGAACCCGCAGGATTAAATAGGAAAAAAGTCTGGATGCAGAAAGGGAAGAACTTGTTTAATTACAATGATGTAGTAAAAATTTTTCCAAAGGTGACTGTTTTAGAAAATACTAAAAACTCTGTAAAAGTCTCTACAACAGGAGATTATGCAAGAGTTGAAGTAACACTAGAAAAATTATTAGCTAATAAACAATATACAATTCAAACGGAAATAGTAAATACATCAGGTTCAAACGCAGGATTATATTATGATTCGACTGTAAGTGATACCAAAACAGATACAGCCTTTAAGTCAATAATAACAGCAACCAGTGATGAAAGTGGAAATTTATCATTTTATTTATATGCAAACAGAAGTGCATCTACAACAGCATATGAAGTTCAATTTAATAATATTCAAGTTGAACAAGGCTCAACAGCAACTGATTATGAAGAATATATAGAACCTAAAATATATATCAAGAACGATAATAATGTATATGAAGAATTTATAAATATAAATAATTTAGATATTTATTCAACAGGGGAAAAGGTTATTGGAAAGTGGATAAATGGAAAAAATCTATACAGAAAAGTAGTTAGTTTTGGTCAATTACCAAACAGCACAAGCAAAGCAGTTACACATAATATAGATAATTTAGAACTAGTTGTCGATATAAAAGCAGTTAGCAAAAACACTTCATCAACATTTTTCCCTTTAATATTTGCCTCAAATACTCTGGCTGGTAATATAAGTCTTTATGTTGATGGTACAAATATTGTTATAACAACAGGTAGCGACAGAACTGCTTTCACAACAACATTTGTAATAATTGAATATACAAAATCAATAGATTAAAAAGAAAGGAAAGATGAAAAATGAATAGAAATCTTGAAACCCTTGATACTCTAGAGAGAGAGAGAGAGAGAGAGAGAGAGAGAGAGGGTATTTTAAAAACTGGAGCAAAGGAGGAAGTAGAGAGCACAAAGATGTAGCAATACTTCCTCGTGATTGCGAATGATACCAAAATGCAAACAAAATAAACAAAATAACAGTGAGCTAGAAAATAGAGTACAAGCATTAGAAACAGCAATATCAAGCAAAGCAAATACAAAAAGAATAACAAATTGTGATATGAACGAGCTTGTTTCTGAAGGCTCAGGATTGTTTGTTTGTATGGCTCAATTGTCAAATGCACCAACCAACGCTTCAAATTCACATTATTACACAATACAAATAGTTTATAATAAAGATTATGCTGTCCAATATGCATTATCTTTGCATTCAATAAGAGTAGTATATATAAGAAGAAAAATTGAAGGCACTTGGGATAGTTGGACTCAATTATAATAGGTACAATTCGCAATAAATCTCGAAAAAATAATATGATACCAAAATGTAAACAAAAAGATGACACAGGTTGGATTGATTTAGAATTACAAAACAATGTAAGTGCTTGCACTGCAGACGGTGTAACATATACTCCGCAAATACGACGTATTGGCAAAGTTGTGAAAATAAGAGGTATTGTTACAGGAATTGTGGCAAGCTGGACAGGCATAGCTAAAATACCAGAAGAATTTCAAATAACAAGACCATTACTATATCCAACAACCAATTATAATGACCCAACCAGAGTCAATGTTATGTACTGTGGTTGGGAGTGGTTGCTATTTCAACAAGGAAGTTTATCAGGGGCTAGTGGAGCAAGAACACCAACCGCAACAGAGAGAATAGTATTAGATACAATGTATTTATTGGATTAATAAAAATTGAAGAAGCTTAAAAGGCTTTTTTTATAATTTAAAAAACTACAAAAGTAGAAAGAAAGAGGAAAAAAATGGACGAAACAACAATAATATCAATTGCAACAGTTTTAAATGCAATTTTAGTAATAATGAATTTCATATCTAAAATTAAAAAACCAGTTGACAATGCCGTCGAGAAGAAATTCGAAGAAGCATTGCAACCGATTAATGACAAACTAGAGATAATTGATACTAGATTAGATAAACTCGACAAGAATGAATGCAAGAACTATTTAACAGAATTTCTTGAAGACGTTAAAAACGGGGTGCCAAAAAGTGATATACAAATTCAACGAGCAACAGAGGTATATGACCATTATATCAATGATTTACATTTAAACACTTATATTCATGACGGTTGGGAAAAGCTTATGAAAGGGGGGAGTTAATGTGGAACTTTTTGAAGTAATAAAAGAATATGTAAAACCTGAACTATTGATAGTAGCAATAGTTTTATTTTTTGTTGGAAAAGGAATTAAAAAATCCGAAGTTATAAAAGACAAATATATTCCAATTATTTTAGGAATTATTGGAGTAGTAATATCAGCAATATATGTAGTAGCAACAAGTGAAATAGCTGGATATCAATCAATACTTATGATGATATTTACTGCAATTGTTCAAGGAATAATACTTGCAGGATTAGCAGTTTATGCAAATGAAAACATAACACAATTAAAGAAGGAGGAATAAATAATGAATTTAGCAGAATTTGGAGATTGGGCATTAGCTCAAAAAAGTGTGGCAAACCCACAAGTAAACACATATAAAGGACAATGCGTAAGTTTAATACAGCAATATTTATATAGAGTATTTGGAGTACCATATAAAGCACGTGGAAATGCAAAAGATTGGGAAAGAAATCCATTGCCAGATGTATTAGAAAAACTATCTAATACAGTAGCATTACAAGAAGGCGACATTTTAGTATATGGTTCTAATTATGGCGGAGGATACGGACATGTTGCATTAATGGACGTACATATGAAATTCTTTGACCAAAATGGAGTAAAAAAATTAGAAGTAGGATATCAAGATAAACCTTTTTCAGGATATGTATGCATATTAAGACCAAAAAATCAAGAAGCATTAGGAATAAATAAAAATACTACAACAGAAACAAGCTTGCCTAATTTAGCAAATTATACTGGTTATTCTATCGTAGAGGGATTAAACAGTGTAGGATATGACAGTTCTTATGCAAGCAGAAAAGAATTAGCTCAAAAACTAGGAATAAGCAATTATTCAGGAACAGCAGAGCAAAACTTAAAAATGATTGAATTATTAAAAGGATCAACAGTAAGTTATTATCCTGCAGTAAACTATTCTGGAAATTCTATTGTAGAAGCATTAAAAACTATTAATGTAGACAGTAGCTATGCAAACAGAAAACAAATAGCAATAAAAAATGGAATAACAAACTATGCAGGAACAGCAAGTCAAAATACAGAACTATTAAACAAATTAAAAGCTGGAGTTTTAATAAAATAAAAAAATATAGCTAGATTAGATTAAGTTCTAGTCTAGCTCTTTTTTTGTGCCAAAATCCAGTAAAATCAAGGTATATAAGTATATCAATTTAAAATAAAAACAGTTTTAAATTGATTTTAAAAGGTTGATTTTTTGATAAAATTTGAGTTTTTTTATCACAATAAAAAAAGAAAAAATATATTACAATATTTGACAAAAGATTACAAGCATGTTACAATGGTATTACAGTTATATTAAAAATGTAATAACTGTTTACAAAAAAATAAATAAATGTTATATTTTAAATATATATTTCGACAAAATTTTTTTGGTATTTATAGTATAATAAATATCAAGGAAGTGATTATATGATAAGAAAGAAAGGAGTGATGGATATGACAGAAACACTAGAGAATTTTACACAAATAATGGAGAATTACGAATCAAAAAAGGAAAAAGACACTTCAAAGATACATGAAATAGCCACTTTTTTAAAAATGAAAAGTATAGCTAGTCAATATGATGAAATTATATGTAAATATACAGAAAAAAACAAAAAGATAAGAAATGGAAAAACAGTTATAAAAGGGACTAGAATTACGCCAGAAGAAATGTTATTAATAGTAAAAGAAGCAATGGACGAAAAAAATAATGATATTGACACAATGTGTAAATACATTAATGAACAATATCCATCCATTGATAGCAAAGAGCAAATTATTGCAGGTATTTTCTACAATATAAAGAAAATTAGTACATTTAAATATATATTAGGTGTAATAAGAAAAAAATAAATGAAAAAGTTATTGTTAGATGAAAATGTTGCTATCAAGATAAAAGGGGAATTAATCCAATTAGGATATGATGTTTTTCATATAAATGATGACAAAAAAGGAATACCGGACGAAGAAGTTTTTAAAAAAGCTCTAGAAGAACAGCGAATACTAATTACCGGGGATGACGATTTTAAAGCTTCGAAATTCAAGTATAAGACAGCAATTATCTGGATTACACCAAAATCAAGGTTTTGTGAAGGCATTGTTGAAAAAATAGATTGGATAATAGAAAATATTAATAAATATAACATTGACATAAATAAAGCATTTATAAGCGTAAGAAGTGATAAATTTCATATAGAATATATAAAGAAAAATGGAATATTTAGCAAAATAACTGAAAAGGAAATAGAATTTACTAGAATTAAGAAAAAAACAAAAAACAAGAAGAACTAGCCAACTAGTTCTTTTTATATATAAATAAATTAAAATTTTAATGCAATTTTTAATGCAACGCCAATAAAAAGTTATAAAAAAATATAAAAAGTTATAAAAAGTAAAATTCTAAGAATGGCTTAAAATAGCATGTTACGAGAAAATATAAAAAGATATAAAAAACGGTAAAAAGTTATAAAAATACTATTTTAATCCCTGTCCACCATTTTTAAACCGTAGAAACGTTGAAAAATCAACAATTCTACGGTTTTTATAATGCAATTTTAATGCAACTAGATATTTTTAATGTAATTTATATAGTTTTCTAATGCATTTTCTTTAAATTTATTAAAGATAGTTGTATATGTATTAATAGTAATAGAAATAT
>CALYAQ010000093.1 GCA_944393615.1 uncultured Clostridia bacterium
TGAAAAATTATGGAGAAAGAGTACAGATATTAAATAGAATGATAGAAGAAATAAGACATAAATTTAGTGATTACAATGCAGTAATAATTTTAGAGAAAGGAAAAGTTATAGAAATTTTGTAAAGGAGGAATAAACTATGTTATCAGAAGAAGAAAAAAGATCCATTGAAATGCTAAATAAATATATTTATAATCATAAAGTTTATAATATAAAACATAGTGATGGTTTAGAAAATTGCATAGAAACAGTTTTAAATCTTATAACTAAACTACAAAAAGAAAACAAAGAAAAAGATAATCAAATAGATTTAATGGCAGAATACTGGTTCTTTAAAGAAGGAAAGGATTTGCAATTATATATAGGCGGAGAAGGAAAGATGATGGGATATTTAGAAAAAAAAGAAAAAGTAATAGAAATATATAAACAACGTTTTGAAAAATTAGTAAAAGAGAAAGGAGAATAAAGATGAATAAATCAATATTAGAAAAAATATATGACAGAATTGATAAATTAGAAAAAGATAAACAAGATTATTTAGAAGTTGGAAAGATGACAACAGTTAATAAAAAAGAAGAAGAAATAGAAATATTAAGGTTAGCGTTAGATGGTTTAAGTTATAAAACAGTAAAAAATGAATTAAATAAATGTAGAAAATTTATAAGAGATAAAGGATTAATGCAGCAATTTGAACAAACTTATGAAAAAGTGGAGGAATAGCTAATGAATAAAGAAGAAATAGAAAAAGGAAAAGTACATTTAGACTGGTTACTAGATAATGGAATTTTGTCAAGTGAAGATGAGCTACATATAGAAAACATATTAAAATACATAAATAATTTAGAAATAACAAATAAAACTTTAGACACAGAATGTAGCAGATTAGAAAAGAAAGAGTCTATATTAGATAAAGTAACAGATTTTACATATAAAATAGCAACAGAAAATGCAGAGAAATATAATTCTGAAAATCAAAAAGAAGTAGATTTTTCAGAATGGAACTTAGCTATAGAGATATTAAATATTATAGAAGGAGAAAAGGAAAATGGATAAAGAAGAAATAAAAAGAGATTTGACAAGCTTAAGTTATACTCACAATCAATTCAGTACAGTGATAAATAATGCATTGCAATACATACAACACTTAGAGCAAAAAGAATATATATTAGATAAAGTAACAAATAAGTTAAAAGAATATTTAAAACTAATAAAACAAGATGGTATATATGGATATGATACAGAAATAAGAGAAATATTGAATATTATAGAAGGAGAAAAGAAATAATGGGATTACATATATGTAACTATTGTGAATATAAAGCTAAATGTGAAAATGCATTTAAAAATAATTTAATGTGTACAAATTTAAATTCAAACATAAAAAAGAAGCAAGAGAAGAGGTTCGACAAGACTGAGTTCAAAGAATTTGTAAGATTTTTAGAAGAAAGTAAGTGATAATATGACTAAAGAGACAAAAAGTATTATTAAACAAACAATAAAGAAATACGAAACATTAGCACAATATACAGAAGATGAAACACAAGAAATTTATTTAAAAGTAGTAACATTTCTACAAAATTTAATTGATGAATAGGAGGTACAGATGAATAGAGAAGACTTGAAAAAATATAGATATAATCAAAAATGGATTGAAAGACAATTAGAAAAATATAATGAACAAATATCAATAGCAATGAGTATAAGTGCTAATCTAGACGGAATGCCAAAAGCACAAAATAAACCAAATTATGTATTAGAAGAATTAATGGACAAGTATAATGAAATTATTGATATCTTAAACAAAGACCAAGAAAGACAAAATGAAATTATAAAACAGATACATAAAATACCTGAACCATATAGAACCATACTAACAGATAAATATATACTAGGTATGACTCTAGAGGAAATTTCAGTTGATATAAGTTATGCATATGAAAATGTATGTAGAATGCATGGAACAGCATTAAATATGTTTGATAATATATGCAATGAAAAGTCATCAGTAAATATCAAGACAAATCAGTAAAAAATGTTGTATTATGATAATGTAAAAAAATGTAAAGTCGCAGATAGAGAGAAACTATCTCATAGCCCGAGCGACAAAATTTTGGTTTTATAAAGGTTCCCGTTCTTTATAAAAATATATTTTAGTATTTCAAGAGCAGATTATATCTGTTCTTTTATTATGTTTATTAACACATACTAGGCAGTGTTAATATATAAGCGAATGTTCATAATTCGCCTCCTTTCTATAAAAGTTGCAATTAAGTGAGATGGACAAAGAACTTTCCTAGTGAGTTCTAAAATGCTTCTTTAGTTTAACTGGTAAAACAATAGTCTTGTAAACTATAGAACTAGGTTCAAGTCCTAGAGGAAGCACCAAGGCTTTTACTCTTTTGGCTATGCTAGATGGAAATTATAAAGAGCGTAATTCTTTCTATTTTTACGATAAGCAAAATAGCGTTTTTAGTAAGTTTCGCGAGAGGAAATTTGCAAATCTAGGTTACTGTGTAATACTCATTTCTAGTTTAAGAGTTCCTAGTGCAGATATATATCTTTAAGTTATAAAGAATATAAAAAAATGGGTAGAAAAAGAAATATCTTTTGCAGAGCTACTTTGTAGATTTATTTTACAGGGTGGCTCTAGTTTTCTATTATGTCTCGTTTTAGTTTATGTAGTAAAATCTCGGTCTCCAAAACCGAAGAAGGTAGTGCAAGTCTATCAAACCTGACCAAAAAATAAAAATAAGTTGGTTGAGAGCGTGGGTTTCCCAAGGACTCTGACATCGGAAACATCTAGCCCTAGTACACGCCTGATGAGGGAGCTGACTACTTCCGAAACATAACCAGTTACTCGAGAGATTGATTATGATTAGTCAACTGGTGTGTAGCGTGGAGTCTTCCGACTAGGGGAATAACTGAAGACCTAGGAGTCCTACACTCTGAGCCAACTTAGAAAAGAAGGTGTTACAAATGACACAAAAAGAAAGATATGAAAAATATATTAAAGAACAATGTATAAACTGTTCTAATAAAGATACTGATTTATGTGAAATAAGAATAAATGAAAAAGGAAATGCACAATGTGCATCAAAAGAGGAAGATAAATGGAAGAATGTTTAATAACAAATATAGTATGTTCAAATTCAAATAAAAAATGTAAAATTTGTAAGTTGGACAAGTGTAAAGAGGTATTAAATATGATAGATGTACAGCAGAGTATAGAAAATAAATACAAAATACTAGAAATAAAAAAGAAATTACCAAAAGAATGTAAAAACTGCACTTTTTTAGAGTACATAGATTTGAGCAATAGAAAAGTAAGATGTTTTTATAGAATGAAAGATAAGTGTATGTTGAAATGAATGAAAATGATTTAATTTTATGGATTCAAAAATTAATTGGAAAAGATAAAATGTACCTTTTCTATAAAAATAAATTATGGATCAAATTAAAAGACGAAGTATTAAAAGAGCAACATTACGAATGTCAAGATTGTAAGAAAAATGGAAAGATAGTTAACGGAAAAAAAGAGTTTATAATTCAAGCAGAAACTGTACATCACGAAAAATATGTAAAAGATTTTCCACAATATGCATTAAGCAAATATATAACAATAAATGGAGTAAAAACAAGACAGTTAACAGCACTTTGTAATGACTGTCATAATAAACGTCATAAACGTTTTGGATACTCTAACAAAAAACAGTTAAACAAAGAAAGATGGTAAATTATGTTATTAGTAGTAGAACAAGATTTTAGATTATCTAATAAAAGGAAAAGAGTAGGTGATATTATAGAAACTGATAATACAACACTAATAAAATACTTAATATCAAAAGAACTAGCACAAATAAAAGAAATAGTCCTACATAAAAATAAAGGAAAACATATAACAATATATCAAGAATACATATATAAAATCGGTGGTATTGAAACATTCATATTTAACTTTGCAAAAGTATTTAAAGAATATAACATAACTGTTATGTATAAGCGAGCAGATTATAATCAATTAGTAAGATTAAGTAAATATGTCAATGTAAGAAAAGACACCAATGAAATAATAGACTGTGATATATTTATAGCATGTAATTATCACAATATTGCCAAATGTAAAAAAAGACTAAAAGCAAACAAAGTATATCAAATGATACATGCGGATTTATCAACTTATAAAGATATATATTATACTAAAGATGAAATAGTAGATGATATAATAACTGTTTCAAAAAGTGCTTATGATGGATTATTAAGTAAGAATGGTTATACAAGCAAATGTATATATAATTTATTAGATCTAGAAGCGGGACAGAAAATAAAGTTTATTACATTATCAAGAATGACAAAAGAAAAAGGACTACAAAGAATAATAAAAATGATAGAAGAATTAAAGAATAATAACATAAATTTTGTATGGTATATTTGTAGTGATTTAACAGAGAGAGCCAAGAAAGATGATATAGATAAACTATTATCATATAATGAAGTAGTATTAGTTCCTGCAAATATAAATAATGTGGAACTGATAAGTGCTTGTGATTATTTAGTTCAACTATCAGATACAGAAAGCTTTTGTTATTCAATGTATGAAGCACTACAAAGAAAAGTTCCTGTTATAGTAACAGAGTTTAAAGAGGCAAAAAGAATAATAAAAGATGGAGAGAATGGATATATAATTAAGTTTGATATGAGTAATTTAGATATAAACAAGATATGCAATCAAAAACCAAAAGAAATAAATACAGAATTTAAAAATGAAACAGAAAAATGGATAGAACTATTAAAATAGCCCCCCTAATCCCAAACCCCATTTTAATTGTGGGGGAACATACAACGGGAGGGGGTCAAGACAAAAAATAAATATTTCCCTAAATATGTTAGTTAAAAAATGAAAGTAAAATATTGAAAACAATTTATAACTTTCAAAATAGTAATAAAAATTAAAAAAATATAAAAAAATTGTTGAAAATTGTTTGATAAAATATATACTATATTTAAATATCAGAGAAAGGGGGATGTTTATGGAAGAAAAGAGAAAAAGTGGATTTGCTACTACAGGATTAGTATTAGGAATTGTTGCTATTTGTACATCATTTATTCCAATTATTAATAATGCATCTTTTATATTAGCATTAATTGGGGCGATATTTGGAATAATATCATTGATAAAAAGAGCGAGCAAAGGTCAAGCGATAGCTGGAATTATAATTTGTGTTTTAGCAATGGTTATTACTTTAAATTCTCAACAGGCTTTATCAGATACACTTGATACGGTGAGCGAAGATTTAGACAAAGCATCTGGTGAACAAACAGAACAAATTCTTAAAGATGAGTTAGATGTAAAAATAGGAGAATTTGATGTCGAAGAAGAAGAGTATGTAACAAACACAAAATTACCAATAAAGGTAAAAAATAAAAGTTCTGAGACCAGGTCTTTTAGCATAACTGTTGAGGCAGTTGACAAAGAAGGAACAAGAATAACAGAAGACACTATATATGCAAATGATTTAAAAGCAGGACAAAGTCAGAGCTTAGAAGCGTTTACTTTTATTACATCTGATGATACAGATAAACTTAAAGATGCTAAATTTGAAATTTTAGAAGTATCTTCATATTAATACCATAAACACTTACTTTGTGTAAGTGTTTTTTTGAGGAGGAAAATGTATGGCTAGACCAAGAGAACCAGTAAAATTAATACAAGCCAAAGGAAAAAAACATTTAACAAAAAAAGAAATAGAAGAAAGAACAGAACAAGAAATAGAAGTACCTTTTGTAGATATAAAGATACCTGAATATTTAAATAAAGAGCAGAAAAAAGAGTTCAAAGAAATATCTGAAAAACTTCTGAAAATAGGTATTTTTACAGAATTAGATGTGGATAATTTAGGAAGGTATTTACAAAGTAAAGGAATATATCTGCAATATACTAAACAATTAAATAGTTTATTGAAAAATAAAGCAAAAGATGAAGTGGAAGATGCTATTAGAATTGATAATATAAATAGAATGCAAAGACTACAAGATATAGCATTTAAACAATGTCAAAGTTCTGCAAGAGATTTGGGGTTAACAGTAACTAGCAGATGTAAAATTGTAATACCACCTCAAGAAGATGATGAGGATTATGAATTATAGCTATACTGTAGCCAATAAAAGTTACAACAAATATATTGCAGAATATATTGATTTAGTGGAAAATGAAAAAATAAGAACTTGCGAAGAGCAAAAATTATTAGTTAAACTAGTAAAAAAAGCTTTTGCAACTGAAGATTTAAGAATAAATAACGAACAGGTTGAAAAATATTTAAGTTATCAAAAATATTTCCCATTTGATTTATTTCCTTGGGAAAAATTTTGTTTTATATTACATAATTGTGTTTTTAGAAAAGATGGATTGCCAAGATGGAGTGACCTTTTTGTTATTATGGGAAGAGGTCGGAGGAAAAAATGGTTATTTATCTTTTGAGGATTTTTGTTTAATTACAGAAACAAATGGCATTGCATATTACGATATAGATATTTCAGCAAATTCAGAAGAACAAGCAAGAACATCATTTGATGAAATATATAATGTGTTAGAAAATCCGAAATTTAAAAAGGTTTTTGAAAGGAATTTTAGATGGACTAAAACAGAAATTGTAAATTTAAAAACAAAATCAAAAATAAGATATAGAACCAATAATCCAAAAGGAAAAGATGGACTAAGAAGTGGAAAGGTAGATTTTGACGAACCACACGCATATGAAAATTGGGATAATATAAATGTATTTACTACAGGACTAGGTAAGAAGCCACACCCTAGAAGAACATACATATCTACAAATGGAGATGTAAGAGACGGTGTATTAGATAATTTAATAGATAAATCAAATATGATATTAAAAGGTGAGATGCCAGACAATGGTTTCTTGCCTTTTATTTGTAAATTAGACAAAGAGGAAGAAGTTGACGATACAGAAAATTGGCAAAAAGCTAATCCTAGTTTAATATATTTGCCAAGTTTAAAAGAGCAAATGATAAAAGAATATACAGATTATAAGATTGACCCAATATTAAATAGTGCATTTATGACTAAAAGAATGAATATCCCAAAAGGAAAACAAGACATTGAAGTAGCAAAGTGGGAAGATATTTTAGCAACTAAAGGAGATTTGCCAAACTTAGAAGGAATGAGTTGTATCTTAGGACTTGACTATACAAAAACTACAGATTTTCTAGGTGCTTTTTTATTGTTTAAATTAAAGGGAAAATTCTACGGTATTCATCATAGTTGGTATTGCACTAATTCAAAAGATTTAAAGAGAATAAAAATACCTTTAAATGAAATGGAAGAAAGAGGTTTGATTACAAAAGTCGACTCTGTAGAGATACATCCTTCTGAAGTATGTAAATGGATAGAAATACAAGCTAAAAAGTATGACATACGAAAAATAGTTGTTGATAACTTTAGATATGCTTTGCTTAGTAGTGAGTTGAAAAAAATAGGGTTTGATGCAAGTGATAAAGAGGCAAACAAAGTAAAACTAAGTAGACCAAGTGATATTATGAAAGTTGTTCCAATTATTGATTCAACTTTTGTAAACCATAATATTATATGGGGAGATGACCCTTTAATGAGATGGTATACAAACAATACAAAATTAGAGCCTGCACCAAACAATAATTTTAAATATGGAAAAATAGAGCCAAAATCAAGAAAAACAGATGGATTTATGGCTTATGTTAATGCAATGATATGTGCAGATGAGTTGCCAGAAATAGAAGAAATGACATTTATGGATGCAATTGTGTTTTAGGAGGTAAAAATGAAAATAATAGATAATTTTAAAGGTACAATATACGATTATTTAGGAAAAAAAGTATCACAAGCACAGATACAAGCTATATATGATAATGCAGAGATTGAATATTCTCTTAAAAAACTGGCTTTATATATAGCAATATCTTATATAGCTAATGCAATAACAAAATGTGAATTTAAAGTTTACAAAAATAATAAAGAAGTTAAAGATGAAACATATTATGCGTTAAATGTTTCTCCTAATATAAACGAAAATTCAAGTCAATTTTGGAATAAGGTTATTAATTATTTATATGACAAAGGCGAAGCTTTAATAGTTTCTGTAAATGGAGAGTTATTTTGTGCTGATTCTTATTCTGTAGATGAAAGACCTATAAAAGGGAATATATATAGTGGTGTAACTGTAAATACATTTCAGTTTAATAAGAAATTTTATGCAAAAGATGTATTTTATTTAAGGCTTGATTTAGAAAATGTAACAAAATTATTCGATGATGTTTATGAAAAATACGGAAAAATGATGGCTTATGCTTTAAAAAGTTATACACGTTCAAATAGTAAGAAATATAAATTAATTATAAAAAATCTTAAGGCAGGAGATAAAAAGTTTCAAGAAGAATTTGAAAATGTCATAAAAAAACAATTAGAAAATTTTATAAAAAATGACAATGCTGTTTATCCTCAATTTGAAGGATATAATCTTGAAGAATTTGGAAGTAACATTCAGACAAAAGATAGTTCTGATGTAATTGCTTTAAAGAAAGATACTCTTGAAACAGTTGCAAATACATTGAAAATTCCTACATCTATGATGTATGGAAATATGAACAATGTAACAGAAGTAGTAAATCAGTTTTTAACATTTGCTGTTGATCCAGTAACAGATATGATTGAAGAGGAGCTGACCAGAAAAACAAATACTTTTGAGAAATGGAAAGAAGGAAATTATATCGAAGTGGATACAACATGCATTAATCATATAGATATCTTAAATGTTGCTGAAAAAGTAGACAAGTTAATTTCTAGTGGTACATGTGATATTGACGAGGCAAGAGAAAAGGTTGGAATGAATCCATTAAATACTGAATTTAGTAAAACACACTGGATAACTAAAAACTATTCTACAAGTGAAGAGGCATTGAAAGGGGGTGGAGAGGTTGAATAAGATAAAGAAATACTTTTCATTAGCGTTAAACAAAGAAGAGACAGAAGCAAATATTGATATTTATGGAGATATTACTTCTTGGAAATGGTTTGAGTCTGATGTATCAAGTTATACATTATCTAAAAAACTGGAAACACTTCCTGATACAGTAAAAAACATTAATGTTTATATTAACTCATATGGAGGAGAAGTTTCAGAAGGATTAGCAATTTACAATGCATTAAAAAGGCATAAAGCAAAAGTAACTACATATTGTGATGGTTTCGCTTGTTCTATAGCAAGCGTTATTTTTATGGCTGGAGATGAAAGGATAATGTCTACAGCAAGCCTATTAATGATACATAATGCATGGCTTGAATATGCATCAGGAAATGCTAATCAATTAAGAAAACAGGCTGATGACTTAGATGTTATAACACAAGCATCAATCAATGCTTATATGTCTTGTGTAAATATCAAAGAAGAGGAGTTAAAAGCCATGTTGGATAGCGAAAAATGGTTAGAATACAAAGAGGCATTAGAAAAAGGATTTGCAACATCTGTTGTTAGTGAACAATCAGATTCAAAAGCAGTAAATCAGAGTGCTAAGAAAATGATAATTGCTAAATTATTAGCTCAACTTGAAAATCCTGAAGATGATGACAAAAAAGATGATGACAACAACGAGGACAATAATAATGAAGATGACAAAATTAATAATCTTGATGACGAAGAAAACACAGACAATAATGAAGATGAAGAAAATGCTGATAATGAAGAAACCAACACAGATGAAGAAGACGAAGAGATTGACATAAATAAAGATGAAGAAGAAACAGACGAAAAAGACAATGAAGAAGATAATAAAAATAAAGAAAATCAAAAAATAGATACGAAAGTATTTGAAAAATTTTTAAAAATAATTGGAGGTAATTAAAATGGTAAAAATAGGAAAGAAAAATGAAAGTGCAATAGCACTAGCAAAAGCTTTTAAAAGCGGAAAAGAAGAAGAATTAGTACAAGCATGGACTCAATTCGCAGAGGAAATGAAAGCTTCATATGAAGAGGCTGTAGAATCAAACGATATTAACGTTTTAGCACAAAGAGGATTTAGACAATTAACAAGTAAAGAATTAAAATTCTATGAAAAATTTATAAAAAGTGCAAAAGCATCAGACCCAAAACAAGCATTTACAACTTTATTAGGAACTGATGAAGAAAAAGATTTTATGCCAGAAACTATAATAGAAGAGGTGTTCAAAGATTTACAAGAAGAACACGCATTACTTAACAAAATAACATTCCAAAATGTTAAATTTTTAACAACATGGTTATTAAACGACCATACTTCTCAAAAAGCTATATGGGGAGAAATTACTGATGAAATTTCAAAAGAGATTACATCAGGATTTAAAACTATAAATGTAAATCAATTTAAATTATCAGCATTTGCTGTAATTGAAAAAGGTATGTTAGACCTAGGCCCTGTATTTTTAGATTCATATATTAGAACATGTTTAAAAGAAGCTTTAGCATTAGGATTAGAAGATGCTATAATTAATGGTACAGGAAAAGATATGCCAATTGGATTAACAAGAGATATTCACGAGGGTGTTTCTGTAAGTGGTGGAGTTTATCCTCTAAAAGAGGCAATAGAAGTAACAGACTTTACACCAAAATCTTATGGAGCTTTGTTAGGAAAATTAACTACTAAAGAAAATGGTAGAAAAAGAAAATTCTCAAAAGTAACATTAATTGTTAATCAAACAGACTATTTAACAAAAATTATGCCTGCTACAACAGTACTAACAACTAATGGTACATATGTTAATAATTTATTCCCATTCCCAACAGATGTTATTATTTCTAATGTTTTAGATGATGGCGACGCAGTATTATGCTTACTAGATGAATATTTTATGGGAATTGGAAGTTCAAAAGATGGAGTTATAGAATATTCAGATGACTATAAATTCATAGAAGACCAAAGAGCATATAAAATTAAATTATATGGTACTGGTAGATGTGAAGACAATACAAGTTCATTGTTATTAGATATATCTGAACTTGAAGAGGCTTATGTTGTTGTAAAACAAAAAGTTGAAGAGTCTGTAGTAGAATCTGTATAGAAAGTCTAGTTTAATACTAGGCTTTCTTATACCAGAAAGGAATAATAAAAATGAATGAAAAAATTCTAGTTGAATTAAAATCACGTTTAGATATTACGTGGGAAGATAATATCACAAATAAAAGATTATCAAATATTATTAAAAATTCCATACCAAAATTAAATAGACTAATAGGTGTAGATACCGTAAACTACACAGATGAAGGATATGAAGAAGAATTGGAATTGCTACTAAATTATTGTATGTATGCCTGGGAAAATAAGTCTGAATTATTTAAAATAAATTATATTGACGATATTTTAAGTCTGAGACAAAAATATGAAGTTGAAGATTATCGTGAGGAAAATAATGATGAAGACATACAATGATGGAATTATAAAGGTTTACAAAGAAAATGATAATTTAGAAAAAACCAATTTCAATGAAAAAAAGAATGTAAAAAAGTTAAGTGATATGGAATTTATAATAACATTAGCCTTTAAAGAAATGAGTAAAAGACAACAAGATATTGAATTTGCAAACACGTTAGGACATTCATTGTCAATGAAAGTTAAAACAAGATTAGTAGATAAAGTTAAAAGCTCTCATAAGGTTGTTTATGAGGGCTTTATTTATGACATCATCTATATTGATATTGATAAAGAAAATAAGGAACTATATTTGTATATGGAGGAGGTGCAGCCTATTAATGCTTAATGAAATAAGAGATAAATTGCAAGAATTAATAAAAGATAATCAATTTATTGAAAAATATGGAGTTATAGAAGAAGTATTATATGGAACAGCACATCAACATGACAATACAAAACCATGGAATTATATAGTTTTTAATAAAGATAGACTAAAAAAAGGTGGGACTAGTCTTACAGATTTAATTTATTATTGGAATGTTGCAATTGTTCATGAAGAATATATTCCTGAAGGATTAGAAGAAAAAATAATAGATAAATTACTTGAAATTAAAGGTTTGCGTTTAGCGGACGGAGATATGAGTTTTGAATATATGACAAAAGGCGATTCAAATATGGTAGTTGAATTATTAATGATATCGTTTGTTAAAACAAAGAAAAGATGTGATATTTGATGGCAAAAGTAAAATTTGAGATAAAGCAGGAAGATACTGAAAAGATTGTGACTTTATTGCAATCTATGGAAGGAAATGCCGAAAATATAATAAATGATTATTTGCATAATGAAGGAAAAGAAAAGATTGTAAATAGTATTACAAATTTTATACCAGTTTCTCCACGAACAAATAAACATGCTAAAACAAGTCAATGGAGTCAAACTAAAAATTTTAATTTAGCAGTACAAATTAGTAATGCTAGAAAGTTTTATTATTTATATTTTCCACTTACAGCAACAGGAACATCTCAGAATAAATCTCCAAATGACTTTTTTACAAAAGGTATAAATAATGTTTATGATGAAGTAGTGGAAGATATGATAGAAAGATTAAAAAATAATTTATTGGGAGGTAAATAATATGTACGAGAAAAATTTTGCAGAATATAAAGTAACTAATTTATCATCAAAATTTGATGAGGGAAGTGCAACAAAAATGGGTTGCGTTGGAACCTTAGAATTAGAAATGAATGTAAAAACAGTAACAAAAAGTTGTGAAGGTGTAGTTGTAAAGTCTAGAACAAAAGGAGATGGTACAGGAACAATTACATTAACAATGCATTGTAAATACTCAGATTACGTAAAAATGCATGGAATGGATTTAGACAACTTAAAAGAAGGAGTTTATGCTTATGGACAAAATTCAAAACATAAAGAATTTTGCTTGACAGCAGAGGCTTATGATGAAGACGATGTTAAAAAATATTTAGCATTTCCAAAAGTAATTGCAACAAGCGGTGTAAAAAAATCTGTTGAAAATGGAGCAGAAGAAGTTGCACAAATAGAGCTTGAATTAACTGTACAACCTGATGATTATGGAAATGGATATTATGAAGCTTTAGATAGTGAGCTAACTGATAATGAACTTAAAACTAAGTGGATAAATAACTTTACACCTGATTTAGTTCAAATAAGCTCAACCTAGAAAGGAGTATGCAAAATGGTAAAATGTATAATTTTAGAAAAAGTACAAGATGCGGTTACATTACAAATATATAAACCAAAAAAAGATGCTAATGGACAAGATATTCCTCAAGAAGTAAATGAAGAATTTTATAAAAGAGCAAAAGGAACAAAATTCATAAAAGATATAGAACAAGATTTAGAATCAATGACTGTCACACAATTAAAAGAATTAGCAGAAAAAAAGAATATAGAAATTAAAAGCTCAATGACTAAAGCAAAAATAATTGAAGAGCTTAGAAAGGAAGATTGTAATGAGTAAAGAAATAAACAATCTAAAAACAACTAACATGGAGTTTGAATTAAATGATGGCGAAAAAATAAATCTAATAATTAATTTTAGTTTATTATATCAATTACGTTCTAAAAACAAAAGTATATATGACAAATATAGTAAAACCATTTTAGTTGGTAGTGAAGATTTATTTGATTTTATTCAAATTATATATGTAGCATATTTATGTGCAAATATAAATGATTTAGATAATTGTATGAGTTTTGACACATTCATAGAGAAAATGCCGAATGATGTAAGAAAAATTGCAGAAGTCGCAGGAGAATTAACTCAAACAAAAAAAAAGTAGGTTTTAGAGAACCTTTTATATTAAAAACTGGAGTAATCCCAAGAAAATTCAAAATACCTAAATTTATATTAGAAGATATTGAAGATTATTACACTTATTATGTTCTAATTCTTAATATTAGTGAAAATGTATTTTGGAATTGTGATTACTCTTTTATTTTGTCAATTGTAGCTAATAAGCTAGCATATGATAATTACATTAATTTTGCACAATACAAAGAAAGTAAGAAAAAATAGAAAAGAGGTGATACCCCTTGGCTAGTAAAAGCAAAAAGACTGAAGCTCAAATAGAATTTAAAGCAGTTACTTCTGAATTTTCAAGCGGAATTAAGGACATGAATAGTGATATTAAAACACTAACAAATGAATTAAAACTTAATTCTACACAATTAAAAGGAAATGCTGATGATGTAGACTTGTTAAAACAAAGACAAAATTTGTTGCAACAAGAATTGGAAGCAAGTTCACAAAAAGTAGAACTTACAAGTAAAAGTTTAGAAGAAGCAGAAAGATTATTAGGTAAAAATTCTACTGAATATAAGAATTTGTATAATAGTTTACTTAATGCAAAAAATCAAGAGCAAGCAATAAAAAATGAAATAGATACAACAAATAATAAATTAAAACAACAAGAGACATCGCTAGATCAAGTTGACTCAGCACTAGATGATGTAAATGATGGTTTTACAGTTTCAAAAGGTGTTATGGCAGATTTAGCATCAAAAGGAATACAAACTGTTATTTCTGGTGTTGGAAATATGGTTTCATCATTGTACGACTCAGTAGAAGCAACAGAAGAATATAGATCTATGATGTCAAAACTAGAAGGTTCAACACAGTCTTTTGGATATTCAACAGAATTTTCAAGAGAAAAATTTGATACTTTTTATAAGTATTTAGGTGATAATCAGATGGCTACAAATGCAGTCACAAACTTAATGGGACTTCAAACATCTCAAGAAAGTTTAACGGCACTTACAGATGCTGCAATTGGTGTGTGGTCTGCTTATGGAGACTCTATACCTATCGAAAGCTTAACAGAAAGTATGAATGAAAGTGCACAAGTTGCTAAAGTAACAGGAGTGTTAGCAGATGCTTTAAATTGGGCAGGAATAAGTGAAGATGATTTCAATACAAAGTTGGCTAGTGCAAATTCTACTCAAGAAAGAGCAGAAATGATAGCAGATACTCTAAACGGAGTATATGGAGAGTCAAAAACAAAATATGACGAACTAAGTGGAAGTTTAATAAGTGCTAATGAGGCACAGAATGAACTTCAAAAATCACAGGCTGATTTAGCAGAAACAGTATCGCCATTAAAAGACAGAATAACAGAATTAAAAACACAAGGTTTTGATGCAATAAAGCCTATAGTAGAAGGAGTAGTAAATGGACTGTTAGGTTTTTCAAACTGGATTACTCAAAATCAGACTGTACTGAGTGTTTTAGCAACTTTAATTATTGGAATAGCTACAGCAGTGGGAATATATAATGGAGTTATGGCAATTTGCAATGCGGTTATGTTGGCATCGCCAATTACGTGGCTAGTTGCAGGAATTGGAGCATTAATAGCAGTAGGTGTCTTATTATGGCAAAACTGGGACACAATAACACAAAAAGCAGGAGAATTAAAAGACTGGGTTGTAGAAAAATTTACAGCTTTAAAAGATGGGGTTGTAAATATATTTAATAATATTAAAGAGAAAGTAACGAATGCTTTTAACAATCTAAAAAATGGAATAGTAAATACTGCTACAAATATAAAAAATGGTATTTCAGACAGATTTAATACCTTAAAAAACGGTGTTGTTAATACAGTTACCAATATAAAAAATGGTATAGTAGATAGGTTTAATACTTTAAAGACAGGAGCAATAAATATAGTTACAAACATTAAAAATGGCATTGTAGATAAATTTAATAGTGCAAAATCTACAGTTTTAGGAATATTTGATAAAATTAAAAATGGAATAAAAGATAAAATTGAATGGGCAAAAGACAA
This sequence comes from uncultured Clostridia bacterium, assembly GCA_944393615.1. Classification (GTDB taxonomy): domain Bacteria; phylum Bacillota; class Clostridia; order TANB77; family SIG350; genus CALYAQ01. The sequence goes on from CALYAQ010000093.1 coordinate 15,754, forward strand.
AGTATCAGGAATAGTAGACAAAATAAAAGGCTTTTTTAATTTTGATTTTAAATTGCCTGATATAAAAACTCCTCATTTTTCTATTACTCCAAGTGGATGGAAAATAGGAGATTTATTAGATGGTGTAATTCCTAAATTAGGCATTGAATGGAGAAAAGATGGAGCTATTTTTACAAAACCAACATTATTTAATTCAAACAGAGGTATTCAAGGAGTTGGTGAAGCAGGAGCAGAAGCGGTACTACCAATTAATTTATTAGAGTCTTATATTAATAACGCATTTTATAATTCAGCTATACAAGCTCAGATGTATAATGCAGAACAGACAAATAGAATCGTTCAGGCATTAGAAAAATTAGAAAATATGAATATATATATGGATACATACAAAGTAGGAAAAGCTACAGCAAATGCAAATGATAGTATAAATGGAAAAAGAATTAATTTAAGGGGAAGAGGAGTGAGTTTATCATAATGTATAAAGAAATCAGAGCAAATGGAAAAGGAAGTTATACAGATTTTGGATTGACTATAAAAGAAAGAACAATATCTCTTCCTTCTAAAAAGAAAGTTAAAGAAGAAATTCCATTCAGAAATGGTTCATATGATTTTTCTAATATAAATGGAGAAATTTATTGGGAAGAAAGAGAGATTGAATATACATTTGATATAGCAGAATTTTCAACAGAGGAAATGGAGCAAATAAAATCAAAAATTGTTGATTGGTTATTAAATATCCATGATACAGATATAGAAGATGATTATTCAAATGACTATTATTATCATGGTTCCTATGATGACAATAGTTGGAGTGAAGATTTTGGACAAGGAGAGCTAAGTATTACTTTTTTAGTATATCCATATAAATTTGCAAAGACAGAAACTGTTAAAACTATAACAGCTACAACAGAAGAACAAACAATAACAATACAAAACGATAGTTCACATCGAATTATACCTGAAATTACAACAACAGGATTGATTAATCTAATTATAGGTAGTAATACATATGCACTAAATACAGGAACACATAATGACAGTAAATATTTATTAGAAAAAGGTAATAATATTTGGAAAATAAAAGCAGATAGTGATACTGCAACAGTAAATATTACTTTTAGAAAAGAGGTGTTTTAATGTACACTGTAAATTTAAAAGATGTATTCACAAAAGAAATTAGAACTATACATGATGTTAATTCTATAGATAAAAATTCAAACTTATTAAGTGGAAAGATATCAGATGCAATAAATGAGATATCGTCATTTGAATTTGAAATTCTTCCAAATAATATAGGATTTAATTTTATAGAACCATTTAGAACTCAAGTAGAAGTTTATGACAATAAAGCCAAAAAATATGCATTTAAGGGTAGAGTTTTAATCCCTTCGATATCAATGTCTCAAGATGGAAATATAGTAAAAGATGTAACATGTGAAAGCTTTTTAGGATACTTAAATGATGTGTACACACCTATTGCAGAAGAACAAACATATGAATTAGATGATTTTATAGATTTACTTTTAAATCATTATAACTCTAAGGTTGAGGATTATAAAAAGATTTATAAAGGAACTATAAATGTACAAACTTTTGCTAGTGGAAACACGGTTACAAAATCTCTTGATGGAACTCAAACTATATATGAAGCTATACAAGAAAAGTTAATTGATTCATTTGGTGGAGAAATCCAAGTTGTAGAAGACAGTCAAGGAATTTTATACTTTAATTATATTCAAGAGATAGGGACAACACATGATGATATAACAATTGAAGTTGGCAGAAATATGAAAACTGCAACAAAAGAAGTTGACCCAACAAGTATATATACACGATTATATCCTTATGGAGCGAAATTAACAAAAACATATATAAATGATGAAGGTGAAGAGGTTACTGAGGAGACAGAGGAAAGATTAACAATTGAAAGTGTAAATAATAATATTCCTTATATTGAAGACGAGCAAGCATACAGTCAGTTTAAAACGACTTTAGAGCATGCAGAGATATTTGATGATATTACTGTAGCAGAAAATTTAAAAACAAAGGCAGAAGAATGGCTAACAAATAATAATAAAGTTCAACAAAAACATACTATATCATATGTAGATTTGTTTAAATTAGGAATAGATACAAGTGAGATAGAACTTTATAATTATTATCATATCATAAATCCATTAATTGGAATAGATGATATGCTAAGAGTAATAAAGAAAACAACAGATATAATAGATGTAAATAGTTCTAGTATAGATGTAGGAGACGTTTTTAAAACTTTAACAGATATTGAAGTAGAGAGACAGCAACAAATCATTTCTACAATAAATACGGTACAGCAAATAAACAAAAATTATACTACGAACCTAGATTTATCTAATCTTAAAAATTATATGACATCATATATAAATCAAACAGCAGAAGAGCTACTTTTAGGAGTAGAAAATATAATCTCTTTAGCTGAATATATTAAAACTGTTACTCAGAGTGATGTATTAGAATTAGAAAATACGCAAATCAGCGGTGGAATGATATATAATTTGTCAATAAAAGGATTCTATGAACATCTTTTGTATCCTGGAATGGCTTATCCAAGCAAGGATTTATATCCTGGATATTATACTAGATACGACATCATACAAAAAAATGGAGAAAATGAGAATATAGATACAATTTTATTAAAAGAGCCGTTAAGAACAATAGAAATTGATGGAGTTAAGTATTATGATGAGATAGTCATAGAAAACAATAAGGCTTACATATATAGAAATATTGGTTTAGATGAAAATGGCAACAAGATTTTACTAAATTCAACTGATATTACATTATATGGAGATTTACAATTAGATACTTTTGAAAATAACACGGAAATTTATGTGAAATATTTTGATAATTTAATATATTCATCAACTTATATGCAAAAAAATCCGTTTACAAATATATTTATAACACAAATAGAGGCTAAAAGTAGCCTGAATATTACTAAAGATGAAATTTTATCTCAAGTAGAAAGTACATATGTTACTCAAAATGAGTTAATAACAGCAAAAAGTGAAATTAGTCAGACAATTAATGGCATTAATCTTACAGTATCTTCAAAAGTTGGAAAAGATGAAATAATTTCAAGTATAAATCAAACAGCTGAGGCAATAAAGATAAATGCTAATAAAATAAATCTATCTGCTAATGATGTGTTAAATATTTTAGCAGGAAGTCAAATTAATTTAACAACAGGAAACATAACAATAAATAGTGATAATTTTAAAGTAACAAAAAATGGACAAATAACTTGCACAGCAGGAAATATAGGAGGATTTACATTGGGTGCAACATCATTTTCTAGCAATTTTAGTGGTATATATGATTATTCACTTTATGAACTTAAGCTATCACAATTTCACATTCTTAAAAAAGTAGAACTTCCACAGTCGTTATTTGATATTTTAGATTATAACAATGATGGAGAGGTTACTACAGTAGACTATATGTCAATAAAAAATACACTTAAAGGAACTACGCAAAATACAAAAGTAGTAAATGGAACATTAACAATTAATACAGATAACCCTAAAAGTAATATATCGGTAAAAAAGGATGGAGTAACAACAGTAGAAATTGGGGCTAGTGGAATTGAAGCAATGTCTTTGAGTAGTCCTATTATAATGTGTACAAACGATAGTGGAACTGAATTGACTGATTTTTATGGCATTATTTGTGATGGAAAACTCTCTTCAATGGAATTTTTTGAAGCAGGAAAGAGCCGTATAAAATTAAATGGTAGCAGTAGTATAATTAGCTTGTTTGATGATGACGGAGTTACAACAATTGGACTAGTTGGTTCAAATGGAACAATAAATACATCAGGTACAATAACATGTGGTGGAAATTTATTTGTGGATAGTGGAACAATACGTTCACTTTTAACATATACAAATAATAATGTAACAGGTAATGCAAACTTATATATTACTTCGAGCGGAAATATAAGAAGAACAACAGGATCAAGTCAAAGATGGAAAAAAGATATAACGGAGAACATAGAAGAGAGGTTAAATCCTAATGCATTATATAATTTACCAATCAAACAATTCAAATATAAAGAAAATATTATAAGTAAAAATGATGCTAGATATGAACAAAATATTTTAGGATTTATAGCAGAAGATGTAGCAGAAATATATGAGCCTGCAGTTCAATATGATGAAAAAGGACAAGTAGAAATGTGGAATGCTCAAGTAATAATTCCTGCAATGCTAAAACTAGTACAAGATTTAAAGAAACGTGTAGATGTTATAGAAAGCGAGGTGTCTTAAGATGGAAAAACCATTAAATTTAATTATAGAAGAAGGAAAAGAAAGTATAATTAAGGCGGTAAACAGTAGCGGACTTCCTGCTTATTTACTAGAGCCAATTATAAAAGACATATACAATGAAATAGCTAATTTAAAAATTAAAGAATTACAAGCATCTAAAGAGAAAATGAAAAAAGAAGAAAGTAAGAAAGGAAAATAAGTTATGATAAAAATTGAGTTTAAAAATTTACCTTCTAAAGAAACACCAATTGATGATGAAAACTTAAATACTATGCAAGACAACATAGAGCAACATCATTACCATTTAGAACTTGAATCAGATACAGCTGACAACTCACAAATAGAATTGCCTTCATATTATAAAGTAGGAGCTGATGTTTTAGAAGTTTATTTTGTAGGAGATTTACTAAAAAAAGATGAACATTATACAGAAGTAGGAGAAACAGGAAGTTTAAGTAATAAAATACAAATAAAAGAATGGGGAGACACTATAGAAAGTGGCTCTTATTTTGATTTTGTCATACAAGGAACTTTTGAAGCACCTACTACAACTGAAACAAACGGAGAGGGGGCAAGTGGAAATGAGCAAACCTAAAATTTTTGATTTGATTAAAAGAGTAAAAACACTTGAAGATAAAAATATCATAACGACAGGAATTAGTAACGGAATTACAGTAAGTAGCGGCGGAGATACAATTATGTTGTTGGATAAGCAAATAGCTAGAGTCGGTAACAAACTTACTATTAGTAACGGTAAAGTGGTAATAGGCAAAGGCGTAAATCACGTTCTTGTAAGCGGAAAATTTAATGTAAACGTTGCAGTTACAAATAGAGCAAAAAACTTTTATTTAAGAAAAAATGGAGATACAAACATAGCTTATGCAATGACTTTCTATTCTGGCTCAGCTAACGCTAATCTTTCTGAAACTTTAAGTCCCGCACTAATAGAAGTAGAAGAAGGAGATTATATAGAAGCATTATATTATTTAACACCAACTGATTATATAATGAATCAAAGTGAAAGAACATATATAACTGTAGAAGTTGTTGAATAAAAAAGGAGGAATATTTATATGAAAAACGTTAAAACCCTTGAGGCTGTACACACACACACACACACACACACACACAGGTAATTTAAAAACGAAAAGAGGTGAACTTATATGAGTGCACCTAAAATATTTGAATTAATTAAGAAAGTAAAAAAGTTAGAAGAAGTAAATGCTATGACATTAGCCCTGTCAGAGCACTACACAATGACAAGTACAGATTTAACTAAGTTGCCACTAAATAAAACATTACTTTCTGTTGGAAATAAGTTAACTAGAACTAGCAACGGAGGTATTGAGATTGGTAGTGGAGTTAGTTATGTAAGAGTTAGTGCTACAGTTTATTATAGAAGTGGAGCACAAGCTAATGATGCAACTACAACAGCAATATATAGAAATACTTCATCTATGATAGACAATACTTCTAAAGTAAGTGGTACAAATTATTCAAAGATTTTACCAACAAAAATATTTGATGTCAGTGAAGGAGACATAATTTATTTATATGCTAGAAATGGATCTAGAGTAAATCAAGAAATAGGAGGATTTGATGCTTTAACTTTCTTAAATGTAGAGGTTGTGAAATAAACTAGGGAGGATAAAGGAGGGATTATATTGGATAGCACAATATTAACTGTATTAAGTTTTATTGGTTCAATGATACCAGTTGTTACTGTAATTGTAAAATTAAATGGAACAATAACAAAACTTAATACAACAATTCAAGTTTTAAATAAACAAATGGAAAAAAGCGAGAAAGACAGAGAGAGCATACATAAACAAGTTAATGAACACGAGACAAGAATATCTATACTAGAAAATGAAATGAAAGGATGATTTATTATGAAAAATTGGATTAAATGTGCAGGAATTAGAGCTATAAAAACAGTAGCACAAACTGCGGTAGCAACAATAGGGACAAGTGCAGTTATGGGAGATGTAAATTGGATAGCAGTAGGAAGTGCAAGTTTATTAGCAGGAATATTAAGTTTATTAACAAGTGTGGCAGGATTGCCAGAAGTGGAGGAATAATTATGGAAAATGAAGATGAAATTGTAGAAACAATGGAATTAGCAGAACAAGATAATAGAGGGGAGGATAATGAATGAATATAACAAATAAATTATTAACTAAAAATTCATATTCAAGAAGTGGAGAAAAGCAGAATAAAATAAAAAAAGTTGTAATTCATTGGGTAGGAAATGCAAATACATCAGCTACAGCAAATAGAAATTATTTTGAAAATTTAAAGAATACACATAAAACTTATGCAAGTTCTCATTACATAATTGGATTAAAAGGAGAGATTATAAAGTGCATTCCCGAAAATGAGGTGGCTTTTCACGCAGGATCTTATAGTATGAATAGAAAATCAATAGGAATTGAAAATTGTCATCCTGATTGGAATGGCAAATTTAATGATAATACATATAAAAGTTTAGTAGAATTATGTGCGGATATTTTAAAAAGGTATGATTTAGATACATCAGCATTAATAAGGCATTATGATGTAACAGGAAAAGAATGTCCAAAATATTATGTTAAAAATACATCGGCTTGGAAAGAATTTAAAAGTGATGTAGCAAAGAAATTAAATCAAGAAGTTAAAGAAGAGGAGAAAGGAAGTGATGAAAAAGTGAGAAAATATAAAAATGGTTCAACAAAGGAGATAGTATATTCTGATACAAAATGTACTATTAAATTAGGTTCATTAGGTGCTTATGAACAATGTGATTGTTTTGGTGTTTTTAAAGATAGAGCAATGGTTCGTTATAAGGTTGATGGAACATCTAATTACAAAATAGGTTTCGTTAAATGGTTAGGTGGAGTAAAATAATTAAAAAATAATGAAGAGGTGGGTTAGTTAATTCTAGCTTGCCTCTTTTTTTGCGTTAAATTCCTTGAAAGAAGGAAAAATTTATGTTATAATATTGACAAGTAAAAAAAGAAATGTTACAATTCTATTACATAAATATTAAATTAATGTAATAATTATTGACTTAGTAATAAACAAATGATAGTATTAATATAAATAAAAAAGAATAAGAGCCGAAGCCCTTATTCATCAGATTGGTTGTCGGGAGATTTAAGATTTTCTTTGTTAGGGTAAATCTTAAATCTTCTTTTTTTAGATTGGTAGCTTATACTATAGTTATTCTTAGAACAAAAATGTATAAGAAGTGCCAATCCTCCGAAAGACGACAACAGTGATGACAATACTACTTATAATAGTACCGAGCATATGTAATCAGCCCTCCTTCATTTGTATTTGCATCAACTATCTGACGAAAGTTGGATGCATAAACTAATAGTTAAAATACAAAGATATTAAATACTAATCTATGCACCCAACTTGAAGGATTTACAATCAATCTTAGGCATAGTATATCAAAAGAAATAAATAATGTCAATATAAAAATCTACAAATTTCGACGTAGGACTAATATGTTCCAAAACAGCTAAAAATCAAGGCATAAAAGTATATTAACTCAAAATAAAAATGGCTTAAAATTGATTGTCGTGCGAGTTTTAAAAAATTATCAAAAATCATTGACATTTTTTGTAAATAATGATTTAATTATTACACAGAATATCACAAAGTGGTATAAAAGGCAAAGAAAATACATACAACTTGATATTATGTAAATTTTGTGATATAATAATATTAGGATTTATAATTAATTAGTACAAGTTTTGACATTTTTTTTACTTAGCATATGTTAAAATAATTGCTAAGGAGGAATTAGTGTAAATGAAAAGGATAGGAGGAGTAAGTATGAATGCAATAGCTCAAAAAGTCAAACTTACTAAAGAGAATGCATCGAAGAGACATTGCAGTGTGTATGAATCTCTTGAGGAAAGTTTAAAAGAAGTAAAATTAATAAAAGAGGGGAAACTAAAACCAAAGACATGGGATGAATTATATAAAGAATTAAAGAACAATAAGGGGTAGATTAATCATGGAGTTTAGAATTGTAGCAACTAAAAGGTTCGATAAAGACATTAAAACATATCAAAAAAAATTCAGAAATATAGGAGAAGATGTAAAAGAAATTGTAGATGAGTTAAAAGAAGGAAATCTTGTTGGAGATGTTATCAAAAATATAAAAATGAAAGACGATGATAATAACGTTATAAAGGTAAGGGTTGCTAATTCTGATACTCATTCAGGTAAGTCAAATGGATATAGATTAATTTATTATGCAGAAAAAAGTGATGGAACAATATATTTATTAACAATATATTACAAAAAAGAAAAAGAAGATATTAGCAATAAGGAAATTCAAGAGTTAATATTAAAATATTGTATGTAGAAAAGAACTAGCAATAGTTCTTTTTTCAATTTTGAGAGGTTGATTTTTGACTGGTTGTGTACAATATTTTTATAATAATGTATACTAATTTATAGTAATTAAAATTTTGGTACTTTTTTTCACTAACATCTGTTAGTAGAAAAAAGTACCAAAAAAGTTAAATAAAAAATATGGTCATATTGCAATCTTTATCAAGCACTATATAATCAATTACAGATAGCCACAGTCTTCTTTTTTCTTGCCTAGACAAATATTTATACTCTTTAAAAAAATCTTGCTTTAAAATTGATTTTAACGTTTCCACATTATCATTATGTACATTGTTGTTTTTATCATTTTCTTGTTTTTTATTTAGTAAATCTAATTGACTAATATATTCTTTATAATCTTTTTCGTAATCTTCAATTCTAATTAAGTCTCTTACATACAAATCCTTTAATTTTATTAATTTATTTTCTAATACAGAAATTTCTTTAGATAAATCTACTTTTTGGAACTTTTTTTCTTTATAGTTATAACTTTGTAAATATTTCTGAAGTTGTATTTTAAATTCAATAAGTAGTTTTTCTTCAACTCTTAATTCATTAAAGTTGGTACTACAATTACACTTAGATGCTAAAAGATGCCTCTTACAAAGATAATAGTATCTAGAAGTTTCCTTGTTTTTAGAAAAGAATTTACAACCTAAAGTATAACCACATTCTGAACATTTTAGCATACCTTGAAATAAAAAACCTTCACTATTGCTAGAAGTTGGTTTCCTAGAATTTTTTTGTAATAGTTTTTGAGTTGTTTCAAATAATTTTTTATCTATTAATGCCGGACAAAAATTCTCAATATTCCCATATCTAGTTTGTTTAATTCCGATATATAAAGGATTGGTTAATATTCTGTATGCTCTCATATAGTTTAATTGTAATTCAGGATATTTTAAATCTAGTTTTTTAAAGGTTTGGTAAGCACTAGTTGTTTCTTTATAAAATTTAAAGGCATCCAATACCACCTGTTTTTTGTCTTGATCTATTATCAACTTTTTATTTTCCTTTTTTAATCCTACTGGAATTTTACCTGCAATAATTTCCTTATTTTCTAACTTTGTTTTAAATACACTTCTAATTCTTTCTGATGTTTGAGCTGACTCATTTTCTGCAACTGAGAGCATAATATTTATATGTAGTCTACCATTAGCAGTAGAGCTATCTTATTTCTCCAATATAGTCTGCCAATAAACACTATGTTCATCTAGCGTATCTAATATTTTATAATAATTTCTAACACCACGAGAGAGTCTATCAAGTTTTGTAATGAGTATTCTGTTTATCTTATTTTGTTGTACATCTTTTAGTAATTTCTCTAATGCAGGTCTTTTTAAATTTGTTGCAGAAAAACCATCATCCTCATATATTCCATAAATGTGTAATCCATTTTCT
>CALYAQ010000094.1 GCA_944393615.1 uncultured Clostridia bacterium
GGGTATACAGCCAATGGAGTAAGTGCATGGAGTGTATTTTATGAAGATACAACAAATGGATATGTATTCTTGATATCAACAAATAACGTAGGAAATACAACATTAACAAACAATGGAGATGTAGCAAAAGCAAATGCATCAAGTGTGTATAAAATATTCAAACTAGGAGCAAGTGGATATACATTAAATAGTAGTTATAATAATAGTTTAGCAGTAGCAAACTTAGTAAATAATTATGGAGCATATGCAAGTCCAACAAATAGCAAAATAACAAGTTATGTAGTAGGAGCAATAGGAGGACCAACAATAGAGTTATTTGCAGCAGCATATAAAGCAAAGGTAGGAACAAATTTACCAATAGTAACAAGTACGTATGGATATACATTTAATGGTACATATTATCAAAGTATAACAATTGATGGATTTTATTGTAATAGTGACTACTCCTATTGGTTGGCTTCTCCGTCCGGCTACGACTACGGCTACAACGGCATCCGCGTGATGTATGTGCACAACGGTAATGTGACCGCCTACAATTGGTCCAGTTCACAGGGGCTTCGTCCCGTAGTTTGTCTAAAGTCTACTTGCCCAGCATATATGAATGGTTCTACAATAATAATAGGAAATTAAATAAAAGCAATCATATTTTCATAGTAGAAAATATGGTTGTTTTTTCTAAAAAATAGTTCTAAAATTGGACAAGCATCATATATATATAATATGAAAGAAAAAAGAAAATTTAAAAAAAGATACGTAATTATTCCTCTAATAGTATTAGCAATTTTAATTCCTGTTGCTATTAGCTTTTTTTGGCCTAGCCCTAAAGGAAGTGATGTTGTAACATCATGGTACGATATCGAAGACTTGGATATTATTTTTGATTTAACATATTTAGACAATGGAGAATATATACATGACCAACATATATTAGACCAACAAATAGATATGATAAACAAAGCGCAAGACTATATAATAATAGATTTATTTCTATTTAATGATGACTACGATAGAGAAAAACATACATATCCTAAATCAACACAAAAATTTACAGATGCATTAATTAAAAAGAAAAATCAAAATTCAAATATAGACATAGTCTTTATAACTGATCCGGTAAATAATTTTTATGGTGCGTATGAACAAGAGGTTTTTACACAAATGAAAAATGCAGGTATTGACGTAATTGTTACAGATTTAACCAAGTTAAGAGATCCTAATTTTATATATTCGGGTTTATGGAGAGTATATATAGATTGGTTGGGGCGTTCAGGCTTAACTTGGATACCGAATTTAGAGGATAAAACGGCTCCAAATGTAAATATTAGGACTGCATTAGAAGGCGTTAATGCAAAGGGAAATCATAGAAAAGTAATAATTACAGATAAAGAAGCTATGATTACATCAGCAAATCCACATGACCCTAGTTCATATCACGCTAATGTAGCTTTTAGATTTAAAAGTAATGTAATAACTGATTTAATAAAAACTGAACAAATGGTAGGAGAAATATCAAAATATAAAGGGGATAAAATAAACCAAGAATATATACAAACTAATAATATAGATAATAGCATGGGAAAAATAAGAGTATTAACAGAAAAACAAATATATTATGCTTTAAAGGAAAATATAGATAATGCAAAACAAGGGGATACAATATATGTATGTACATTCTATTTATGTGATTTTGATATATTAAATAGCATAATTGATGCATCAAAACAAGGGGTACAAGTATATATGATACTAGACCCAAACGAGACTGCCCTAGGTACAAAGTTATATGGTATTCCTAATAGAGTAGCTATGAATAAGATGTATAAAAAATCAAATGGCAAAATTAATATTAGGTGGTACAATTCTAATGAAGTACAATACCATACTAAAATGATGATTTTTAAAAATCAAGACTATATGAATATTATAGGCGGTTCTGCTAATTTTACAAGAAGAAATATAAAAGGGTTTAATTTAGAAACAGATGTTGAAATAAAAGTTGGTATAAATACGGATATTGCTTTTGAAATGCAGGCGTATTTTGATAAATTATGGAATAACGAAGGGGCTGGATATACTGTTGATTTTGATACGTATAAAGATGAAAATATATTCAAATATTGGTTATATTTATTTGAAGAATCAACTGGTTTTGGAACGTTCTAGAAGTTTGTCGAATAAAGTAAAACCTTAGGGAAATAAGATATACAAAAATTTGTGACTATAGAAAATCAAAGAAATAGGCAATATAAGCGAGAAAAGGCGAGATTAAAGCCTGTTTGCAAAATATACCAATGTTAAGTCGCCGGATATAGCAAAAAATGAATTTGACACGTTGGGGGTAAATAATGTATATTATTAAATGTATGAAAGTACAATAGATAGATAGGAGAGAAAAAATGAAAACTGATTCGAGTAGAATAATAACATTCACTCAAAAATATTCAGTACTATTTATAGTAATGATATTCTCAATTTGTACAGGTTATGTAGCATACGGTACAGCAACGGGAATGAATATGAATTTTGATAATAGCGTATATGCTGCTAGTATACAAAGCAGTAATGTAAGTGAAATAACAATAGATGATATAATTGCATCTAATGTTGTTACAAAGGAAGTTATACAAACCCAAGAAGAAGAAATACCTTTTTCTGTTATATCGATAGGTAACCAAAGAAGTGGAAAAGGTACAGTTGTATCTGAAGGTAAAAACGGTATAAAGGAAATTGTATTTAAAACCACTTATCTAAATAATGAATTAAAAGAGCAAAATGAAATTGCCAATACAGTTACTGTAAAGCCAGCTAGTAAGGTTGTATCTTACGGAACAAGTGCGTCCACTACATCAAGAGGAGATGTAATATATAGAACTGATGCAAATTCTGATATACCAGTAGCTAGTTATACAAAGGTAATAAAAATGAGATATACAGCATATTGCTTATGTAAAAAATGTTGTGGCAAAAATCCTGATCACCCTGCATACGGTGTTACAGCATCTGGTTACAAGATTACACCCGGTATAAATGAAAAAATAGTTGCAGTAGACCCTTCTGTAGTTAAATTAGGTTCAACTGTATATGTCCAAAATCTAAGCGGTAAAGCTGATTATGGGTATGCATTAGCAGCAGATACTGGTGGAGCTATAAAAAACAATAGAATTGATTTATATATTGATAGCCACAAAGAAGCTTTAAAAGTTGGAACAGGATATTGTTATGTATATGTTCTAGATTAATGTAATTTTGGAAATTATTTATATACAAGATTGACATTTTAAGGTAAAAGATATATATTATATGGGTAAAGACATCTTTACTCATATTTTTGTTCTGTGAGAGGGTATTATGATAAGTTTAGAAAATGAAACAAGAGAAGTATTGAGAAAATATGGTATAGTAGCAAACAAAAGGTTGGGTCAAAACTTCCTTATAAACGAGGGGGTTGTTTCCACAATTATATCTAAGTCTAATTTAACTAAAGAAGATTTGGTAATTGAAATAGGACCTGGGCTAGGAAGTTTAACAAAATATCTATTAGATGTAGCAGGAAAAGTTGTATGTATAGAATTAGATAATAAAATGGTTAATATATTAAAAGATAGATTTTTAGATTATAATAATTTAGAAATAATAAATGATGATATATTAAAAGTGAATTTAAATGAAATAATTGGTAATAATAAACAATATAAACATGTTAGAGTTGTGGCAAATTTGCCATACTATATAACAACCCCAATTATTATGAAATTATTAGAAAATAAATATAATATAGATACAATAACAATAATGATACAAAAAGAAGTTGCAGATAGAATTGTAGCTGAGCCTGGTGGTAAAGACTATGGAGTATTAACTTTAAGTGTTAAATATTATGCAAATTCGCAAATAATTACTGATGTGCCAAATACAGATTTTATACCTGTACCAAGTGTTGATTCTGCGGTAGTGCTACTAGAACTGTACAAAGAAAAGAGATATGATGTAAAAGATGAAAAGGTATTGTTTGGAATAATTAAAGGTGGTTTTTCACAAAGAAGAAAACTTTTTTCTAATGCGATAGAATCATACCTTAAATTTTACAATATTCAAAAAGAAGAATTTGTGCAAATACTTAACAAACATTGTATTGACGAGTTAAGAAGAGCAGAAACTTTAAGTTTAGAACAATTTATTGATATTGCTAATGATGTGAATTATATTAAAATATGTAGAGAATAGGTGGTTTTTTATGTTACAAAAGAGAATTCTAGTAATTGAAGAACAAGACGAGGTTTTTACTCTTGTAAAAGAATTGTTTAATGATAAATCTTTATATGATATAATATTATGTGATACAGATTTTGCACATATAAAAGAAGCTATGAATGATATTCCAGATATAATATTAATAAATTGTGAAGAACATATAGAAATATATAAACGAATTGTAGGAGATAATACTCTTTTTATGATACCTGTAATAGCTATGTCTTCTAAATTTAAAAATATTGATATATTAAGAAGTATATCAACAGGGATAAATTCATATATTGTAAAACCTGTGGACAAGAATTATTTGTATTATACAATAAAAAATTATATAAATTTAATTTATAGTAATAGGACTGTTAGTTCATTAACTGGTTTACCAGGAAATATTCAAATAACAAATGAATTGCAAAGACGAACTTTAAAGAGAATGGGCTTTTATGTTTTGTATATAGATTTAGATAACTTTAAAGCATATAATGATACATATGGTTTCTTAAAAGGGGATGAAGTTATTAAATTGGCAGCAGATATAATAGTTGCAAGTGTTTCGGAATTTGGTGATAAAGGAGATTTTGTTGGTCACATACGGTGGAGATGACTATGTGGCAATTACTAGTAGTAATAATGTAGAACAAATATGTTCAAATATAACAAAAGAATTTGATAAAAGAATTCTTAATTATATAAGTGAAGAAGATAGAGAAAGGGGCGTTTTTGAAGTCCCAAACAGAAAGGGTATAATTGAGCAATTCCCGATAACATCAATTTCAATAGCTGG
>CALYAQ010000095.1 GCA_944393615.1 uncultured Clostridia bacterium
TAATTTAACAGGCACATATTATCTACATGTAAAAGGTGTATATGATGTAGCAGGAAATACAAGTGGAAATGTAGTATCACAAAGTTATACATTTGATAATACAGCCCCATATAGTTTTACTCCAACAATAGGAGAAGTAACACAAAATAGTATAGAAATAAATGCAAGTACAAGTGATAATAACGGACAAGCAGTAACATATCAATATAGTATAGATAATGGAAAAACATGGCAAGAGAGCAATACGTTTACAGGACTAACAGCAGGAACAACGTATAGTGATATACAAGTAAAAGCAATAGATAGTGTGGGAAATGAATATACAACTAGTAGTATAAGTGTAACTTTAATGGGAATAATTTTAGCACAACATGTTAGTGTTGGAGATTATATAGCATATAATGCAGGAACATGGACTAGTTCTCCAAGTGCAGGAAATGCTAATATTACAAAAAGTAATGGCAACTTTGGTATGTGGAGTATAAACACAGATAAAGGAAGTAGTATACCAGCTTATACATATCAAGGTAGCACGTCTACATTGTCAAATGCGCAATCTCCATATAGTGGGTGGAGAGTATTAAATGTAGATACTTTAGTTAATACTGTTAGTATAATTAGCGCGGGAACTGTTGCTGCATACTATATGGGATATGGAACTAATACTGCTAGTCCTGCAGTAACCAATTTGAATAATTGGTGTGCTACGAATTATGGAAGTGGAGATTTTGTACAATCAGCAAGAAGCGTAAATAAGGGAGATTTGGATATTGTGAATGGCTCTACTATTGCAGATGGTGCAACTATACAAAATAATATGATTAATATTGCAACTGGATATTTTATTGCAAACACATCTAGTTATGGTGGTGGTAATGAAATATGGATGGTAAGAGAAGACTTTGTCGATACAGGAGGTTATTGCTATCAGTTCTGTCTTGGTGTAAGACCAGTAATTGTCTTAAAATCGGATGTAATAGTAACTGGTGGACAAGGTACTTCAGATAATCCATATACAATAGATATATAATTTTTTTAAAAGCTAGTTTATCTAGCTTTTATGTTTTTTCTTTTTCAAATATAACTTTTTAAACACTAAAACATATAATATATTGTAATATGAATGGAGGGAATAAATATATGAGTATAATAGTTCAAAAATTTGGTGGAACCTCTGTTGCAAATAAAGAAAGACTAGAAAATGTAGCTAAAATAATAATTGATGAATACGAAAAAGGAAATAAGGTAGTAGCAGTAGTTTCAGCTCAAAGTGGTGTTACAGATAATCTGAATTTTAAGGCAAGCGGAATATCACAAAATGTTAGTAAAAGAGAACTAGATGTTTTGCTTTCAAGTGGAGAACAAATAACTATATCGTTATTATGCATGGTTTTACAAAATATGGGGAAAAAGGCTATATCATATACTGGGTGGCAATTACCCATAATTACAAACAAGAATTTTTCTGATGCTTCAATTGAACATATTGATACAAAAAAGATAATAGATAGATTAGAAGAAGGATATATTGTAGTAGTTGCAGGGTTTCAGGGAATAGATGATGAATATAATATTACGACATTGGGACGAGGTGGTTCTGATACAACAGCTGTAGTTTTATCATCATTTTTGAATGCTGATAAATGTGAAATATATACTGATGTTGACGGAGTTTATACTTGTGACCCGAATGCGTGTAATAATGCACAAAAAATTGATCAAATATCCTATGATGATATGCTTGATTTAATAAATACAGGAGCAAAAGTATTGCATAATAAATGTGTTGAATATGCAAAAAAACATAATGTAGTTATAAACGTGAAGTCAAGTTTAAAAAAAGGTAGTGGAAGTATTGTAAAGAATATAGAGTAAAATGTATTTAAAATTTAATATATATTTTTAACTAAAATATGTAAACTAAGAAGTGAAATGCTATATGTTGTGGCGATTGAAGATAATTAGATTTTGCCTTTATGAATATTGATAAAACATAAAATGGAAATATTACAGAATTGTAACAAGCGTGTAACAAAACTGTAATATTTTTAACTGCAAATTTTATTGACATGTTGATACAAGAATAATATAATTTGTAAAAATAAATCAAAAAATATTGACAATAAATTATTCAATTAAAGTTAAAAAAATAGGTCAATAAAAATCAATTTACTCAAAGAAATTACAACTGTTTATTAATTACAAAATTTCATTCTATGAGGACAAAATTGCTATTTCACTAAAGATAAAAAATATAAAATACCATAAGAAAAATTAAATAAGATTTCGATATTTGGAGGAAATAAAATGAAAGTTTTAAAAATTACAAAACAAACAAATGCTACTGATTTAGCTTTAATGGTTGATTCAACCTCAAAATTAGAAAGAACAGAGTATGATGAGGGATTTATTAAAGAAGCCCTTATTAAAGAAATAAATTGTTCGGAAGATGTTGCTACAGAGGTTGCAACATTGGTAACGCAAAAACTGAATGATTCAAAGTTACAAGTTATAACAACATCATTTATTAGACAATTAGTAAATATGGTTTTATTAGAAAAAGGTTACGACAAAGAGTTAAAATCTAATGCAGAAGTAACAATTCCTTTTTATGATATTACAGAATTAATAGAACATGCAAATAAAGAAAACGGAAACACAACACATAACCCTGAAAGTATAAATTTAGCAATAGCTGAAAAAGCTATAAAAGAATATGCGTTAAAAACAGTGTTTGATGAAGAAGTATCAAAAGCTCATATGTTGGGAGAAATACATATACATGATTTAGGTATGATAAATAGATATTATTGTTCTGGACATTCACCAGAGTATGTAAAAAAACATGGTATAAAAGATATACCAAGCATACCAACAAACTCAAAACCAGCTAATAGTGCTAATGTATTAGCAAGACATATTTGTTCAATGACGCAATTTTTATCAGGACAATTTGCAGGAGCTATTGGTTGGGAAGCTGTAAACGTATTTTTTGCTCCATTACTAGTTGATATGACATATAAAGAAATTAAGCAATTAGCTCAAACTTTAATATTTGATTTGTCACAATTAGCAGGTGCTAGAGGTGGACAAGTATCATTTACCGACTTTAATATATATGCAAATATACCAAACCACTATAAAGAAGTTTATGCAATGGGACCTAGAGGTAAATTTATGGTAAAAGATTACCTAGAAAATATTTACTATTTTGAAACTAGAGAAGAAACAAAAGAATTTGCAGAAAAAAACGGATATATAATTTTAAAATATAAAGATTTTGCAGTACAATCAAAACTATTTGCAAGAGCTATATTAGAAGTAGTAGAAGACGGAGACGCAGATGGTATGCCATTTGCATTCCCTAAAATAAACTTCCATATAAACGAAGAAAGCTTTACAGATAAAGATACGAAAGCATTACTTGTTCGTGCTTGTGTATCAGCAAGTAAAAATGGTTGCCCATACTTTATATTTGATAGAAATGCTTGCTCTGTATCACAATGTTGTAGATTAAAAATTGATTTTACAGCAAAAGATATGGAACTTATAAATACGCCTGAAGAATTAAGATTTGTGGGTGGACAAAATGTATCAATTAATTTACCTAATGTTGTATTAAAAGTAGGAAATAATTACGATGATGTATTAAAAGAAATAGAACATAGAATAGATTTAGCTTGTAGGGCACATATATCAAGGAAAGAATACTTAACTCGTATATCAAATACTGATCATTCGCCATTATCTTTTTATACAAAAGGAATGGATGGAAAACCTTATGTTAGAACAGAGCAGATTTCTTGGTTAATAGGTATTGTAGGATTAAATGAATGTGTATATAACTTAATAGGAAAACAATTACACGATTCAGACGAAGCGTTCTTAAAGGGTTTGGAAATAATTGCTTTTATGAATGATAAATTAAAAGAATATTCTAAAAAATATAATATTGCAATTAAACTAGAAGAAACACCAGCTGAAAGTACAGCAGGTAGATTTGCTAAACTTGATATTAAACATTACGGAGAAAAAGCATATCATAAAGAAAATGAGTTTGGGGTATATTATTCTAATTCAATACATTTTGCAGCTGATAGTGATGTTGACTATATTACAAGATTGATGAAACAGTCAAAATTCCATTCATTAGTAGAAGCAGGAAGTATGATTCATATATGGGGTGGAGAGTTTATGCCAGACCCTATGGCAATATATGATTTGTTAGAAAAAACATGGTATAAAACAAAATGTGTACAATGGGTATTATCACCTGAATATACAATTTGTAAAGATTGTAATAAAAAACATAATGGCTTGCAAGATACTTGCCCTTCATGTGGAAGCGAGAATGTAAGGGGACTAACTAGAATTACAGGATATTATGTATTTGTTGATAAGTTTAACTCTTCAAAAAGGGCATAACTTAAAGATAGAAAAAGAGAAGGGATTATGTAGGAGGTAGAAAAATATGTTTACAATTTATACACAAGACAATTGCCCAAATTGTTTAGAATTAAAAAACGTTTTAAAACAAAATAATATACAATATACAGAGTTAGATGTTAATCAATCATATTCGGCAAAGGCAAAAATGATAATGAACGATATTGAAACAACACCAGCTGTTGAAATAAACAACCAGTTATTTGGTGGAAATGTAGCTGATTTAACAAAAGCTATATTAGGTAACAATCTATGATAAAACAAGTAATATGGACTAGTATGATTGATTATCCTAATAATGTAGCCAGTGTAATATTTTTTGAAGGCTGTAATTTTAATTGTGAATTTTGCTATAACAAGGAATTGAGTAAATTAAATACAATTGATTTTGAATTAGAGATATTGCCTAAATTATTAGAACGTAAAGATATGATATCACATGTTATTTTAAGTGGAGGAGAATGTACTTGTAGTGCAGAGTTTACAAATATTGTACAAAAGCTATACTTAAATGGATTTACAATAGGAATACATACAAATGGTAGTAATCCTAATGTTGTTGAAAGTAACATAGAAGAAATATCGTATTTGGGAATTGATATAAAAACTAGTTTTGAAAAATACAATGATATTTGTAATACTAAGGTAAATGTGGAAGATATAATTAAAACAATACAAATAGCAATGAAAAATAACAAGCAATATCAAATTAGGACAACTCTTTTTCCACAGTATGTTAAATTAGAAGATTGTACCAAAATAGCTAGATTTTTAAAGGATATGGGAATTGAGAACTATACAATTCAACAATACTATCCTGTGGGTTCTGCGACTTCTAAAGAACAATATACAGAGGAAGAGTTGAAAAATATTCAACAAGAATGTAACAAAATAATACATACGAATTTGAAAGTAAAGTAGGTGAAATATATGGAGAATTATAGGTTAAACCCAGACAAAGAACATGTTCAAAAAATAATGGAAGGTTTATTTAAGAAAAATGGTCATTGTCCTTGTCAAATAAAAGAAGATGAAACTACATTATGTCCTTGCAACAAGTTTTTAAAAGATAAAAATTGTTGTTGTAAATTATATGTAGAGGTATAAGCAAAAGAAGTAAACTTTAAAATATATATTAGTTTACTTCTTTTTTTTCGTAGAAATAAAAACAATCTATATAGTAAATATACAATTTAAGAAAATATTAGATTGCTTGGTTTTATCAAGAAGATATATTAGCTGTACTTTTTAAATTAAAGTTATTTTATTAAATTAAAACAAATTTTAAAAAACAAAAGTTATTTTAATAGGATAAAATAACTTGACAAACGGTAAAATGACTTGTATAATATATATAGGTGATAAAAATGTTAAAAAGAGAAAAATATTTATCAAAAATTAGAGGTTTTTACAATACTAACCTTATTAAGATATTGGTTGGAATAAGAAGATGTGGAAAGTCTGTAATATTACAACAAATAATGGAAGAGATACGACAAAAAGGTATTGACGATAAGCATATTATATATGTTAATTTTGAATTTATTGAGTATGAAGAACTAAAAGACTATAAAGAGCTAAATAAATATATTAAAGAAAAAATAGAAGATAAAAAGATGTATTATATTTTTTTAGATGAAATACAAAGTGTTGACAAATTCGAAAAAGTTATTAATTCATTAAGGGCATCACTAAATGTTAGTATATTTATAACTGGGTCTAATAGTAAGCTTTTATCAAACGAACTTTCAACAGTTTTGTCAGGAAGATATGTTAGCTTTGAAATAAATCCTTTGAGCTATAGAGAGTATATAGAATTAAGCAAAAAAGACCCTTATGACGATGCAACTTTTTGGGATTATATTAAATGGGGAGGGTTACCGAATAGATTAGAATTTACAAATGAAGATAACATAAAATATTATCTAAGTAGTGTTTTTGACTCTATAATATTACGAGATGTTGTTGCTAGATTGGGGTTAAAAGATGTTGCACTTTTCAATTTGATTGTTCAATATATAGTCGATACAACCGGAAGAGAATTTTCTGCTAAAAATATTGTAAACTTTTTGAAAAGCGAAGGAAGAGAAATATCAACTTTAACTTTATATAGTTATTTAGATGCTTTAACAAAAGCATTGATAATTAAAAAGATATATAGATATGATATACATGGTAAGGCAATATTAAAAACACTAAATAAATATTATATGACTGATTTGGGAATTGGACAAATAAGGAATAATAATTTCCATGTTAATAAATCTTTTGCAATAGAAAATGCAATATATAATGATTTGATTATTAAAGGGTATAATGTAAATATTGGTAAAACAAAAAAGGGAGAAGTTGATTTTATTGCTATAAAAGATAATGAAACAAAATATATACAAGTTGCATACTTATTAGCAGATGAATCTGTTATAAAAAGAGAGTTTGATGCTTTCGAACCTATAAAGGATAATTACTCTAAATATGTTATATCATTAGATAAAGTAGATTTCTCACATAATGGAATTATTCATAAAAATATTATAGACTTTTTACTTGATGAAGATTTTTAAAAAAAATATATTTTCTTGTATTTTACAAACCTTTGTGATATATTCTAGTTATGAAATTTTAAAGATAGAGGTGTTAATATATGAAGTATTCAGAAGAAGTAGAAAAAATGTGTCCAGTAGCAAAAGGTGCAAATCATGGACCTGCTCCAATTCCAGAAGAAGGAAAATGGATACAAGCGAAAGAAATAAAAGATATATCAGGGTTAACTCATGGTATAGGTTGGTGTGCACCACAACAAGGGGCATGTAAGTTAACATTAAATGTAAAGGAAGGAATAATTCAAGAGGCATTAGTTGAAACATTAGGATGTTCAGGAATGACGCATTCAGCAGCAATGGCAGGCGAAATATTAGTTGGAAAAACCATATTAGAAGCTTTAAACACAGATTTGGTTTGCGATGCTATAAACACTGCAATGAGAGAGCTGTTTTTACAAATTGTTTATGGAAGAACACAATCTGCATTTTCAGAAGGAGGTTTAACAATAGGTGCTGGTTTGGAAGATTTGGGAAAAGGTCATAGAAGTCAAGTGGGAACAATTTATTCTACAAATTTAAAAGGCCCTAGATATCTAGAGCTAACAGAAGGATATATTACAGATATAGGACTTAATGAATATAACGAAATTATAGGGTACAAGTATGTTAATTTGGGTAAAATGATGGAGAATATAAAAAAGGGAATTCCACCTTTAGAGGCAATAGAAAAAGCAAGTGGTCAATATGGAAGATTTGACGAAGCGGTTAAAGTAATTGACCCAAGGGAAGAATAGGAGGAGAATATTTTATGGCACTATTTGAAAATTATGAAAGAAGAATAAATCAGATAATTCCAGTGTTAAATAGCTATGGTATAAATGATTTAGAAGAAGCAAAAAATATATGCTTGGAAAAAGGAATAAAACCAGATGAAATAGTAAAGGAAATTCAACCTATTTGTTTTGAGAACGCTACTTGGGCATATATTG
The DNA here is from genome assembly GCA_944393615.1 of uncultured Clostridia bacterium. Classification (GTDB taxonomy): domain Bacteria; phylum Bacillota; class Clostridia; order TANB77; family SIG350; genus CALYAQ01. Next base: position 7,979 of record CALYAQ010000095.1, read on the forward strand.
TAGGTGCAGCAATTGCAATAAAAAAAGGTTGCGTAAAAGCAGCCGATGTAGCAAAGGCAATAGGTGAAGGTTTGCAGGCTTTTTGTATACCGGGTTCAGTTGCTGATGATAGAAAAGTAGGAATTGGACATGGTAATCTAGCATCAATGTTACTGACAGAAGAAACTAAATGTTTTGCATTTTTAGCAGGGCATGAATCTTTTGCGGCTGCAGAAGGTGCAATAGGTATTGCAAAATCTGCAAATAAAGTGAGAAAAGAACCTTTAAGAGTAATACTAAATGGACTAGGAAAAGATGCAGCACAAATTATATCACGTATAAATGGTTTTACGTATGTAAAAACTGATTTTGACTATTTGACTGGAAAATTAAAGATAGTTGAAGAGATAAAATATTCCCAGAGTCAAAGAGCAGAAGTTAGGTGTTATGGTGCGAATGATGTAAGAGAGGGTGTAGCAATAATGCATAACGAAGATGTTGATGTATCTATAACTGGTAATTCGACTAACCCAACAAGATTTCAACATCCAGTAGCAGGAACATATAAAAAAGAATGTTACGAAAAAGGTAAGAAGTATTTTTCTGTTGCATCAGGTGGTGGAACAGGAAGAACGTTACATCCTGATAATATGGCAGCAGGTCCAGCGTCTTATGGTATGACGGATACAATGGGAAGAATGCATTCGGATGCACAATTTGCAGGTTCTTCTTCTGTACCAGCACACGTAGAAATGATGGGCTTTATAGGAATGGGAAATAACCCTATGGTTGGTGCTACAGTAGCAGTTGCAGTTGCAGTAGAAGAGGCTATGAGGTAGAAAAATTTTATTGAAAATAAAGTGCTTTTTGTACTTTATTTTTTTTTATATATTTTTTGTTGTTTTTCTTTCATAACTATACTTTTTTTCTATTGAAAAAAAAATTCTTTTAGTGTATAATTACTTTAATATTTGAGAAAGATTAAAATAAAGGAGCGTTAAAATGCTAGAATTAAAAAATATATGTTTTACAAGAGATAATAAAAAGATACTAGACAATATAAATTTAAGAATTGATACAAATAAATTTATAGTAATAACTGGACCAAATGGTTCGGGAAAATCGACATTAGCAAAAATAATAATGGGGATAGAAAAACAAGATAAAGGAAAGATAATATTTAATGGTAAGGATATTACTAAATTGAGTATAAACCAAAGAGCTAATATAGGAATTGGCTTTGCTTTTCAAGCACCTATTAAATTTAAAGGTATAACAGTTTATGATTTAATACGTTTATCTGTTGGTAAGGATATAAAAAAGGCGGAGGCTTGTGAAATTTTATCAAAAGTAGGTCTATGCGCTAAAGAATATATTGATAGAGAAGTTAATAGTTCTCTATCTGGTGGAGAGCTAAAAAGAATTGAAATTGCAACTGTATCTGTAAGAAATTCGCAACTAACTATATTTGACGAACCTGAAGCGGGAATAGATTTGTGGAGTTTTAATAATTTAATAAATGTTTTTGAAGAAATGAGAAAAACAACGAAAGGTACAACATTAATTATTTCTCATCAAGAAAAAATATTAAATATTGCAGATGAGATTATACTTGTAAATAATGGAAAAATACAAGAATATGGTACAAAAGAAGAAATGCTAGATATGGTATTAAATAAACCTAAATGCTGTAAATTGGGGGGAACTAATAGTGGAAACAATAGATAAAGAATTATTAAAAAAAATAACGGATAGTGAAGAATATAAAGGGGCATATAATATAAGGAAAAATGGAAAAGGTATTGAAAGGAAAATCACTGAGAATATAAATATAGTTACAAAAGAAGGCAACCAAGGTATTGATATATTTGTAAAGGCCAATACAAAATTTGATATTGTTCACATTCCTGTAATAATAACACAAAGTGGCGTAAAAGATGTGGTTTACAATGATTTCTATATAGGGGAAAATGCACATGTTGATATAATAGCAGGGTGTGGTATTCATAATGATGAGTGTAATGATTCTGAACATAATGGAATACATAGATTTTTCCTAGAAAAAGGCGCCAAGGTAAAATATATAGAAAAGCATTATGGACAAGGTGTTGGAAAAGGTAAAAGATTATTAAACCCTATGACGCAAATCGAAATGAAATCTGGTAGTAATTTTGAAATGGAAACAGTACAAATTAAAGGGGTTGATTCAACTATTAGAACTACTAAAGCATTACTTATGGAAAATACAAATTTAGTAATTTCTGAAAAAATTATGACACATGACAAGCAATATGCAAAGACTGTATTTGAAGTTAAATTAAATGGAGAAAATGCTAGTACACATGTTACATCAAGGTCAGTTGCAACTGAACAATCTGAACAACAATTTGAATCTAAAGTTATAGGAGATTCAAAATGTTTTGGTCATGTAGAATGTGATGCAATTATAAAAGATGGGGCAAAGGTTATTGCTATACCACAAATTATAGCAAATAATGTGGAGGCGAATTTAATACATGAAGCTGCAATTGGAAAAATTGCAGGAGAGCAGTTGACTAAACTTATGACACTTGGACTTACAGAAAAAGAGGCTGAACAAGAAATTATAAATGGGTTTTTAAAATAAAAAAAGGAGGAATTTATATACTATACCAAATAGAAAGACGCTTGAAAAAGAGTATTTCATTGGGTATACTATACTGTATTTCTCCTTCTTTTTTAAATTCTTGAATAAATTTCTTTCATAGTTTTAGCATCTATTCCTTGTGTTCCTGCAGATTCACATATAATAGTTGGTTCTAATTTTAATTCTTTTAATACTTGAGCAATAACATCAAAGTTAGGTCCACAATCTGCATATTCAAATGTAACGTGTGCTTTTTCTCCACCTTTATCAGTGTATATCATTTTACTAAAATGACTATGAAAGTTTTTCATTCTATCGAAACCAAGTTCATCAATATAGTGCTGTAATTCTTCTTTCCAATCTTCTTTGCTTTTAAGTTTTCCTAAACTTCTACAGTATAAATGTCCAAAATCAATGGTAGGAATTAGTCTATTATCAATTTTACACATTTGTATAATTTCTTTACTATTTCCCAATTGATTTAGCTTTCCCATTGTTTCGGGGCATATATGAATATGGCCTAGCCCCAGTGTGTCTAATTGAATTAAGGCTTTTTTTAACATAACACAAGCACAATTTACTGCAAAATCTCTTTCTAGATTTAGTAAAGAACCGGCATGTACAACAATTCTTGTTGCCCCCATTTGGTTAGCAACTGTTGCTGTGTCTACTATATACTTAATTGTTGCAGTCTTTTTTTGTTCTTCTTGTGTAGATAAGCTAATATAGTATGGTGCATGAACTGAAAGTGCAATGTTATATTTTTCACTTTCTTTTTTTAGGTCTAATGATTTTTGAGAACTTACTCTAACACCTCTAGAACATTGATATTCGTAAGCGTTAAGACCTAAATCATATAAGTATTTAGGCATTTGTTCTGATGCTTTATTACCTTTGTTGTAAAAATCGTTGGGATTACCTGCACAGCCAAATTTTATCATAATATACCTTCTTTCTAGAGTATAGTATATACTATATTAATTAAAATATATAGTGAATTAGAACAAAAATTAAAATGAAATTGACAAAGGCAAAAATAGGGTATATAATCATATAGAAAATATTGGGGTGTCGCCAAGTGGTAAGGCATCGGACTCTGACTCCGACATTTCGTAGGTTCGAATCCTACTACCCCAGCCATAAAAATAGTTTATAAAAATGAATTAAATAAAGAATAATGGGATATTCTAACCTAAAATAATAATTAAAAAATTTATTATACAATTTGTGAATTGCTTGAAATATGATATAAATTAGTATATAATATTTAACATAAAAGTGATACATTATGATTATCTCTCAATTGTCAATAAGCATATATTTTCTGCTAGGAATTGTAGTTATAGTGCTATATGCTGTAACATATTTGGGGTATTGGTACGAGTGCCTAAATAATAAAGGCAATCTAATAGATGAAAAAGCAGTATATATTGTATCTTTAATGCTTTGCATATATTTTCTTGTATTTTTCCTAATGGTATATATAAGTAAAGGAATATTACCATATGAAAGTATATTTTCGATTACACCATTAATATTTTCTTTTGTTTTTCTTAAAGTTTCTAAACTTACGAAAAATAAAATTGAAAAATTAATTGAAGAAAAAAGAAGAAAATAATACATTTTCCAAGGTGTTTTTAGTAATGATGTTGAATACTCTTGTAAATATTGTGAATAATATTTATAGGAGGATTTTTTTATGAAGATTAAAATTGAAAAAATTTATGCAAGGGAAATATTAGATTCAAGAGGTAATCCAACAATAGAAGTTGAAACAAGATTAGAAAATGGGGCTGTTGGCATAGCATCTGTTCCGTCTGGTGCATCGACAGGAAAATATGAGGCAGTAGAACTTAGAGATAATGATCCTGATAGATATATGGGAAAAGGTGTGTTAAAGGCGGTAAATAATGTAAGAAAAGAAATATATCCGGAATTGAAAGGAAGAAATGCGTTTGAACAACATAATATAGATAATATGCTAATGGAAATAGATGGTACAGATAATAAATCAAGTATTGGTGCAAACGCTATATTGGGGGTATCTTTATCTGTAGCAAAAGCAACTGCAAAAAGTTTGGAGTTACCGATATATAAATATATTGGGGGAATAAATTCAAATGTTTTACCTGTTCCAATGATGAACATATTAAATGGAGGGAAACATGCTAATAATTCTGTAAGTATACAAGAATTCATGATAATACCAATAAGCAAGACGTATTCAGAAGGTTTAAGAATGGGAGTAGAAGTTTACCATAGTTTAAAGAAAATATTAAAAGCAAGTGGCTTTATTGTTGCAGTGGGGGATGAAGGTGGTTTTGCGCCTAATCTTGCTAATGATGAAGATGCATTAATATATATAACTAAAGCAGTACAAGAAGCGGGTTACGAAAATGGTAAAGACTTTGTACTAGCATTAGATGTAGCTTCAACTGAAATGTATGAAAAAGCTAAAAAAATGAATAAATTAAATTCTTACTATTTTTGGAAAACTGAAGAAATTAAAACTACACAAGAAATGGTAAGTTACTTAGAGTATTTATGTGATAAATACCCTATAGTTTCAATTGAAGATGGGTGTGCAGAGGATGATTTTGAGGGGTGGAAGTTACTTACTGAAAAACTTGGTAATAGGATAAGATTGGTTGGAGATGATTTGTTTGTTACAAATGTGCAAAGATTAAGCAAGGGTATAAAGTTAAGAATTGCTAACAGTATATTAATAAAGCCAAATCAAATAGGGACATTAACTCAAACAATGCAAACTCTAAATTATGCTAAACGACATAATTATGGAACCATACTATCTCATAGGTCAGGAGAAACTGAAGATACGATAGTAGCAGATATTGCAGTTGGCTTAAATGCTGGTCAAATAAAAATTGGTGCTCCTTGTAGAACGGATAGAGTGGCAAAGTATAATCAGTTACTTAGAATAGAAGAAGAATTAGGAAGAAATGCAAGATATTATGGAATGAATTTTGCTAGAAATTAAAAAAGCACAATGTTAATCATTGTACTTTTTTTCTAGTTTTTTATTCTTTTTTGATGATATATAAATAATGGTATGCTAACTACAATTATACCTATAGCACCAATTATAGATATATATTGTTCGTGTAAATATCTAATTCCGAGTAGTATTGTTTGTAGGTAATAACCAATCTGTTATTGATGTTATCAATAATACAAAACCAACGATTAACATGACTAAAGAAATTAACAATATTATATAACTGTAGATAGAATCGATTTTTTTAGAAAAACTTTCTTCAGATTTTTTAGATACCAAGAGTATTATTGCAGTCAATATAATTATTGGTATTAGTATTAAAAAACCAATAAGTAATATTCCTCCCATATTATTCACCTACACTTTCTGCGTTTTTTTCTAGAGTTTTTTCTTGCTCAATTTTTTTCCAATTATATGCATATATAGGTAGAGCTACAACTACAAAAGCTAAAGAATAAACTATATCTTTAATATTGCGATTTTTTTCTCTTAATATATCTTGTTCATGTTGTTTTTCATATAGTTCTTTAAATTGTTGCTCGTATTGTAATGCTTCAGCGCCTGTTAATGATAAATACTTATCATCATATTTTAATTCGTTGTAATAATTTGAATAGTATGTTGTTGGGAATATTAAATTTGCAGTAGAGTATATTGCAGAAATAATACCACCTACAACTAGAAATAAAGTTATTAAACATACTAAATACAAATATATAGTTCTAATATTTTTAGAAAACATATTATCACTCCTTTCGTAATATAAATTACCATTTTTTGTACAACATTTCAATATGATTTACTAAATTAATGAAAATGTTTTCTTTCTTAATTGCTTTTTTCTATAAAATATAATAAAATAATAATACAAATTAATTTAATTGTTTATATCTTTTGTGATATTAACAAAGGAGAAGAGAAAAATGTATAATACAAATGATTATCGGTATTTAATTGAACAAATTAAAAAAGAATCAGAAGAAGGAAGAAATGCTCTAAACAATTTATTTCCTTTAGATGATGGGTTGGCAAGAGCTTTTGCAAGACTTGGGTATTGTGTGATTACAACTATATTTGAGCTTGAATATGATTATGCCAGTAATTCTCAAATTAATTGGATAGAGCTAGAAGAAAAGGGAATATACATTCTTAATGACTTATCAAGAGGTATTTATATTAAAGAAGAATACGAAATTGCAGAAGATAAAGAAGAGATAAAAGCCGAATGTGCTAAAAGTATTGCTTTTGAAAAACAAGTAGAGGTGCTAAATCAAGATTATACGATTATGAATAGCGCAAAATTTAACTTTGCTATTTTCCCTGAATTAAAGAAAAAATGTGAGAAGTGTTACGATGTTACATCTAGCATAACAGAAGTGTAACGTTCCTGCTCCCTAAAAAGAAAAAATAATGTGTATGATAATAATCTATGCATTATTTTTCGTTTGCAAGAAATATAAAAAAAATATTGACTATTTAACCTATAAAATATATACTTAAATAGAAAATATAGATTGGTGGGTGATGTTTTATGGAACAAAAGCAGGAATTTAGTATTTTAGATCCAAATGGTTTAAAAACAATTGCATTTGCTATTGAGAACGATTACGTCAAAGATGAAGAGGTATACACTCTACAAATGTTAGATAATTTGGAAGAAGAACAAGACGGAAAGAAAAAGAAAACTTTTTTTGTAGAAGGTAATAATGAAGAAACTACAGTTTTAATGCTTACTATGGGAAAAAATAAAGTCGTTATTAATTCTGCAATATTAAAGGACAATGAAATATCAGTTATTAATAAGCCTAATATAGTTAAATACGAACCTATATTAAATACACAAAAAGAAGTAGTATATAGAGATTTTAAATATACTAACAATTTAAAGCGTCCAATATCTATTATAGATGTGGAAACTGGACAAGAGGTTAAACCTGTGCTATACATTGACCAAGAGTCAGGAGAGGTAATAGGTAAATGTAAAATGATGCCATATAAACCATATATAGCACTAGAGTTAAAACCATAAACAAAGGAGGAAAATCATGGCGGGTAAAATTAAAGCCAATAGAGGAGACTTAAATGTGGGTATAATGGTTATACAACCTACAAAAGAAGGAATAGAGGAAATTGCTAATACATTGATAAAGGTGCCAAATCGTACTATAAATAAAACAAAAGAATTAAATGAAAAAAAGAAAGTTTCTACTAGCGTAAAGAAATCAACAAAACCAAATATAAAAACAGTAGAGAAACCAAAAACTAGAAAACCGAAAACTACTAAAGATGAAAGAGTGGAGGATAAATAATGGAAAGAAGTGTATTACAAAGATATTTAATTGCAATTGGAATTATAATTTTTGTGGGGATAGTAATTTCCATATTTGTAATACCAGCTGTAGCCGTTGGAGGTATATCTGGTTTTAAAGAAATGATATCTCATCCGTTTGAAAGTTTATCTCTAGCATTTAGTGATGAACATAAAGCTATATATAGTAATTGGGTAAAAATGTTTTGGGTAGTTTATACTATAGTTGTTCTTGGTATTTGGTATAGTTCAAAAAATAAACGAGAATATGACGATATAGAGCACGGTTCAAGTGATTGGGCAAGATATGGAGAACAATATAAGGAGCTATCAAAAACTTCAGGGTTTGTGTTGGCAGAAAAAAACTTTTTGCCTGTAAATAGAAGAGGAAATCTAAATATTCTAGTAGCCGGTGGTTCTGGTTCTGGTAAATCAGCTGCATTTGTTATACCAACAGCTACACAGTTATTAGGTTCTTATGTTTTTACAGATCCTAAAGGCGAATTATATGATAGAACTGCTGGTTTTTTTAAGAAAAATGGATATAGAATACAAACATTAAATTTAGTAAAACCTGAATTTAGTGATGCGTATAACCCATTATTGCATATTAGAAATGAGATAGATGTTGATATTATTGCAAATACAATAGTAAAAGGTCAATCTGATTCAAAAGAGTCTGACCCTTTTTGGGAAGATATGGCGGAAATACTATTAAAATCACTTATATATTATCTGTTGGCTGTAAGACCTAAGGAAGAGCAATCATTAGCTAGTTGTGCTAACTTGGTAAGGGCTGCCAATAATGGTGGTGGAGAAAGCTTGCTAAATAAGCTTATGTCACAATTGCCGGCAAACCATCCTGCAAGAATTAATTATCAATCAATAGAAATTGCATCAGATAAAACTTTTGGAAGTATATTAAGTACATTACAATCAAAATTGGGCAAATTTGATTCAAAAGAGATACAAGGTGTAACTAGTAGTAATACAATAGATTTTGAGGCATTGGGAAGGGAAAAAACAGTGCTATATGTTATACCACCAGACAGTCATAGCGCATATAATTTTTTACTTACAATTTTCTTTGCACAAATGATACAACAATTATATGATTTTGCAGATTCAAATGGTGGTAAATTAAACGAATTGGTAGTATTTATGCTAGATGAGTTTGCGAATATTGGTAAAATACCTGATTTTGAAAAGAAAATATCTACTAGTAGGAGTAGAAACATATCTTTTAGTGTTATTATTCAAACAATTGACCAATTAGTAGATTTATATGGAGATGCAGCAGAAACTATAATGGCAAACTGTGATACACATTTATTCTTGGGTGGTAACTCATTAAAAACAGCAGAGCATTTTTCTAAAGCTTTAGGAGAAAAAACTATTGTAAGAGATAGCGTATCTATAAGTAAGGATAAAGATAATATTAAATCAGGTCAATCTATTTCAGACCAAATAATGGCAAGACCACTTATGACAGCGGATGAAATTAGGAGGTTAAACCCTGATTATGCATTAATACTTGTAAAAGGTATTAAGCCAGTAAAAGCAAAAAAATATTATTATTTTATTAAGCCAATTAGTAAAGAATTAAAGGCTTGTGAAATAAGTCATAATGATATGCAACATGTTGTAAGAGATGAATATAGGATATATAATCCTTTAATGAGAGAAGAGGACAATGTTGCTAAAAGCTTTAATCAGCCAAAAACTACACCGAATATAGTGTTTGAAGATGAACCAAAGCCACAACCAAAACAAGAATTCTCTATAGAGTTAGAGAATGAAGAAGATGATGAAATGCCACAAATAATATCTGCAGGTGGCAAAAAAGCAAAAAGAAGTGAAGAATATAATTATGATGTTCAAAAAGAATTAGAAATAAAGTTTGACGAATTATTTGGAAGTGGAGAAGAAGAGGAATAATATATTAATAAGGCATATTTGTATAAGGGTATGCTTTTTTAACGAAATAGGGCTTGTCCCTATTTTTTTTCTGTATGACGGGCATGTCATAAATCTAGGGTGGAAGTCCCAAGAGCCGTATTTGTCGCGAACTCGATAGCGACTTGAAAAGCGTAAACTAGTACTGGAGCGTAAACAGAAGCAATAGCGAAATCGTGGCTCTATGAATAAGAACTTGATATAAAGGCTCATTGGACGGATAAGCTGACAGAA